>JBFMAB010000001.1:0-11956 GCA_040755835.1 Myxococcota bacterium
CGGTGGCGGCGTCGGTGGCGGCGTCGGTGGCGGCGTCGGTGGCGGCGTCGGTGGCGGCGTCGGCCCCTGCCCGGGTTGCTTCGACGCGGCGGGCCAGTGCGTTTCGGGCAGCTCCAACTTCCAGTGCGGCGCCGGCGGCACCACCTGCACGGTGTGCGCGCCGGGCGAGACCTGCTCCTTCGGGAAGTGTCTGCCCCAGGGCTGCAACGGCACGACGTGCTCCGGTTGCTGCTTGCCGAGCGGTACGTGCCTGTCGCCCCAGAACCAGAGTGCCCTCAACTGCGGCGCTTCGGGCTCGATGTGCGTGTCGTGCCCGCCGGGTCAGCAATGCCGCAACGGCACCTGCACCTCGGTGTGCAATGCGCAGACGTGCCCGAGCGGCTGCTGCAACAGCACCGGCTGCGTGATGCCGTCGGCGCGGCAGTGCGGCATCGCTGGCCAGCAGTGCGTCTCGTGCCCCATGGGCTTCCAGTGCGTCAACGGCACGTGCGCCGGCTGCGGCCCGCAGACGTGCTCGGGCTGCTGCTTGAACGGCCAGTGTTCGTCGGGCACCAGCAGCTCGGCGTGCGGCGCGTTCGGCCAGGCCTGCGTCGCCTGTCCCTCCGGCACGACGTGCCAGTCGGGCATCTGCCTCCCACCCTTCCTCGACGGCGGCATCGGCGGTGGGCCGGGCGGTGGCATCGGCGGTGGACCGGGCGGTGGCATCGGCGGTGGGCCGGGCGGCGGCATCGGCGGTGGACCGGGCGGTGGCATCGGCGGTGGGCCGGGCGGCGGCATCGGCGGTGGACCGGGCGGCGGCATCGGCGGTGGGCCGGGCGGCGGCATCGGCGGTGGGCCGGGTGGCGGCATCGGCGGTGGACCGGGCGGCGGCGTCGGCGGTGGACCGGGCGGCGGCATCGGCGGTGGACCGGGCGGCGGCATCGGCGGTGGACCGGGCGGCGGCATCGGCGGTGGGCCGGGCGGTGGCATCGGAGGCGGCGGCGGCGCGATGAACGTCGAGGCGGGCAGCGCGTGCACCGGCGACACGCAGTGCCAGCCGCCGCTCAACCAGTTCTGCCTCGCGGGCACGCAGACGGGCTACCCCGGCGGGTACTGCACCGCGACGTGCAACGCGAACCTCCCGTGCACTACCGGCATCTGCGTGACCGAGACGCTGTTCGGCGTCACCGCCAGCACGTGCAAGCAGTTCTGCTTCGGCGTGGGCCAGGGCCAGGACGTCTGTCGCCCGGGCTACGTCTGCGCGACGGGCAACACGGGGCTGCCCATCATCGGCTGGTGCCGGCCGCGCTGTGAGAACGGCGGCCTCGCGACGTGCCCGGCGGGCACCACGTGCAACGCGAACACCGGCTACTGCCAGTAGCCGTCAGTGGTCCTCCTCTTCGAGCTGGTGACGGACGGCCAGCACCGAGACGGTGCGCGCGTCGGTAACCCGGAACAGCACGACGTACCCGGTGCGTGAACACGGCACGACCAGCTCCCGGAGCGTCGCGTTCCTGGGCCTCTTGAGCGCGACCCGCGAGGCGTAGGGCAGTCGCGAGCACGAGTCGAAGGCCGCCTCGAGCGCCTCGATGCCCTGCGTGGCCCCGCCGTGTCCTGCGCCGCGAAGAACGCGATGAGCCGGCGGAGATCGTCCTGCGCTTCTCTCGTGACCCGGACCCGGTAGCGCTTCACTTCCGCGCCCGGCGTGAGCGCGGCCCAAGCTTCGCGGCGCGGCGCCGCAGGTCCGCGAGCAGGTCCTCGGCCTCGAGCCAATCCCCGTCCCGGTTGGAGCGGCGCTCGGCCGCCAGCCCGCGCGCAACGAAGACGCGCTGCGCTTCCCGCACTTCGCACTGTCGGCGGACCGACGCTTCGATGACGCCGAAACCGTCTCGCCGGGCTCCAGCACGGCTTCAATCTCCCGCCGGAGGGACGGCTCGACGCGGGTTGCAGGCAGCAGCGCGGTCTTGATGTGCGACGTCTGCAGCACACGCCGCCACTACGACCCGAGCGTCACCTTCCTGACGCCCTTCTGTTCGAGCCACTTCGCGGCGCGCTGCCGGTGGTCGCCCTGCAGCACCAGCGCGTCGTCCTCGAGGCTCCCGCCGCAGCCCAGCGCGCCCTTGAGCGCGGTGAGCCACGCCTCGCGCTCCTTCGGCTCGAGCTCGAGGTGCTCGATGACGGTGACTTCCTTGCCGCGGCGGCCGGCGCGCTCGAGGCGCACCACTGCGCGCGCGGGGCCCTTCGCCTGCTCCACCTTCTCGGGCTTCGGCTCCGGCCCCTTCGGCAGCGTGTCCTTGAGGCCGGCGAGCGCGCCGAAGGGGTTGTGGAACGGCTTCTTCTCGTCACTCATGGCTGCGGCGGCGGCGGCAGCTCGCTGAAGATGGGGGCGTTCGCGTCGCCGTTGGCCAGCACCAGCCCGATGAGGAAGGCCGGGGCGGGCGGCGCCTCGCGCCCGTTCACCAGCACCAGCGGCGTGCCCTCGATGCCGTAGGCCTTCGCATAGGCGATGTCCTGCATCAGGCGCTTCTGCGTCTCGGGTGAGTTGACGCACGCCAGCAGCGCGTCCTTCCCCATGCCCGCCTTCCCGGCCACCTCGAAGATGAAGTCCTGCGTCAGCGTCGCCTGGTGCTCGAACAACTCGTGCCGAAGCTGCATGAACTGCGGGTGCTGCTCGAGGCAGAGCTGCGCCTTCGCGCCGAGGCAGCGAAGGCCGTCCTTCGCGGAGTGCTGCAGGTCCGGGTTGCACTCGGCGTCGAGCGGGTAGTACCGCGGCTCGACGGAGATGCGGTTCGGGTCGAGCGCGAGGAGCTGCGAGAGCAGCTGCTCGAAGACGCGGCAGTGCCCGCAGAGGATGTCGGTGAACTCCACCAGCTTGATGGGCGCGTTCGGCGGGCCGATGCGCGTGCGAACCGGGAAGGCGGACACGTCGCGCGGCACCGACTTGAGGAAGACGTCGCGGGCGTACGCCGCCTGCAGCTTGTCCTGCATGGTGAGCGACGCCATCCACTGCCTGAGCTGGTCCGGCGTGGCGGTGGCGTCGACCTTCACGTCCACCTTCGTCACCGACTTCGGCGTGTTGCCGCCCGGGTAGAGCAGCACCAGGAACAGCGGCGCCGAGATGATCAGCGCCCACGCGCCGCCGGGCACCAGGTACCGCGAGTCGGGCCAGGCCGGCTTCGGCAGCAGCGCGAAGGCGCCCACCGCGTACGCGATGGTGAGCGCGTACGTGCCCATGCAGGTGAGGCACGCGGCCTTCGCCTGCACCGACGCGGCGATGAAGGTCACGCACGCCAGCAGCCCCGCGCCGGCCCACAGCTTGATGGCGGTGAGGAAGGCCTGGATGTCGGTGCCCTTGCGCTGCTGCACGAGGGCGATGGCCGGCAGCAGGAGGGCGGTGAGGCCCCACAACAGGCCCAGCGCGGCGACGGGCATGCCGAGCAGCTCGTGGACCTTCCCCGCGAACGGCGAGTTCCACACCGCGGCGCAGTTGAACGTCTCGTTGACGGCGCAGGCGGGCGTGCCGCCGGCGCGCACCACCAACAGCTCGCTCCACTGGTACACGGCGAGGCCGGCCAGGGCGGCGGCGCTGCCGAGCAGCGTGGCGAAGGCGGCCGCGGAGGGGCGCGTGGGCGTCGATGGCGTGGACACGGCGGCGCCTTATATACGTTTCCCATGGCGCTACCTGCTGCACAAAGCACCGAGTACCAGGCCGCCCGAGCGGCTGCCGCGGTGCTGGACTCATCCGGCCGGGAAGTGTTGCGGGTGACCGGGGAGGAGCGCGGAAGCTTCCTCCACGGCATGGTCACCAACGACGTCGAGGGGCTGCCCGTCGGCGGCAGCTGCTACGCGGCGATGTTGACGCCGAAGGGCGCCATGGTGGGCGACCTGCGCGTACTCAAGCGCGAGGCCGACCTGGTGTTGGACACCGGCCCCGGCCGCGCGGCGGCGCTGAAGGACTTCTTGAACAAGTACCTCGTCAGCGAGGACGCGGAGCTTCACGACGCGCCGGAGCTGGCGGTGCTGGGCGTGGTGGGCCCGAAGGCCGAGGACGTGGTGGCGCGCTTCCCCGCGGACGCGGTGCTGGGGCGCTTCGTGTCCTTCTTCAGAGGGGTGGACGTGCTGGTGCCGCGCGCGCGCGTGGGCGAGCTGCTCGCGGCGGTGGCCGACGTGCCGCGGCTGTCGGCGGAGACGGTGGAGGTCCTGCGGGTCGAGGCGGGTGTGCCCGTCTTCGGCGTGGACATGACGGACGCCACCATTCCCCTCGAGGCGAACCTGGCCAACGCCATTCACTTTCAGAAGGGCTGCTACATCGGCCAGGAGGTCATCGCGCGCGCCACCTACCGCGGGCAGATGAACAAGAAGCTGATGGGGCTGCTCCTGGGCGAGGCCGCGCCGGCGGTGGGCACCGAGCTCAAGCACGGCGACCGCAAGGTGGGCTGGCTCACCACGGTGGTGAAGAGCGAGGCGAAGGGGCAGGTGGCCGCGCTGGGCTACGTGCACCGCGACTTCCTCGCGCCGGGCACCGAACTGGACGTGGCGTCGGGCGGAAAGGCGGTGGTGGCGTCACTTCCACTCTAGCAGCCAGCCAGGTTCCCCCGTCGGGCGCGCACTCCTCCTTGCGTCCCCGCGCTCGTCGACGGGCTCGTGCCACGGCGCCGGTGACGTCAGGGTGCGCAGGCGCTGGTGAGGCCCAACGCGCAGGCCTGCTGCTTCGCCTTCGCCGCCCCCTCGGCGTCGCCTTGCTCCGAAAGCCACACCGACAGCGCATCGCACATCGCCGCCTGTCCCTGTTGGCACTGCTGCTCGAGGAGATTCCGCATCGCGTCCTCGGCGCGCCGCTGCTCGAGCGGCTGCGTGCAGGCCTTCACGTCCAGCTTCGCGCCATCGGGGAAGGTGAGGACGAGGACGCTGGAGCGCCAGCTGCCGCCAAACTTCGACATGTCGTACTCGAGCGTCGCCTCGCCTGTCGGGCCTTCGACGCGCAGGGTGCCCCAGGCGCTGCCTTCACCATGCAGGCGGCCCGACGCGTAGTTGCTGCAGCCGGCCGGGACCAGGCTGAACTGGACGGGCTTGCCGAGTTTCGCGACGGCCGCGGGGCAGCCTTCCACGAGCTCGAGTATCGCCGGGCCGTAACCGGTGGCCTCGCCGCAGGCGATGATGCCCGGAGGGCCGAGGCCGACCGCAACCGCTGCCAGATTCAAGAGCACGAAGACGAAGGACCCCTTCCCCAGGCGTCGGCGGTGCGCCGAGGTCCGCGCCTGCTTCAGCGGCGACGACGGGTGGTCTTCCATTCGCCCCCGTCTAGCACGGCGGTCACCCGAGCGGTCGGCAACGTGTGGCCTCGGTCGCCGGGCCGTCAGCCGGCGAGGAGCGCCCCCAACCACGCCGCGAAGGCGTCGGTGCCGACGATGGCGCGCATGCGTGCGGTGAGCAGTTCCACCGCCAGCGCGCGGCCTTCGTCCGCGAGGCCCCAATCGGCCAACACCTGCCGCACCGTGCGCGTCCCGTCGCGCTCCAGCACGGCCTGCGCCACCCGGCCCAGCGTCGCGTCGGCGTCCTTCGAGGCGAGCCAGCGCGTGAGGCCTTCGCGCACCACCTCGGCGCCGCCGGGCACGTCGCCGTTCATCACCTCGCGGGCGAGCTGCGGCAGCGTCAACTCCAGCACGCCGTCGAAGATGGCCACGCGCAGCTCGGCCGCTTCCCCGGCGCGCTTCGGGTTGGAGATGGCGTCGGCGAACTCGCCGAAGACGCCGCCCAGCGCCGCGTCGACGAAGTCGATGGCGCGCTTCTCGAGCTGCCGCTCCACCTCGCCGGACACCGCGCCCACCAGGCTGCCCAGACCGCCGGACTTCGCCTTCACCGTCTCGCCGGCCATTCGGGCGAGCGCGCCGAGGCCTTTCGCTACGCCGGCCACCGGGGCGCTCGCGCGGCGCCCGAAGTCCAGCACGAGGTCGACCAGCAACTGCCGCACGAGTTCACGCGTCGGCTCCCGGTCGATGATGGTGAGCACCAGCCGCTTGTCGGGCGAAAAGGGCCGGCCGAGCAGCTCGCGGAGGACGGCCTGCACCTCGGCGGGCGCCACGTCCCTGAGCGCGCGGCGGTCGGCCTGCAGCTTCGCCACCACCTCGTCCACCAGCTTGCCCAGCGTCTTCGGCGCCGCGGGTGACTGGAGCCAGGCCTGCAGGAGCCGGCGCGTCGCCGACACCGCCTGCTCGCGTCCGGAGAAGTCGGCCAGCGGCGTGTCCAGCACCGCGTCCACTGACAGCGCGGCCAGCTTCGGCAGCGGGCCGTCGGCAGCGGGGTCGAGCAGCTTCGTCTTCAGCGTCGTCGCGTCCACGCGCCACGCCTACCAAAACGCAGCGCACAACGCCTGGCATGTGTCGTAAAGACGCCGCCCTATGAGCGAGACGCGCTTCGTGTGGTGTGACCTGGAGATGACGGGCCTCGATCCGAACACCAACGTCATCATCGAGATGGGCCTCATCATCACCGGCCCCGACATGACGCCCATCGCCGAGTTCGAGGCGGCCATCTGGCAGCCGGAGGAAGCGCTGACCCGCATGGAGCCCTTCGTGAAGGACATGCACACGAAGAATGGGCTGCTCGACCGCGTGCGCAAGTCGGACATCTCGCTGCGGACCGCCGAGAAGGAAGCGACGAAGCTGCTCCTGCAGCACTGCGACTACGGCGAAGGCATCCTCGCGGGGAACTCCATTCACATGGATAGAGCGTTCCTCGTCCGGCACATGCCGGGCTTCGACCGCGCGCTGCACTACCGCATGGTGGACGTGTCGAGCCTCAAGGTGCTCACCCGCGCGTGGTACCCGAACGCGCCGGGTCGCTCGAAGGTCGACGCCGCGCACACGGTGCTGTCGGACCTGCGGGCGTCCATCGCCGAGCTCGCGTACTACCAGCAGACCTTCTTCAAGAGCCCGAAGGACGTGTGACGCCCGGGTGAAACCGGATCGCGCCGCGCCTCATGCCCGGGGCATGACCATCCTCATGCCCCTGTTGCTGCTGGCCGCCGCCCCCTCGAACACGCCGGTTGCGGCGTACGAGCGCGGTGACTTCCAGGCCTGGGCGCCGCTGGTGGAGTCGGTGAAGCAGGCGAAGGCCGACTGGCTCGCCCGGCTCAACCCCGAGCTGCTCAAGCTGTTCATGGAGGATCAGGCTGACCGCGACGGGGCGCCCCCTCCGGACGTGATGGCGCGGGACGCGGCGCGGCGCAGGGCGGTCGAGGCGATTCTGGCGGCGAAGGGGGTGCGCGTCGCGGACGACTACTTCCACGCCGCGATGGTGTTCCAACACGGCGACTCGGAGGCCGACTACGCCCGTGCCAACGCGCTGGCGAAGCAGGCGGTGGCGTTGTCGAAGAATCACGCGCGCGCCCGCTGGCTCGTCGCGGCGTCCGAGGACCGGCTGTTGATGATGCAGCACAAGCCGCAGAAGTACGGCACGCAGTACGTGCGTGAAGGCGACAAATGGGTCCTCTACGAGGTCGACCCGAAGGTGACCGATGCGCAGCGCGCCGAGTGGGCGGTGCCGACGCTGGACGAGGCGAAGGCCCGCCTGGCCGAGATGAACGCCCGGCCCCCTCCCGCGCAGTAGTGCGCCGGCGTTGACAGCACCAGGGGGGTGGACCATGAACGGCGCATTCCCCGCTCCGCTTCAGTGCCCGCGTGACCGTCAAGACGTGGACCCAGCTCTACACGGAAGCCTCGAGCCTGCTGCAGCAGGGACAGGTCGAGCTCGCCGCGCACGCGCTCATCGAGGCCATCGACCTCGCGCCCAGGGAGCCGCGGCTGTACGAGCAGCTCATCGAGGTGACGTTGAGGATGGGCAGCACGCAGACGGCGGTGGACGCGGCGAAGGAATTGTCGCGCGTGCGGCCCGGCCCGCAGTCCGAGTGGCTGCAGGCGGTGGCGGCGATGGCGCACGGCGACACGGCGGATGCGAAGCGCCGCGCGACGCAGCTGGCCCGGAGCGACGACGCCACCATCCGCGCGCAGGCGAACGCGATGCTGGCCCAGCTCAAGTAAGCTGGCCACGCCCTCCCGGGCGTCCATGAGCGGGTGGGGCGGCGCGCGCCCGGTCCACCGGGTTGGCCTGCGCACGGCAGGTGCGGGAGGGTGATGGCTCTTGAGTGACGTCTTCGTCGTCGGCGACGTGCACGGCTGCATCGACGAGCTCGAGCGCCTGCTGAAGGCCGCTGGCGTCGGCAAGCGCGACACGCTCGCCTTCGTGGGCGACCTGGTGGCGAAGGGGCCCGACTCGCAGGCGGTGGTGCAGCTGGCGCGGGAGCGCGGGGCGCTGGCGGTGTTGGGCAACCACGACGCGCACGTGCTGGCCGGCCGCGCGGGCGAGAAGAAGCTGAAAGGGACGCACGCCGAGGTGGCGGAGTCGTTGAAGAAAAAGGACTGGTCCTGGCTCGAGGCCCTGCCGCTGTGGCTGGAGCTGGACGGCGCGCTCGTCGTGCACGGCGGGCTGCTTCCGGGCGTGCCGCTCCGCCGCCAGCCGCGGCACGTGCTGCTCAACCTGCGCTCCATCACCGCGGACGGGCAGCCTTCGACGCGCGTGGACGGCGGCGTGCCGTGGGCGTCGATGTACCGCGGCCGGCGGCAGGTGCTGTTCGGTCACGACGCGCGGCGCGGTTTGCAGCGTTACCCCCGCGTGCTGGGGCTCGACACCGGCTGCGTGTACGGGAAGGCGCTGACCGGCGTGTGGGTGGGCGAGGACCGGCTGGTGCAGGTGCCGGCGAGGCGCGAGTACGTCTCGCCCGTCGACGCCTCCTGACCAGGGGCGGGCTTCACCCATGCGGGCCCTCTTCACGCCGACCTCGCACAACACGCCGTGCGCCGACATGTACCGCGCCCGCGGCGTCGTGCCCGACGGGGACGGCTGGGTGTTTCCCGGCGGGCCGGTGCTCGCCGCGCGGCCGACCTGGTTCTCACCGGCGGTGAAGACCGGGGCCGTGACAGCCGACGGGGTGGCGGAGTAGGCAGCGGACTCATGGAACGACAGGCCGCCGACGAGTTGCTCGAGGGCCACGAGCTGGTGCCGCTGCTGGAAGGCAACGTGCTGCAGGCGAAGGAGCTCGAGCGACGGCTGCTGGCACAGGACATTCCGGTGCTGCTCTCGAAGCCGCCCGAGAAGGCGTGCTGCGCCGGCGGCTGCGGCTGCGGCTCGAAGCTGCAGCTCCTCGTACGCGAGGAGGACGTGCCGAAGGTGGGCCGGCTGATGCAGGCCGAGTGGCTCGAGGCGGTGCGCCGCGAAGGTACGCTGGACGAGTCCGCGATGGGCCCGCAGAAGGTGCTCGCCGAGGGCGAAGAGCCGCCGTGCCCCGCGTGCGGCTTCGCGGGGCCGCTGCAGGAAGGCGCCTGCGCCGACTGCGGGCTGCAGCTCGAGTAGCCGTCCCGCTCAACGCGCGGTGCTGCTGGCCATGCGGCTGGCGCGTCCCGTGGCGCGGTGAAACGCGGTGATGCCGTGATGCCACGCGGGCAGAGGTCTGACGGTGCGTCGAGAACCGGCACGTTGCACGGCCCGTAGGTCGAGCGCCGGTGGTGGGTGGGGACGGGGCGCCGCCACTTCGTGCGAGCGACGCGGAACCCGACCCGACTTCGAGCTGGCGTCGACTGTGGGAAGCGCGGCGAGTTCCGCGGCGGCGCTGAGAAGAGGGGCGAGGCTGGCGCAGGCGTCATCACGGCAGCCGTGCGCATTGCCCCGCGACGCTGTCCACACACGCGGGGCGGCGATTTCAGACTCGCTGAAACGCAGCTCGACGAAATTGACAACGCCTCCGCGGTTTCGATTTCGTCGCGCTCGTCCAACGCGAAGAGGAGCAGCGAGCATGAGTCGTATGGGGTTGCGACGTGAGGGGGGGGCGGGCTTGGAGTGGCGGTGGCGGCAGGTGTGGGTGGCGGTGGCGGCGGGCTTGGTGCTGGGTTTCGGCGCGTGCGAGGGCAACCCGCAGCGACCGGGGGACCCGGCGGTGGCGCAGCGCACGGAGGCGCTCGACCCCTCCATTCTTGCGAATGTGACGCCCGTCGACCCACCCACACGGTTCGACTTCATGATGGCGGAGCTGGGTGGGCGCATCGTGGCCTTCGGCGGAGACCAGGGCGGCGGGTACCAGAGTAACTCGAACCTGACCTGGGTGTTCGAGAACGGCAGGTGGCGCGCGTTGGCGACGCCGACGAGCCCGCCGGTGCGTCGCGCGGGGGCGATGGTGCGCTTCGGAAACGAACTGCTCCTCTTCGGCGGCCGCATGACTACGTCGTCGCCCAACCCGACGTACTTCAACGACCTCTGGCGCTTCGACGGGACGACGTGGAGCGAGGTCACATCGACAAGCAAGCCGTCGCCGCGCGCGTTCCACGTGATGGGCGTGCTGAGCATCAACAACGTCGAGCGGCTTTTCCTCTTCGGCGGACAGGGACCGAGCGGTGTGGGCAACCTCTCCGACACGTGGGAATGGACGGGCACCGACTGGGTGCAACTCTCGCCCACGGTGACCCCCGCCTCCGGCGGTTCGCCACCGAGCGGCGGCGGGTTCGCGATGGCGCAGACGCCGTTCCAGTCGAAGCTGGTGATGTTCGGAGGGTGGAACGATCAGCTCTGGGAGTTCGACGGCCAGGCGTGGGTCGGCCGGCGCCCGACGACGCGGCCGGGGACCCGTGTGTACCCCTCCCTCGCCGTGGTCGGTACGAAGCTCGTCCTCTTCGGCGGCTACGCCACCAACAACGGCAACAACATCGACGTCAACGACACGTGGGAGTGGGACGGCACGAGCTGGACGCGGCTCACCCTCACCACCGCGCCGCGCGCGCGTTCCAGTGCCGTGGCGCTGACCTACAACGGCACGCTCTTTCTCCACGGCGGCAAATTCACGCGCCCCGGAGGCAGCACCTCCGGGCTCTCCGACACCTGGGAGTTCGACGGCACGCAGTGGACCGAACTGCTCCCGACCCCGGTGCCGCGGCCGGAGGGCCGACGGGGTCACGCGATGGTGAACGTCGGCAGCGACCTGCTGCTCTTCGGGGGCAAGGACTGGGTGGGCGTCGTCAACAACGACACCTGGCGGTGGTCGTCGAGCCTCGGCTGGCGACGCCTCGCGCCGACCTCGAGCCCCTCGGCGCGCGAGTACCACGCGATGGTGACCGTCGGCTCGCGCGTGCTGCTGTTCGGTGGGCGCAACGGCACCACCGTGCTCGGCGACACCTGGGAGTGGACCGGCTCTGATTGGGAGCTGAAGTCTCCCGCGACCTCGCCACCGGCCCGCTTGGGCCACGGCCTCGCCGTCGTCGGTACCAACGTGCTGCTCTTCGGCGGCTCGAGCGGCACCGCGGCGCTCGGCGACACATGGCTCTGGGACGGCACGACGTGGACGCAGCTGTCACCGGCCACCTCGCCCAGCGCGCGCCAGTTCCACGGCATGGGGAGCTACCTCGGCACGCCCATGGTGCTCGGCGGCATCGTCGACAGAAACGACCAGCAGACCGCGCTCGGCGACCTCTGGGAGTGGACCGGCACGACGTGGCAGCAGAGGACGCCAGCGACGCCGCTGATGATGAGCGCCTTTGACGGCTTCGCGACGGTGGAGACCTCCCTGGGACTCCTCTTTATCCCGGGCCGCAGGACCGGCGCTTTCTACGCCCAGGGGCTCCTCTGGTGGGGCAACGACTTCTCGCAGGTCTTCTTCCAATCCCCGCAGCCGCAGAGCCCCTTCTCCCCTCGGCACAGCACCGCCGCCGGAGTCGTTCCGGAGGGCGTGCTTCTCGTCGGTGGGGGCACCAGCAACTACGACTCGAACAGTGTCGTCGCAGAAAGCTGGCTGGTGATGCTCACGCCGCCAGACGCGGGAACCGACGGCGGTGTCGACGCAGGCATCGACGCTGGCACACCGGCGCAGGACGCCGGCACACCGGCGCAGGACGCGGGCACGCCGGCGCAGGACGCGGGCATGCCGACGGAGGACGCG
>JBFMAB010000002.1:0-29134 GCA_040755835.1 Myxococcota bacterium
TGAACCGGCAACCGACCGCGGTCCGCAGGCCGAACGGACCGCGAAGCAACGAAGCGAACGAGTCATGAATCTCACGAACAACGATGCCGGCCTCGCTGACCGGCGTTTCTCAACACCCTGCTAGGGCAGCCCGAGAAACCGAAGAAAGTGACAAAGAGTTGAGCGTGATTGTCAGTTCTGGCGACAATACCCGGCGTCATGAACATCACCCTCGAGCAGGCCCGCACGCTGGACGCTTTCGCGAAGGCGGGCACGCTGCAGGCGGCGGCGAAGTCGCTCCACAAGGCGCACTCGGCGGTGCTGTACGCGCTGAAGCAGCTCGAGGCGCAGACAGACCTCGTGCTGTTCGACCGCTCGGGCTACCGGACGCGGCTGACACCCGCGGGCGAGGAGGTGCTGCGCCACTGCCGCCGGCTGCTGGACGCGGAGGCGTCACTGTACGCGGCGTGCGAGGAGCTCGCGTCGGGCTGGGAGCCGGTGCTGCGCGTCGTCTTCGACGCCATCGTCCCGCTGGCGCCGGTGCTCGAAGTGGTGCGCGCGCTCAAGGCGGCGAAGGCGCCCACGCGGGTGCAGCTGTCGGTGGACTCGCTGGGCGGTGTGGAGGAGCGCTTCGAGGCGGAGAACGCGCAGGTGATGATTTCGGTGCTGCCGCCGCGGCTCGAAGGGCTGACCGTGGTGCCGCTGCCGAAGCTGAAGGCGCGGCTCGTCGCGCACCGGACGCACCCGCTGGCGAAGCTGAAGCGCACGCTGACGCGCGAGGAGTTGGCGCAGCACGTCCTCTTGACGGTGCGTGGCTCGGACCCGCGCCTGCAGCTGTCCACCGCACAGCTCGAGGAGCAGTCGACGGTGCGCCTGTCGGACTTCCACGCGAAGAAGGCGGCCATCCTCGCGGGCATCGGCTTCGGCTGGCTGCCCGACTGGCTCATCGAGAAGGAGCTCGAGAAGGGGGAGCTCACGCTGCTCAACCTGGCACAGGGCAGCGTGCACACCTTCGAGCCGCGGTTGTGGCACCGGGGCGCGGTGGGGCCCGCGGCGCGCACGCTGGTGGCGCTGCTCACGCGCTAGACACGACACGGCCCGGGCAGCGAGAAGTCGCCACCCGGGCCGCGGGCGTCTCGAGAGCGACGCGGCTTCAGTTGGGGTTCGGCTTCGGCGTCTTCGCGGTGCTCTTCGGCAGCGTGGGCTCGGCGATGAGGTCGGCCGGGAGCTCGCCGGTCAGCGTGCCCAGAAAGGCGACGATGCTGCTGGTGTCCGCGTCGGACAGGTCCTTGCCGAGTTGGTGCTTCGCCATCAGCTTCACCGCTTCGGGAAGCGTGGCGACCGAGCCGTCGTGGAAGTAGGGCGCCGTCTTCTCGATGTTGCGCAGCGACGGCACCTTGAACACGAACTTGTCGGCCTCGTTCTTGGTGACGTCGAAACGGCCGAGGTCCTTGTCGCCGGGCCAGGGCGTGACGAGGCCGAGCTTCATGTACGCCTGGCCGCCGACGGTGGCGCCGTTGTGGCAGGCGGTGCAGCCGGTCTCGACGAACTTCAGGAAGCCTTCCTTCTCGGCGTCGGTGAGCGCCGCCTTGTCGCCGCCGAGGAACGTGTCCCATTTGCTCGGGGTGACGAGCTTGCGCTCGAACGCGGCGATGGCCTTCGCCATGTTGTCGAAGGACACGGGCTTCTTGTCCCCGGGGAAGGCCTTCTTGAAGGCGTCGACGTACTCGGGCATCGACGACAGCACCTTCTCCACCGCCTTCGCGTCGGGCATCGCCATCTCCACCGGGTTCAACACCGGGCCCTTGGCCTGGTCCTCGACGGTGGCGGCGCGGCCGTCCCAAAACTGCGCGAGGTGCAGCGCGGCGTTGTAGACGGTGGGGCTGTTGCGGCCGCCCTTCTGGCCCTTGTGGCCCGTCGAGGTCGGCTGGTTGTCGACGCCGTACTTGTCCAGCACGTGGCAGGAGTTGCACGCCACATCGTGGTTCTTCGAGAGGCGCTTGTCGAAGTACAGCATGCGGCCCAGGGCGACCTTCTCGTCCGTCGATGGGTTCTCCGCCGAGGCCATGTCCGCGGGCAGCGGGGCAAAAGCAGCCAGCTTGTCGGCCGGAATGTCCACCGTCTTCGGCTTCTCGACGGGCTTCTCCACCGGCCTGGGGGGCGGGGGCGGGGGTGGCGGCTCTTCCTTACAACCCAAGACGACGAGCGACAGCGCAACGAACGCGGAACGAAGACGCATGGTTTCTCCCAGTGCCGGCGCTCAAGAGCGGGCGCCGCGCGCCCATGCAGTCAGAAATGAAGCGTCACGTCCAGTCTTCCCGCACGCTTGCTGGTCCGTCGGCGCGGGTCCGCAGCGCGAGACGGGTGCCCTCCCGAAACCATCGCCGCTCGCGGGTTTCGCTGCAGAATGACGGTTGATACGCCGTGACGCCATGTCCTACCTCGTTCGCCACCTCCGCAGCTGAGTCAATCGCAGCCTGTCCGCCACCAGACGTACCGACGGCAACCTCTTTCTGGCCGCGAGTGACGCGGCAGGCGCCGTGATGGACGTCGACGCCGTGGACATGCACCTCACCGAGGACGACATTCGGCGGGGCTTGACGCTCGGGGAGTTGAATTCGACGGACCTCATTCGCATCGGCGGGCTGTGGGTCTCCCTGTCCGAGTTCGAACCCGTGGCAGCGGAGGCGCTCGAAGCCGCGGCGCGCGAGCACCAGCGTCGCATGCTGAAGTACGTGGGCTACCTGCTCCTCTTCCTGCTTGGGTTCGCGTTGAAGTTCTGGCTGTACCAGTGGTGACGGGCCGGCTCGGCTGATGCGAGGGATGGGCACCGGGGCCTGCCCCGGCGGACCCTCGCCGTTCGCGTGCACCGCCCGCGCGGAGTAGTGTCTGCCTCACCGTGTCGCGCCGCGTGGGGGACGAGACGATTCTTGAGTTCGGGCCCCCGCCTGGACGTGACCCCCTCATCGGCACCACCGTCGACAGCTACCGGGTGGAGTCGCTGGTGGGCGCCGGCGCGATGGGCATCGTCTACCGCGGCGTGCACAACGTCATCGGCAAGGCCGTGGCCATCAAGGTCTTGAAGCCCGACTACGCCGATGACCCGGAGATGGTGCAGCGGCTGATCCGCGAGGCGCGCACCGTCAACGCCATTCGCCACCCGGGCATCGTCGACATCTTCGGCTTCGGCACGCTGCCGAAGACGGGCCAGCCCTACATCGTGATGGACCTGCTCGAGGGCGAGCCCCTCGACGTCTTCATCAAGCGCGAGGCGCCGGTGCCGGTGCGCACGGCGGGGCCGATTCTCGAGGAGCTGCTCGGGGCGCTCCACGCCGCGCACCAGGTGGGCGTGGTGCACCGCGACCTGAAGCCCGGCAACATTTTCCTCGAGGCGCTGCCCGAGGGCGGCTACAAGCTGAAAGTCATCGACTTCGGGCTGGCGCGCCAGGCGGACAAGGCGGGCGGCTCGATTCGCCCCACCAACCCGGGCACGCTCATCGGCACGCCGGCCTTCATGGCGCCCGAGCAGGTGCTGGGCCAGAAGCTGTCGGCGGCGACGGACCTCTACGCGGTGGGCGGCATCGCCTACCAGCTGCTCACCGGTCACCTGCCGCACGAGGCCCCGAGCGCCATCGAGGTGCTGTCGCAGAAGATGTCGCACGACCCGATTCGCCCCCGGCAGTGGAACCCCAGGCTGCCCGAGGAGCTCGACGCGTGGGTGATGTCGCTGCTCGCGCGCGAGGTGCGCGACCGCCTCGGCGACGCGGACGAGGCGCGGCGGCGGCTGCGGCGGCTCCTCGACGTGCGCACGCAGTCGGGCCCGCACGCGGTGCGCCCGAACTTGGGCTCTGGCGTGGTGCCCAGGCGCGACTGGGTCAACGACGGCCGCACGCTCATCGCCGGCGCCGAGGGCGACAAGGCCGCCGACGTCAGCACCGAGGACCACTACAGCCCCTTCGCGCAGACGCAGGGCGCGCTGCCGATTCCGCAGATGACGCCGCCCCGTCCCACCGAGCCCCATGGCCTGCCGTCGGTGCCCGAGCACCTCAGGCAGACTTCGAAGCTGCCGGCGCAGTCCGGGGTGAACGACGAGACGATTCGCCCGGGCGTGCTGTCGGCCCACAGCGGCTCGCCCGACGCCACCGAGCCCGAAGCGTCGATGCCCGCGGTGACACCGCCCATGCCCGCGCCGCAGACGCCGCCGCCGCACCGGCTCATGAGGACGGCGATTCTCCCGCCCGCGCCCGCGACGCGGCCCGCCATCGCGACGCGGCCCGACGCCGAGGACACGCTGCAGCCCGCGCTGCCGCCCTCGCGCACGCCGCTGGTGCTGGCGCTCATCGGCACCATCGGCGCCCTCCTCGGCGGGCTCTGGTGGCTGTTCAGCCTGAAGTGACGGGCTTCGCGCGCGCCTTCCACTCCCGCGCCAGCATCGCGAAGACGGCGGTGTCCACCCAGCGGCCGCCCTCGTTGGCGTTCTCCACGAAGTGCGCCTCGCGCCGCAGGCCGAGCGCCTCGAAGAGGCCCACCGCACCGGCGTTGTCCGGGCTGCACTCGGCGGTGACGCGGTGGAGGTTCAGCTCGCCGAAGCACGCGCCGAGCAGCGCGGTGAGGGCCTCGTTGGCGTAACCCTGGTTCCACGACGACGGGTCCGAGACGAACCACACCAGCGCCTCCTTCGGCTCGCGCTCGGACAGGCGCAGGCCCGCGCGCCCGATGAGGCGCTCGCCGTCCTTCACGACGACGGCGAGGTCCCACGCGGTGCGCGGCTCCTCGCGGGAGGTGGCGATGGCCTCGCGCATCTGCCGGCGGAGGCCCGGCACGTCGCGCAGGTCGAACGGCTGCAGCGCCTCGGGGCGCGGGCCCGGGGGAACGGTCAGCTCCCGCGAGAGGTCGCCTTCGGTGAAGTCGCGCAGCACCAGGCGTGGGGTGGAAAGCCGCATCGCGTCCTCCTCGCGCGACAGCCTACGGGCCTGGGCGCCGCCGGCAAGTCGCCGCCAGCCGCCGGCCGGGGTGGTGGCGCGCGCGCCCGCCAGGCGTACGGGGAGCGCGGCAGGCGCGGGGGCGGGCCTCCGCGTGGGCGCCGAGATGCTGCTGTTGCGCTATGGCGTGCGCCGTGCGCCTGGTCGCGTCCGCAGTCCTCGTCGTCGCCGCCGCGTCCGGCTGCAACCTGGTGCGCGGGCCACCGCGCGAGTCCGAGTGCCACGGCAACCTGCGCACCATCATCGCCGGCGAGTTGGGCCTCAAGGAGGCCACCGGCGCCTTCAGCGTGCACCCGGCCGACGTGGGCTTCGCGCCGGCGCCGGGCAACCGCTACCTCTACCTCTTCGCGCGCGACGGCGCCGTCACCCGCCGCGACGACCGGCCCTCGCCGCCGCTGGCCGAGGCCATCGGCGTGGGCCCCGACACGCGCAGCCGGAAGGTGACGGCCGAGTGGCTCCGCGAGCGGCTGCCCCAGGACGTCGCCGCGCAGCTGGGCCTCGAAGGCGATTGCCCTTCGTGCGAGCTGACGGTGGCGTGCGTGGGCAACATCGACGACGACGACACCGTCGACGTGTGGAGCATCAGCACGAAGGACCGCGCGCTGGGCGGGCAGACCGTCACCCGCGGCCTTCCGTACCGGCACGTCAATGACCGCGAGCGGTGAGGCGAGTCACTGCAGCTTCAGCGTGTCGATGACGGCGATGGGCCCGGGGCAGGTGTTCTCGTGGCACGCCTGGCAGGCCGCCACCACGCCGCTGAAGGCGAGCCGGACGTCGGCGGGCTTCTCGTCGAGCGCCTTCACCTGCGCCAGGTACGCCTGCGCCATCTGGTCGAAGGACTCGTTGCGGTCCGCGAGGTCGGTGGGCCAGGCGCAGCGCATCTTCCGGTGGCGCGCCCACAGCGGCTTGAGGGGCTGATTCTTCTCCAGCGCCGCCTTCGCCTCCTCGAGGTCGGCCACCATGGTGCGCATCAGCGTGGCCAGCTCGCTGGCGCCGTTGGGGTTGCGCTCGGACGGGATGAGGTGGCCCGGGCTGCCGGGGACACCTTCCTTCAGCGGCGTCGCCAGCGTGCACTCCTCCAGCGCCTCTGCCGTCGGCGGCGGCGCCGCGCCAGGCGGCGACGGCTTGTTGCACGCGACCAACACCAACAGGCACGAAGTCAGCAAGCGAAGCGCCATGAGCCGTCCCCATACCACCGCCGCGCGCCGCGGCGCATCGCCCCCATGTTCAACACCGTCACGGCACCGAGGAGCCCAGCACCGCGTCGGCCAGAGCGGGCAGCAGCACTTCGGCGCCGCCGGGCAGCTCGGTGACGCCGCGGAAGGGCGCGGGCTCGAAGTTCACGTTCACCACGCGCGCGCCGGACACCTCCGCCGACCGCACCGCCGCGCTGGTGATGCCCACCGAGAAGCTGGTGCCGACGAAGACGATGACGTCGGCGTCGTCCAGCGCGCGGCGCGCCCGGTGCGCCTGGTAGGCCGGGTGGCCGTCGTAGTACTCGTCGAAGAGCAGCACGAGCGGCCGCATCGGCGCGCCGCAGCGCCGGCACCGCGGGTACTCGCCCTGCGCCGTGCGCGAGAGGTCCACCGACGGCTCGGCCGCCTCCACGCCCTCACAGTCTCCGTCGCTCGCGCACACGAAGCGGTCGTGGCGCCCGTGAATCTCGATGAGCTGCGCCTCCGGGTGGCCCGCCGCGCGGTGCAGCCCGTCGATGTTCTGCGTGATGACCAGGTCCTCCGCACCGCGCGCCATGAGCCGCACCAGCGCCGCGTGCCCCGCGTTGGGGCGGATGTCCCGGCGCAACACCTCCGCGTGCGCGCCCAGCCAGAAGGTCGTCCACCACGCGGCCGGGTCCGCGAGGAACCTCTCGCGCGTCCCCCACTCCAGCACGTACTCCCCCCACACCGCGTTGGGGCCCGAGCGGTACGCGCGGATGCCGCTGGGCACCGACAGGCCCGCGCCGCACAGGTACACCACCCGCCCCGCGTCTCGCAGCCAGCCGGCCACGCGCGCCACGTCCACCTCGTTCGTGCCCGGCGCGCTCACGCAGAGGATAATAAAGTCTGTGTGACTTTTATTTCCACTCCCCGGCCGGTCAGGGCTTCGCGGGGCCGCCGCCCAGGCTGCGGCTGGTGTAGCCCTTCGGGGCCTCGAAGACGGCGTCGGGAATGGCGGCGGTGGAGAGGTCCTTCAGCGTCGTCTCGGAGACGACGGCGCCGGACGCGTCGACACGCTTGCGCCAGGCCGGCAGGCCCGGGGCGGTCTCGGCCATGAAGGAGTCGTCGAGCGCCTGCGCGTCCACCGGGAGGCCTTCGCTGGCCGCGAGCAATTGGCTGCGGAGCGACTCGCGGGTGATGGGCGCGTCCTTCCAGGCGATGAAGCAGCCTTCGCCGTCGGCGACGCCGTCGGCCTTCACGACGTAGTCCTCGCAGGCCTTGCCGTTCACCTTCCGCGAGGTGCCCTTCTTCTCGAAGGTGTACGCCTTCTTCGGCGGCGGCGCGCCGGCGGCGCCGGCGTGCGCGGGCAGCTTCGCCATCATCGCCTCCATCTGCGCGCGCTTCTCGGGCGGGAGGCTGGCCAGGCTCGCGGCCATCGCGGCCTGGGCTTGCGAGGCCTGGTCCTTCATCGCCGCGGCGGACGCGTCGGACAGCTCGCTGATGGTCTTCTTCGAGTGGTCGATGATCAGCGTGCGCTTGCCTTCGCCGTCGCGCAGCACGGCGGTGTCGCGGCCCTCGTCCTTGCGCACCATGGACATCATCATGCGCTTGCCCTTCAGGCGCATCGTCATGACGTACGGCTTGCCGTTGGCGACGGCGTCGAAGGTGAGGGTGACGTCGGCGAAGGCGCTCGACGCGGCAAGCAGGGCGCACAGCAGGCAGAGGCGGATCATCTCGTTCATCCCCCAGGAAGAGGCCGGTCCAGGCACCGGCCGGGCGCGCGCACCGTACCAGAGGGTGTCGCGCAACTGTTGCGACCCATCATCGGAAGCCGGGAGCGCCCTTGACTCACGGCGGTGACAGGCGCATCAGTGAATCACCGCAGCGGCTGTGGCTGCGACGTTTCAAGGGGGTCGTCATGTACGACGCAATGCAGCGGGCCTCGGGCTCGAACGTTCACCGAAACCTGAAGAAGCACAGCAACGCGCAGTTTTCGCCGTCGTGGGGCGTGCACAAGGGACTCATTCGCGATCCGAACTGGCCGCCGGCGCAGTTTCCCGAGGCAGGCACCGCCGCCGCGCGCCGCAGCCGCCGCGTGGCCTGCGACTTCCAGATTGAGTTGAACGGCCAGACGCGCGACGTGCACGGCGACATCTCCCGGGGCGGCGCGATGTTCGTCCTCACCGAGCGCCTGCCGGTGTCGCAGCTCGTCGTCTCGTACAAGGGCCACAAGGCCGCCGCGGAAGTCATCTCGCACAGCACCCGCGGCAACGAGACGAAGCACCACCTGCGCTTCGTGTCGTCGCGCGAGGCGCTGCCGCTGGCCGCGGCCGTCGAAGCCGACGTCTGACTGATGCCTCGTCACGCGAGCCACCCCTGACGCCGCGGTCCGTCCGCACCGGCGGGCGGCGGCGCGCGTCGTCTCTCCGGCCGGGCCCCGCCGCGGAATGCTGGCGCCCCGCCGGGAAAGCGGCCAACGTGCGCGCGCATGAGCAGCGACGTCATCCTCCTCTTCGGTGGTAACTCGTCGGAGCGGCGCGTGTCGGTGGCCTCCGCGCAGAACGTGAGCCGGCTGCTGCCCGACGCCTTGCCGTGGTTCTGGTCGCCGTCGGGCGCGGTGCACGCGGTGACGCACGAGGCGCTGGCCGCGCACCAGGACAGCTTCGTGAAGGACTTCGCGCCCACCACGCCCGCCGCGTTTCCGACGCTGGCCGACGCGCTGGCCTCGGCCGACGCGCGGGGCCGCACCTTCTTCCTCGCGCTCCACGGTGGCGACGGGGAGAACGGCACGGTGCAGCGCGCGCTCGAAGCGCACGGCCTCGCCTTCACCGGCAGCGGCAGCGCGGCCAGCGCGCGGGCCTTCGACAAGGCCCAGACGAAGGCCCTCGCCGCGGCGAAGGGCGTGAAGGTGGCGGACGCGCGGGTGCTGGCGCCGGCCGACGTGCGCGCCAACGAGGCGGCGCTGCGCGAGCTGCTCGCCACGCACCCGCGGTGGGTGCTGAAGCCGCTCGCCGACGGCTCGAGCCACGGGTTGGTGCACCTGAAGGACGCGGCGCAGGTGCCCGAGGCGGCGGCGCTGCTGTCGAAGCTGGGCCTCACCTACCTCGCGGAGGTCTTCATCGAGGGCCGCGAGCTGACGGTCGGCGTGGTGGACGGGCCGGGCGGCCCTTCGGCGCTGCCGGTGTCCGAGGTGCGCCTCGCGAAGGACGCGGCCTTCGACTACGAGGGGAAGTACCTGGGGAAGGGCACGGAGGAGATTACGCCCGCGGCCCTCACCGACGCCGAGCGCGAGGCCGCGCAGCGCCTCGCGGTGACGACGCACCAGGCGGTCGGCTGCGAGGGCTACTCGCGCACGGACATGATCCTCACCGCGGACGGGCCGGTGCTGCTCGAAATCAACACCCTGCCCGGCCTCACGAAGGCGTCCTTCATTCCGCAGCAGCTGGCCGCGGCCGGGAAGGACCTCGGTGAATTCCTCCGGGCACAGCTGGACCTGGGACGGGCGCGCGCTCGCCAACGGGCGACACACTGACGCGAAGGAAGTCCTCGGCCAGCGGGTCTCGCGGCATGGGCAGCGCGAAGCGCCGTGAGCTGGTCGCGCGACGGTCGACAGAGACGTCCTCCGACGCGGCCTCCGGCGTGGCCCCCTGCCCGTCGGGCGGGCCGCTCACCGGAATGCTGAAGCGACGCGCGGTGTCGTGCTCGAGCCCAAGCATCTCGCCCCCGGCGGGCGCCGACAAAGGCGGACGCGGCGCGGAGGACGAGCGCGGCGTCGGTGGAGAAGGCGACAGGTGCGCTGCGCCGGTTTCCGGCCAAAGCGCCAGGCTCGGGGCGTGCTCCGCCTTCGCGTCACCCTTCCTCGGGGGCGGCTCGACGGCCGAGAACCAGGACCAGGCGAGCCCGCCGGCCACCGCGCAGACAACCGCCACCGCCGCGCCAGCCTTCGTCACGGGCACGCGCTCCGCGGCGCGCACGTGAAGCCCCCGCCCACCAGCGGCGCACAGCAGTTGCTCACGCAGTCGCTGTTGAAGCGGCAGCTGTCCGCGCAGAAGCCGGAGACGCAGTAGCCGGTGCCCGCGAGGAACGTGCAGCAGTCACCGTTCCGGGTACAGCTGGAGTTCACGGGCAGGCACGCGCCGGTGCACTGGATCGCCGGGCCGCACGCCCGACCGCCGCCCACCAACGGCGCGCAGCAGCCACTCGTGCACTGGCCATCCGCGGTGCAGGAATCGGCGCAGCGGCCGCTGACACAGAAGCCGAGGCCCTGTTTGAACGAGCAGCAGTCCCCGTTCGCCGAGCAGACGTCGCCGGTCCCGACGCACGCCGGCCCCGACGGCGTCGCCGTCACGCAACTCAGCCCCGTCACCGTGTACCCCGGGTCGCACGCACAGCGAGGGCTGCCCGCGGTCGCGACGCAGTCGCCGTGACCCGAGCACGTCACGCCGGCGCAGGGGTCGCCGCCACAGCCCGTCGACAGCACCGCCATCACCGACACCGCCACGCACGTCCAGCGCATGAGAGCCTCCTCTCCGGGCATCCATCAACGCACGCCGCTGAGACGCGACAGGTCACAGTCGAAGCTGAACGGACTAGACCGTCAGCGCATGGCCGACCTCCACGCCACCCAGCGCCTGTGGCAGCACGCGGTGCGCCGCGCGGGCACCGCCGCCGACGCCGACGCGGAGCCGCCGCCCTTGCCGAAGCTGAAGATGCGGGATCTGGCCTGGGCGCTGCTGCACTTCGCGGAGCTGCTCGAGGGCCGCGTCCCGCCGGCCGAGCGCAAGACGTGGCGCGACGAGGTGCTGGCCGCGCAGTGGATTCTCACCGCGCCGCCCGACGTCTTCCGCGACGGCGGCGGCCTGCTGGGGCCGGTGAAGACGACCGCGACATGGCCCCACCTCGCGCGCGCGCTGCGCCAGGCCGCGCACCGCGCCGTCTACGCGCCCGGCCTCTGCGGGACCGCGCAGCGCACCGTCGTCGGCGTCGCCTTCACGCTGTTCCGCAAGACGTCAGGCAGCCGCGCCGAGGCGAACGACGCCATTCGCCGGGGCCTCGAGCGCCTCGAGGCCGGCTGCTGGCTCGCCGCGGCGCGGCCCCGCGCCGCCGCCGTGCGCGCGGAGCTCGCCGACGCGCGCGGCTGGTGGGGGGGCGCACAGCTGGCGCTCTTCGAGACGAAGCAAGGCGCGTGGTGGCTGGCGCGGCTGGTGCCCGGACGCCCCGTCGAGCTGGAGAGCGGCACGAAGGAGGACCTGCTGGCCTGCGTGCCCGACGCGAAGTTCGCCGAGGCGGTGCGCACGGTGATGGCCGAGATGCTCCCGGCCGCGCGGTGAGCGCCCTCGTGGCGCAGCGAGTCGACGGTGAAGCTCCGGTGCGCACATGCTCGCTCGCCCGGTCCATCGGCTGCCTTTCGCCGCGCTCCGCGCCCTCTCGCCCGGCTGCGATGCGGCCCGGGAGGTGAAGTCGCTGTCCTCCCAGGTGAGGATCGCGGAGAAGGAGCTCCGGGAGACGGTGGGGCATTCCGGGCGGATCAAGGTGACCGGGCCGGGCCTCGTCGGTCGTCGCCCTCTACGACTCCATGCCGCCGGGCATTACTCGGCAGGACCTGGAGAAGGCCGTCCACATCGTCATCCGGCGGAGCATCAAGAAAGTGACGGCGGTCGAGCTCGTCGTGCCGCCGCCGAAGTGAGAAGCCCGGACGGAACGCGGCGCCTGCCTCGCGCGACGAAGCCTCGAGCGCGGACTACCATGCGCTTGCCCGGAGCCACCTTGAGCCGCGACGACACCACCGACGCGACACTCGTCTCGTCCGGCGGCCTGAAGAAGCCGCTGGTGGCGGGCCGCTACGTGCTCGAGCAGCGGCTCGGCAGCGGCGGCATGGGCAGCGTGTACCTCGCCACCCAGGTGGGCGTCGGCAACCGCGTGGCGCTCAAGTTCCTCGCGCCGGCGCTGTCCAACGACGAAGGCTTCGTGCAGCGCTTCATGCGCGAGGCGCGCGTGTCGCTCGAAGTCACCCACCCCGGGGCAGCGCAGTTGCTCGACGCGGGCCGCGACGCGGACGGGCAGCTGTACATCGCCTTCGAGTACGTCGAGGGCGAGGATCTCCGCGCCCGCCTCGAACGCGATGGCGCCCTGCCCTTCGCCGAGGCGCGGCAGGTGGCGCTGAAGGTGGCCGAGGTGCTCGCCTACGCGCACGCCCGCGGCGTCGTACACCGCGACATCAAGCCGGAGAACGTGCGCATCCGCGCGGACCTCGCGGGTACGCATGTGAAGGTGCTGGACTTCGGCATCGCGCGCTTCACGCAGGACGCCGGCGCGCGCCTCACCGCGGAAGGCGGCCTCGCTGGCACGCCCCGCTACATGGCCCCGGAGCAGATCCGCGGCGCCGACGTCGACGCGCGCGCGGACATCTACGCGCTGGGCCTCCTCGTCTTCGAGATGATGACGGGCCGCGAAGCGTACACCGCGACTTCCACCCCGCTCCTGCTGCTGCACCAGCTCCAGGAGCCGCTGCCCAGGCTGAAGGACGCGCAGCCGGCGCGCGACTTCCCGGCGCTCGACGAGGTGCTGGCGAAGGCCTGCGCCAAGGACCCGGCGCAGCGCTACCCGTCGATGGCCGCCTTCGTCGCGGCGCTGCAGGCGCTGCCCGACCCCGGCTGGCGCGCCGCCGGCGCACCGCTCCGCCCGAAGGCCGCCGTGCTGCCCGGCGCGATGACGAAGGACGCGCTCGCGACGCCGGCGCCCGCCGCGCCCGTGCCCATCCCGACGGCGCCGGCGCCGCCAAAGAACCTGCTCGTCCCGGCGCTGCTGCTGCTCCTCCTCATCCTCGGCGGCGCCGTCGCGGCGCTCGCGCTGCGGCGGCCGCCGGCGGCCGTCACCTCCACCGTCGTCTCGCCGGTCGCGGCCGACCCGTGCCCGGCGCTCGCGACGTACGACCCGTCCATCTCGAAGCTGTCGGTGCCGGAGCTGGAGCAGCGGGTGCTGGCCTCGCGCATCCTCCCGCCGTCGCAGGCGAAGAAACAGCTCGAGACGCTGCGGGCCACCACGGAGAACTACGCGCCCGACAAGCGCGACTGCATGTACCGCACGATGCTGGCAGGCACCGTCGCCAGCGAGCAGACGGTGCTCAAGTCGGTGCCGGAGAACTGGGGCCAGACGCGCGAGGTGGAGGAGCTGCGCGCGCTCTTCCTCGACGTGCCGCTGACGAAGAAGTGGACGATGGCGCAGCGCCAGGACGTGCTGGACCAGCTCGACTCCCTCTTCATCGCCAACCTCAAGAAGGACGGCCCGGGCGACGAGGCGTACTGGCAGCGCATGTATTACGGCATCGAGCTGGCCTGCGAGGCGACCGACGCCACGCTGGAGCGCCTGAAGGCGAAGAAGCCGTCGACCTGCCTCAACCTGTCGCCGCGGAACTGAAGCTCACTTCTTCTTCTTCTTCGCCTGCGCGGCCTCGTACGCGTCCGCGGCGGCGATGAGCTGGTCCACCACGCCCGGCTCGGCGAGCGTCGTGGTGTCGCCCAGGTTCTCGCGCATGCCCTCGGCGATCTTCCTGAGCAGCCGGCGCATGATTTTCCCGCTCCGCGTCTTCGGCAGGCCCGGCACCACATGGATGATGTCCGGCGTGGCGATGGGTCCGATGACGTGGCGCACCTGCTCCTTCAGCATGCCGACGATCTGCGCCTTGTCCGTCTCGTCCTGGCCGCTCCGCAGCACCACCCACGCGCAGATGCCCTGGCCCTTCAGGTCATGCGGCACGCCGACGACGGCCGACTCGGCGACCGTCTCGTGCGCCACCAGCGCGCTCTCGATTTCCGCGGTGCCGATGCGGTGGCCGGACACGTTCAGCACGTCGTCCACGCGGCCGGTAATCCAGTAGTACCCGTCCTCGTCGCGCGTGCAGCCGTCACCCGTGAAGTACATGCCCGGGTACGCCGAGAAGTAGACCTCCTTGAAGCGCCGGTGGTCGCCGTACAGCGTGCGCGCCTGCCCCGGCCACGGGCGCTTGAGGCACAAGTTGCCCTTCACGCCGTTGCCCTCGAGCACCTTGCCGTTCTCGTCCACCAGCACGGGCTCGACGCCGAAGAAGGGCAGCGTCGCGCTCCCCGGCTTGGGCTCGATGGCCCCGGGCAGCGGGGTGATGAGCACGCCGCCCGTCTCCGTCTGCCACCAGGTGTCGACGACGGCGCAGCGGCCCTCGCCGACGACGTCGTGGTACCACTTCCACACCTCCGGGTTGATGGGCTCGCCGACGGTGCCGAGGATGCGCAGGCTCGAGCGCTTCGTCTTCTGCACCGGCGCGGCGCCCTCGCGCATCAGCGCGCGCAGCGCCGTCGGCGACGTGTAGCAGGTGGCCGCCTGCACGTCGTCGCACACCTGCCACAGGCGCGACGCGTCGGGGTGCGTGGGCAGTCCTTCGAAGACGACGGTGGTGGTGCCGTGGGCGAGCGGCCCGTAGACGATGTACGAGTGCCCCGTCACCCAGCCGATGTCGGCGGTGCAGAAGTGCACGTCGTTGGGGCGAATGTCGAAGACGTACTCGAACGTCATCATCGCGTAGAGCAGGTAGCCCGCGCTGGTGTGCAGCACGCCCTTGGGCTTCCCGGTGCTGCCCGAGGTGTAGAGGATGAAGAGCGGATCCTCCGCGGCCATCCACTCCACGGGGCAGGTGCTGCGGTGCCTGGGCATCTCCTCGTCGAGCCAGAGGTCGCGGTCCTCCAGCATGGGCACGTCGGCGTCGGTGCGGCGCGACACCAGCACGTGCTCGACGACGCCGAGGCCCTCCACCGCCTCGTCGACGATGGCCTTCAGCGGCACCGCCTTGGTGCCGCGCAGCCCTTCGTTCGCGGTGATGACGACGCGCGCTCCCGCGTCGATGATGCGGTCACGCAGCGAGTCGGCCGAGAAGCCAGCGAAGACGACGGAGTGCACCGCGCCGATGCGCGCGCACGCCAGCATCGCGTACACGAGGTCCGGCACCATCGGCAGGTACAGGCACACGCGGTCGCCCTTCTGGACGCCGAGCGACTTCAGCACGTTGGCCATGCGGCCGACCTGGTGCTTGAGCTGCCGGTAGGTGATGCGCTCGTACTCGCCCGGCGCGTTCTTCGCCCAGATGAGCGCCACCTTGTGCGGCGTGCGCGCGGCGTGACGGTCGACGGCGTTGTAGCAGACGTTCAACCGGCCGCCGCCGAACCACGAGAAGTCCACCTCTTCCCAGTCGACGTCCAGCGCCGAGTCCGGCGGGTGGAACCAGGTGAGGCGCTCGGTGGCCTCCTTCATCCAGAAGCCCTCGGGGTCCTCCAGCGAGCGGCGGTAGAGCTGCTGGTACGCCTCGAAGCTGCTCAGCTTCGACGACGCGCGAATGGAGTCCTTGATGGGGACCTTCATGGCTGCCCTCCGGTGTGGAACGGGGATGGCGCGGCGGGCGGACTGTAACGGAGGCGACGACGAAGGGCCTCACCGCGTTGCACGGCGCGTCGCGGCGGCGCGCGCGTCAGCAGCCCGCCGGCTTGAAGCCGCACACCCAGCCGCCGTCGACGCAGCTCGGCGCGCCGCAGCAGTCACCGGGCTCGCCCCAGCAGAGGTCGGGCGCGCACAGCGACGTCTCGATGAAGGGGCGCGCGCAGCTCCACTGGCCGTTGGCGCACACCGGCGAGAGGAACGCGTCGGAGCCGCACACGTCGGTGCAGGAGAACGTCTGCGGGACGCCCTCGCAGGTGCAGAAGTCGGCGCCGCCGCAACTCCACGCGCCGGCCTCGCAGGTGGCCGACGACACGCGCGCGCCGTTGGCGCAGCAGTCGGGGCCGATGGGTGTGCTTCCGCACGGCAGCCCGACACCGGCGTCCACGCCCGCGTCAGCGATGGCGCTCAGCGGGCCGGCATCGGCCAAGAAGACGGTGTCCACGCAATCGTCGCACGGCGCGAAGGGAAGCCGCACGTCCTCCTCGGGGCCGCTTCGGCCACAGCCCAGGCCCAGCGGCAGCGCAGCGAGGATGAGCAGCGAACGGGACATGGCGCGCCCACGCTTCAGCACGCCGCGGCTGCGCGCGAAGGCGCGGCGAATGCCCGAGCTGGCGGTGCGCGGCACCATCGAGCCGCCCACCGAGCGCCACGCGTACAAGCCGCCGACGACGGTGGCCGCGCTGCTGGCGACGCTGGACCTCGCCGAAGCCGGCGCCGTCACCCCGCGGCCCGACGGCGCGCGCGTGCAGTTGAAGGAGGGCGGCTGGGCCGGCTTCACCGCCGCGCTGCCCGACAAGGTGACGCAGCACACGCTGGCGCTCAAGGGCGACAGCGTGTCGTCCGTCGCGCCGTTGCGCGACGCGCTGGCGCGCGAGCTGAGGCCGATGCGCCTCGACGTCGGCGGCGTGCAGCTCGTCATCGACGGCACACGGCCGCACGGGCTGCTCCTGCGCGACGTGGCCGACGCGGTGGAGACGCACGCGCGGCGCCAGCGGAACCAGCCCGCCCCGGCGTCGCCGCCGACGGGGCCGCTGCACTGAGGTCGAGCTGCGGTCGCCGCGCGAGAGGCTCCGACGGACCGTCTCATCGGCGAGCGCGTCGCCGCTCCGCGTGAGGCGAGTCGCCATCGCACGCCGGGTGCGAGGTCGTCGCTCCGCGGTTGCACGCCACGTCCGCATCTCATTCTGCCAGCGTGCGCCGCGGAGCCATCACACGCCGCGCGCACCACTGGAGCGCGCGCCGCCGAGCATCGGAGTCGTCGCTCCGTGCACGGACCGCACACCGCGTCCGCGTCTCCCCTGGGGGGGCATCGGCCGCCTGCGCTTCCATGTCAGCGCCGACGGGGCTCGACGGCCCGCTGTCGTCAGGCCGTGCGTCACCCCGAGCCTCCTGGCGACCGAGGAGCGCGCGCGGTTGACCCCACGAAGGCGCTGGGCGATGGCTGTGCCCATGCGTCACCTCTCCACCCTCGCCGCGCTGTGGTTGCTTGCCTGCCCACCTTCCTCCGCGCCGACGCCGCTGCAGCTGTCCGGTGACGGCTGCGTGCTGCGCGACGCAGGCAACGGCGCGCTGGAGCTGCTGCGCGGCGACGAGCGCCTCCTCACCTTCCCGCTGGACGCCTTCCAGGTGGGCACCGTGCGCGCGCTGGACGACGCGTCCAGCTACGACCCGTACTGGCTGGTGGTGAATGACGGCACCTTCACGCCGGTGCTGCCGGACGGCTTCCGCTGGCGCGCGCCGTCGGCCGGCACGGTGACGAAGGACGGCGAGGCGCTGACGCTGGCGCTCACCTACGAAGGCGGCCTCACCGCCACCGTCACCGCCAGGCTGCTGGACGGCCAGCCCGTCCTGCGCTTCGTGCCCGGCGCCACCACGGGCAATCCCATCGCCTTCCTCCGGGTGCGCGCGCGCGCCGACGCGACGGAGGCCTTCTACGGCCTCGGCGAGTGGATGGACTCCCTCAACCACCGCGGGAAGCTGCGGCCGATGCAGCTCGAGGCGGACCTGAACGTCGAGAGCGCCGCCACGGAGAACCACGTGGTGACGCCCTTCCTCGTCGGCTCGCGCGGCTGGGGCCTCTTCGTGGAGACGAATCGCTTCGGCGTCTTCGACGTCGCGAAGACGGAGGCGGACCTCGTCGACACCATGTGGGGCACCGCGGAGGCGAGCGCCGACGGCCTCACCGTGCACCTCTTCACCGCGGCCGAGCCGCTCGACGTGCTGGTGCGCTACCACCGCGTCACCGGCTTCCCGCGGCCGCCGGCGGCCTGGGCGCTGGGCCCGTGGCTGTGGCGTGACGAGTCGAAGGACCAGGCCGAGGTGCTGGACGACGTGAAGCAGCTGCGCGACCTCGACCTCGCGACGAGCGGAATCTGGCTCGACCGTCCGTACGCCACCGACGTCAACACCTTCGACTACGACGCGACGAAATTCCCCGACGCCGGCGCGATGGTGGACGCGATTCACTCGGCGGGGCTGAAGCTGGCGCTGTGGCACACGCCGTACCTCGCGCCGGGCGCGCAGCCCCAGCGAGCCCAGGCGGAGGCGAACGGCTACTTCCCGCCGCAGGTGGGCGCGCAGCTGAACCGTTGGAGCGCGCCGCTGGACTTCACGAAGCCCGCGGCCGTCGCCTTCTGGCGCGAGCAGCTCGCGAAGTACACCCAGGCCGGCGTCGAAGGCTTCAAGCTGGACTTCGCCGAGGACGTCGTCGCCGGGCTGTCGGGGCGCGGCTCGGGCTGGCGCTTCTCGGACGGCAGCACCGAGCGCACGATGCACGCGGAGTACACCCGCCGGTACCACGGCGTGTACCGCGCGCAGCTGGGCAACAATGACGGCTTCCTGCTGGTGCGCAGCGGCAAGTGGGGCACGCCGCAGGTGGGCGTGGTGGTGTGGCCGGGCGACATCGACGCGACGCTGACGCGCTTCGGGGAGCCATTCATGGTGGGCGGCAAGCAGGTCATCGGCGTCGGCGGGCTGCCGTCGGCCATCCGCGCGGGGTTGTCGCTGTCGATGTCGGGCTTCCCCTTCTTCGCGGCGGACACCGGCGGCTACCGGCACAGCCCGCCCAACAAGGAGACGTTCATCCGCTGGGTGGAGCAGTCGGCGCTGATGCCGGTGATGCAGACGGGCGACTCGTCCAGCCAGCCGCCGTGGCTCTTCACGCCGGAGAACGGCCGCGACGCGCAGGCGCTGGACGTGTACCGCCGCTACGCGCGGCTGCACCTGCGCCTCTTCCCGTACGTGTGGAGCTTCGTGAAGCAGATGACGCAGGACGGGCGGCCGGTGGCGCGGCCGTTCGGCGTGGCGTTTCCGGCGACGGGCGTGCACCCCGACGACGTGTACACGCTGGGCGACGCGCTGCTGGTGGCGCCGGTGGCGACGGCGGGCGCGACGACGCGCACCTTCCCCCGGCCGCCGGGCGCGTGGCGCAGCTGGTGGGACGGCGCGGCGTTGGCCGACGGCGTGGCGGGCTCAGACGTGACGGTGGACGCGGGCCTCGAAGTGCTGCCGCTGTACCTGCGCGAGGGCGGGCTGGTGCCGATGCTGCGGCCCGGCATCGACACGCTGTCGCCGGCGACGGACGTGGGCGTGGACAGCTTCGACGGCAACGCGGGCGCGCTGTGGGTGCGCGTGGCGCCGTCGGCGCAGGCGAGCCGCTTCGACGTGTACGACGGCACCGCGCTGACGCAGTCGGCGGAGGACGGCCTCACCCTCACCGCGACGGCCGGCAGCGTCTTCACGACGTCGGTGGTGTGGGAAGTGCTGGGCGCGGCGCGGCCGGCGGCGGTGACGCACGCGGGCGCGGCGGTGGCGGAGGTGGCAACGGCGGACGCGCTGGAGAAAGCGGCGAGCGGCTGGTGGTTCGACGCGGGGACGCTGCGGGTGAAGACGGCGCTGGACGGGGCGCCGACGGTGGTGCGGTAGCCGTACGCGTTTGCCTCGCGACTGTTGGGCCTGGCAGTCGGGGGACGCGGCGACATCCAGCGCGACGAGCCTCACGGCGCGCGCGGACATCGCTCCCGGTGCGGCGCCTCGAAGGGAGCGCCCGGCGCGTGGGACGGGATTCCCATCCCAGAAATCGGAAAATCGACTCTGTGAATCCAGCAGGTTGTGGGCGGAATGTGGGACGGGAATCCCATCCCACTTCGAGCGGCCCCTCGTCGTCCGGCGTGTCCCCGTCGGCGTCCGAGCGACGCGCGGTCCGGGCGCTCCGTGGCTGCGGGGCCGGGCATCGAAGGGACGGCTGCGCACGCGACCGCCGGACGCGCTTCCCCGGAGCCCTCCCGGCTCACTGGATGAACAGCTCGACGTCCGGCGAGAACGCCCCCTGTTTCAACGCGCCGAAGTCGAACAGCGCGTGCAGCACCTCGCACCGCGGCGTCGACTCGCCCGCAGGACACTCGGCGTGCCGCTGCGCCAGCTCGGCGATGGGCACCAGCGTGCCGGGGTCCGGGCGGAAGGCCGCGGACACGAAGCCGCCGTCGATGCTGTCGTGCGGCGTCTCGTTCCGGTGGCACAGCCCGCAGGTGGTGACACCGAGGTTCGAGTGCACGCGCGTCAGCGGCGCGTCGAGCGGCAGCGGCCGCTGAAGCGGGAACTTCAGCTCGCCCTTCAGCGTGCGCAGCGACGTCGTCCACTCGGCGAACTCGAGCAGCGTCGCGCCGTCGCCATCGGGCACGACGGACACCACGAGGCCGGGCAACAGGAGAAACACGCGAGGACTGTCCCGCCCCGCCGCTGGCTGCGCCGACACCACGCTGATGGTGGCGACCGCGTCGAGCGGCCGCGGGAGGCTGGCGACGAAGCACGCGGGCGTCACCGGCTCGGGCAGCGTGTTGAGGCGCTCCACCGCCGAGAAGATGGTGGACACCTCGCCGCTCGAGACGAAGGCCGCGCACGCCTGCAGCGCCGCGCTCGCGTGCGGCGTGCCCGCGTCGTGACCCGCGTCCGGCGCAGGCGACGCCCCCGCGCAGGACAACGCAAACACCGCGAGCGGCCACAGGCGGAACATTGGGAACAGGAGTGTACCGAAGTCGCGGGCAGCCCTGGGTTGACCCCCGTCACCCCGCCTCACGCAAACACCGAGGCCACGTCCTCAGGCCTCGTCGCCGCCCGCCAGCAGCTCCACCACGAGGATGAGGTAGTCCGCCCACGGGCTGCCCTTCGCGCGCTGCACGGTGACGACGCCCAGCACCTCAAGCTGCTCCTTCTTCAGGAGCGTCTCGGGCCAGTCCACCTCGTTCAGCTTCGAGACGTGAATCCGCCAGCCGTGCACCGGCCGCTTCGTCACCTCCATGGCCTCGCTCATGAAGTGGCCGAGCGCCTCCTCGTCGTCGGACTCCTGCTTCGCGACGGCCTCGGCGAGCCGCTTCTCCAACTCCGACGGCAGGCGAATCCACTGGGCCTCGGGCTTGCCCTGCTTCTTGCGCGCCTCGTCGAGCTGCAGCAGCAGCGCCTCGGTGCTGTCGGGCCAGGTGGGCGGCGTGGCCTTCGCGTAGACCGACAGCAGCGAGCCGACGAAGCCCTCCTCGCGGTAGAGGCCGACGGCCAGCACGCGGTGCTCCGGGTCGAGCAGCGCGGCGCGCGCGCCGGCGGACTCGAGGTGGTGCGCGACCAGCAGCGAGAGGTCCGGCACGTCCACCCACTCGCTGACGAACGTGCCGCCGGTAATCTCCGACTCCACGCGCCAGCCCGCGATGACGCCCAGCGCGATGCGGTCCTGCTGCTGCGCGTCGTCACGGAAGAGCGCGTCGAAGAAAAAGGGCGCGAGCTCGTGGTTGTCCGCCGACTGCGCGGCGGAGAGCTCCAGCGGCGCCATCCCCGCCTGTGCGCGCACAGCGTTCACCTGGGCCAGCACACCCGCGGGCGACAGCTCACCGCCGGGCGTGCCGTACACCGGACGCTCGAAGGTGTTGGACGGAGCGCCGGCCGGCCAGACGAGCAGCCGCACGAAGCCGGAGCTCAGCAGCCGGTCCTTCTCGGCCGATGACACGTCAATCCACGCGTGCGCGTCGGCGGCGTTCACCTCGCACGTCAACTCGAACGCGGGGAGCGGCAGCTTGCTGTCGACGCAGCGCGCCGACTTCGTCTGGCCCTGGTTGGCGTAGCCGTACACCGACGCCGCGCCGACGGGCGCCGTGCCGCGCACCACCACCGTGTGGCGCTCCGACGGGAAGATGGACAGCGGCTCCACCGCGCCGCGCGGCGTGATGGATGCCACGACCGCCGCCGCCTTTCCGCCCTCGCGGACGAGCGCGAAGCCCGCGAGCTGTCCGGGCTCGAGCTCCTCGCTCATCTTCCCGACGTCGGCCTTCCACCGTGCAAAGAGGTCGTCGTCGGACACCTCGTCGGGCACGTCGCCGGCAAGCGAGCGCAGCGCCACCTTCGGGGCCGCGTTGCCACAGCGCGCGACGATGAAGTCCTTGAGCAGCGAGCCCGGGTAGCCGCCCTTCGCCGCAATGAAGCGCGCCGTCTCCCGCGCCACACAGGCCAGCGGCTCCACGGGCCGCGCGCCCTTCCGCTGCGCGCGCTCGACGAAGAGGCGACTCCAGGCGTCGCCGGTGCCGTGCGGCGCGTCGCCGACGCGCTCGGGGAACGGACCGGCCAACTCCCAGCGCTCGACGTCCACCGTGGCGTCGCGGAAGAGCTTCGCCGGCCTGGGCGACGAGAGGACCCTCTCCAGCTCCTCGCGGGTGGTGAAACGCGACGTCGTCGCGCAGGCAGTCAGCACGCACCAGAAGGACACAATCGCCCAAGGTTTCATGGGCGCGCACTTAGCATGACGCCGAATCTCCCGGTCGAGGGTCGTCAGCAGCGCCCGGGCGGCCTGTCGTTCATTCGGACTGACGGCGGGTGGCTCCTCGGGGAGCGCCTGCGCGACGCTAGAGCTGTCCGCCCAACTGCACCGACACGAGCCCGCCCACCTGCGACGGGTTCTCCAGCTGCATGCGCCCGCTCACCGTGCTGCGCACCCACAGCCAGCGCGCGAAGCGCACGTCGATGCCCAGCGCGGTGCCCGCCTCGTTGCCCGCGAGGCCGCCCGAGCCGTCCGTCGACTGCTGCTGGAACCAGCTCGTCCGGTTGACGACGCGGAGCCGTCCGAAGGCCGTCACCGCCAGCTGCACGTACGCGTGCCGCGCGCGCAGCCAGCCCAATTCCTCCAGGTAGCCGACGCTCATGCCGCCGGCCTTGCCGAACAACAGGGGGAACGTCACCTCCGGGCCCACGCGCGCCTGCGTCAGCGTGGCGCCGAAGTCCATCGCGGCGCCGCCCTGTACACCCAGCCACACCTTCGGCGTCACCTCGAAGACGACGGCGCCGTCGGCGTGCAGCGCGCGCTGCCCCGGCGAGACGAGGCCCAGCTCCGTCACGCCCGACGGCGACTGCCCGCGGTAGCGCGCGCCGGCCACCACGCGGAGGCGCGGCGCCGGCCGCCAGCCGACGTCCAGCCGCGCCGCGTCCACCGCCGCCGGCGCCTGCGCGTCGCCGACGCCGAACTCGCCCGCGAGGTGCACGTCCAACGTCGCGCCCCGGTAGAGGTGCCCCGCCAGCGCCGCCTCGAAGCGACTGCCCAGGTTCGTCTTCGACGCATAGCCGACGCGCGCCTCCGCCTGCAGCAGCGTCTCACCGTCGCCCACCGCGCGGCGGCCCATGAAGAAGGCGCCCGCCGTGCCCTGTGACGACGAGAAGACGACGCGCGTCGCCTCGGGGAGGAAGCCGGCGTATGCGCCCAGCTCCACGGCTTCGCCCTTCGTGCGCCAGCTGGCCTGCGCACCGTCCACCACCAGCAGGCCGGGCGCGTACCGCAGCCACGTGCGCCCCAGCGCGCCGGAGAATGGAACGTCCGCGCGGCGAAAGCCCACCTCCAGTTGCCGCACCATCAGCGACGGCGTCTGCTGGAAGACGGTGCGCGAGCCGTCCGGCTTGCGGCTGAAGTTCAGCACCGTCAGGTCCGCGGAGATGCGAAGGCCCTTCCAGACTTCGACGTCGTACACCGCGGCGTCCACGCGCTGCTGCTGGAACGGCCCGGCCGCCGACGCCAGGTTGCTGTACGACGTCTGCGACAGCGCCACCGCGAAGCGCGGCTTCACCGTGGGCCCGCCCTCGCCGTGCGCCACCACCAACCCCAGCTCCGACGCCTCCAGCATCCTGTGCCGGTGCGCCAATTCCTGCTCCGTCGGCAGCGCGGCGGGTGGCCCCGGCGGCCCGGCAGGGGGCGCGCGCAGCACGGCGATGCGGTCGCCCGCCTGCAGCCCGACACCCACGCACGACGCAAAGTGCTCGGCCGCGTCGTCCACCTTGCAGGTGCCGACCGGCCGGTGTCCGCGCATCACCTTGAGCTCCTGCCCCGGCGTCACGCCGTCGGCGGTGCCGCGGTCCAGGTACGCCTTCTCGGCGGTGACGAACTTCACCTGCCCGGGCCCGGTGGACAACGCCGTCGACGGCGACCTCTTCTCACGGGGCGCCCCGGTGCGCTTCTTCGGCGCAGCTTCGACGAGGAGCGGAACCAGCACCAGCAGAAGGAGGGCGCGCGTCACGGCGTCGTCCCTCCGCCCAGCTGGTGGCATTCGTAGCACTTCAAGTCCCGACAGGCGTAGCCGGGCACCTGCGCGTGCAACTGGTCGGTGCGCGTCGCGCTGCCGGCCGCGCTGCACTCGTGCTCGTGGCACGAGGTGCACGACGCGGTGCGGGTGCCGCAGGTGCCGGGCGGCTGCGGCGTGCCCAGGCCCACGTGGCAGTTGAAGCAGCCGACGGCGGCGTGCGGCCCGCGGGTGATGACGAAGCACGCGTCGTGCGCCGGGTAGCGCGCGGGGCTGAAGCGGAAGCTGCCGTGGCACTCGCGGCAGGCCAGCGGGTCGAAACCCAGCGCCGCGTGGTCGAGCGCCGTGCCCGCCGTGCGCAGGTAGTCCTGCTGGTGGCAGCCGCCGCAGTCCACCGCCGCGCGGCTGAAGCGGCGCTCCTTCGCCTCGAGGTGACACTCGGTACACGGCAGCGCGGCGTGCCCGCCCAGCAGCGGGAAGTTGGTGCGCCGGTGCGCCTCGGCGTCAAAGCGTGAGCGCCAGTTGACGGGCTCGTGGCAACCGTCGCACCGCATGCCCAATTCGCCCGCGTGCACGTCGCGGTGGCAGCCGCTGCACGCGCGCGGCAGCGCCGCCTGAAAATCGCTGACGTGGCACTCGCGGCACGAGGTGGTGGTGTGCGCGCCCACCAGCGGGAAGCCGGTGCGCTCGTGGTTGAAGCGCACCTCCTTCCAGCCACCAGTGCCGTGGCACGCCGCGCACTTCGTCACCGGGCCCATCGGCTCGGGTTTCGCCGTCAACGCCTTCACCGCCGTCAGCGACGGGGGCAGCACCTTCTTCGGCGCGTCGGCGGCGGGTGCGGGTTTCGCCGCCTCGGGTCCCGGCGTCGGGGGCACGCCAGCCAGCAGCAGGACGAGGACGAGGTGCGTCATGGCTCGAACCCCGAGAAGGCGCCCCGGTGGAAGTCGGCGTGACAGCCCTCACAGGTGCGCGGCAGGGGCTTGTACCGCGCGGCCTGGACTTTCCGCGCCACGGTCACCTTCGGGTGGCACTTCTCGCACGCCACCTGCGCGTGCTGCCCGTCGAGGAGGTAGTCGGTGAAGGGCGGCGCGTGCTGGAAGACGAGCTGCCGGAAGCCGTCCGTCGTGTGGCACTTCTCGCAGTCGGTGGGCCCGCCGCCCGGCGGGGCGAACTGGCCGGCGTGCTCGTCGGGGTGGCACGCGGAACACACCGTCTCGAGCGGCTTGTACACGACGGCCGCGCCGGCTTTGGGCGCGAAGTGGCACTTCGTGCACGCCGTCTCCCGGTGCTTCCCGGTGAGCGGGTAGCGGCTGCCCTTGTCGTGGTCGAACGTCACCTTCGCGAAGGACGACACCTGGTGGCAGCCCGCGCAGCCGCCCTGCACCTTCGACAGCTGCCCCTTGTGCACATCCTCGTGGCAGCTGTCGCAGGCCGCGGTGTCCTTCGTGAATCGGTACTGGGCGAAGCTGAAGCGCTCCGGCCGGCCGCGCTTCTTCAGGTCGGCCTGTACCGCCTTCGGAATCGCCTTCGACAGCGCCGGCGTGGCCGCGTGGCACGCGTCGCAGGGCACCACCGCGTGCGCGCCATCGAGCGGGTACCTCGTCTTCTGGTGCTCGGCGAGGCCGTACCTCGCCGGCGTGAAAGCGTCGACGGTGTGACAGGTGGTGCAGTCGGGCGGCCCCTTCGCGACGCCGAGTTGCCCGAGGTGCGCGTCGGCGTGGCAGTCGGTGCACTGCTTGAAGGCCAGCCCCTTGAACTTCGCCGGAATGCCCTTGAACGGCCCGTGGCAGGCCTTGCAGTCCACGTCCAGGTGCGCGCCCTTCAGCGGGAACTTCGTCTTGTCGTGGAACTCGCGCTCCTTCGACGCGTTGTGGATGGTGCGCCAGTCCACCGTGCTGTGGCAGCTCTGGCAGCGCAGCCCGAAGCGCCCGTCATGCACGTCCTTGTGGCAGTCGAGGCAGCTGCCGAACGGCACGTCGGCGAAGCGCAGGAACGTCTCGGACTTCGGCGCCGGGAAGCCGTGCTTCTCCGGGTCCTTCACCGACGGGTGACAGCCGCTGCACTTCACCTTCGTGTGCTTGCCCGTCAGCTTGTAGTCCGTCTCATTGTGGTCGAAGCCGGGCGCGGGCTTCCACGCCTTCTCGTTGTGGCAGTACGCGCAGTCCTCCTGCTGCTGCCCGCGGTGCTCGTCGAAGTGGCAGTCTTCGCATTCGCGCGGCAGGCCCAGCATCGTGTGCGGCCGCACCTCGAGCAGCTTCAGGGCCACCGGCCACACCATGCGGCGCTTCTCGTGGCAGTCGGTGCACTCCAGCTTCGCGTGGCCGCCTTTGAGCGCCCAGCCCGTGCGCCCGTGGTCGAAGCCCTTCTTCCCCGCGGCGCCCCAGCCCATCAAGTCGTGGTCGCGGCCCGCGTGCTCCTTGTGGCAGCGCTCGCAGTCGCGCTTCTCGCCCGACAGGCGGCCGTGCAGGCCCGCGCTCTTCTCGATGCGCGGCAACAGTTCCTTGTGGCACGCGAGGCAATTCTGCTGCGACAGCTGCTGCCCGGCCGGGTGGCATCGGGTGCAGTTCGAGAGGCCCTCGAGGTTCTGGTGCGCCTTCGCGAGGTCGCCGGGCGAGAAGAGGTCGGCCCGCGCGGCGGCGCTCCCCAGCAACACCAGGATGAGGCCGAGCCGTCGCATCACCTGAAGATCCACGTGTACCCGAGAAACAGCGACACGCCGATGTGCGCGGCGATGAGCACCACCAGCATCAGCGCCAACGCGACGTGCAGCACGCGCCACGCCGACAGAAGGCGCTTGAGACTGCGGAAGAACGTGACCTGCGTCTGCAGCAGGCGCATCCGCTGGTAGGCCCGCTTGAAATCGAGAAATTCCTCTTGCGCGGGGAAGAGCTTCTTCAGGTGGGCGAGGTCGCGCTGGTCGCGCACGCGCTGCGCCGGCAGGTGGAGGAAGAAGACCGGCAGCGAGCGCTCCGGCGGCGCGTGCGTCACGTGCTCCAGCACGGTGTTGATGGTGTCGTGCGCGGGCAGCGAGTCGATGGCGCGGTGCACCCGCTGCTTGAGGCGTTCCCAGCGCCTGGTCAGCTCGCCCAATTCGGCCTTCTGCCCGTCACCGCCGGGCACCAGACCCCAGATGAAGCGTCCGACGACGCCGGTCGCCACCACGATGCCCAGCGCGCCCGCCGTCAACGACGCCAGCACGTTGTTCGAGCGGAACGCCGCGTGGAAGACGATGACCAGCGGGCTCATGAAGCCGACGAACTGGTGGAAGGTGAGCCACCCGCGGATGGTGCGGAACCCCTTGAGGCGCGTCCACCGCTTGCGCACCGCGTAGAGGAAGTTCGACATCATGAACAGCGTGGCGACGATGCCGACGCCGTGGCCCCACGCGCCGGCAGGCTTCAAGAAGGTGTGCGCCGGGTGGTGCGTGCGGTGCGTGAGCGGCAGCCGGTAGTAGTCCCAGCCCACGACGAAGAGCGCCGCGACGATGAGCGCGCCCAGAGTGAAGAGCATGAAGGAGAAGCGGCGGTGCTTCTTCTCGGCTTCCTCCTCGAGCGCGCTGCCGCGGCCGGCCTTCGCGCCCAGGCGCTCGCCGTGCAGCCGCGTCATGCCGATGCCGTTCTTCTTCAGGAATTCGGTGGGCACCTCGCCGCCGAGGCACGCGATGACGAAGTCGTTGGGGAGGTCGAGGTCCTTCCCGCCGTGATGCAGCGTCACGCTGCGCGCCTTCACCTCCTTCACCTGCGACGGCATGAACGCGAAGATGCGGCCTTCGTCGACGAGCTGCTTGAAGCGCCGCTTGTTGGCGTCGCGCGCCTTGCCCAGCTCGGCCTGGCGGTAGCTCAAGACGACCTCGGCGTCCGTCTCCTCGGCGATTTGAATCGCCGCCTCGAGCGCCGCGTCGCCACCGCCCACCACCAGCACGCGCGCACCTTCGTACTGCTGCGCGTCGATGAGGCGGTACGTCACCTTCGGCAGGTCCTCGCCGGGAACGCCCAGCTTGCGCGGCGTCCCGCGGCGGCCGACCGCCAGCACCACCTTCTTCGCCGGCACCGGGCCCTTGTTCGTCTGCACGACGAAGCGGCCGTCCTCGCCCTCGATGCCTTCCACCTTCGTGCCCGTCTCGATGGACACGCCCGACTTCTGAATCGCCTTCTGCCAGCTCTCGAGCAGCTCCTCCTTCGAGATGAGCGACTTGCCGAACTTCCCGTAGAACGGGAGGTCCACCTTCTCCGTCATCACCACCTTCTGCCGCGGGTAGTGGGCAATGGTGCCGCCGACGGACTCCTGCTCCAGCACGCGGAAGCTGACGCCGTGTTTCTTGAGGCCCAGCGCCGTCGCCAGGCCCGCCGGCCCCGCGCCCACCACCACCACGTCCGCCGCGCCAGCCTGCGCCTGGTGCTTGCCGAGCTGCGCGCCGAGGTGGTCGGCCACCTGCAGGCCCTGGGTGATGGCATTCTTGATGAGGCCCATGCCGCCGAGCTCGCCGACGATGTGCACGCCAGGGCGGCTGGTCTCGAAGAACTCGTTCGTCTCGGGGAGGTCGACCCCCCTCGTCGCGTCGCCGAAGACGAGCGTGATGGCGTGCACCGGGCACTCGAGCGCGCACTTGCCGTGGCCGATGCAGGCGGCCGGGTTGATGAGCGCGGCCTTGCCGTCGACGACGCCGAGGATGTCGCCTTCCGGGCACACCGACAGACACGAGAGGCTGCCCATGCACTTGTCCGGGTCGACGACGGGGTGCAGCGTCGGCGGCAGCCGGCCCTCGGCCTTCGCCTCGGCGTGCACCGCGGTGTCCGCGGCCTCGCGCACCTGGCGCCGCCGCACCATCCACCAGCCCGCCCCCCCCGCGACGAGGAGGAAGAAGCCCAGCACCAGGACGTCGAGACTCATCGTCAGGTGAAACAGGCGGGAGCTTACGCAAGCGTCGGGACGGGCACGTCGTAGCCGAGGCTGCGGAGGCGACGAACGAGGCCCCGGGCGAGGCGTTCGCGGTCGCGGCCGTCGAAGTGGTGTG
>JBFMAB010000003.1:0-30294 GCA_040755835.1 Myxococcota bacterium
GGGAGTCCGGCGACATCAGCACCAGCATCGAGCCCTGTCCGTCGTTCGTTCCACGCATGGCCAGCACCAGATCACGCCTCGGTACGGCCAGTCGATCGTCTCGAGGCGTTTTTCAGCAACCTGCTAGCGAGAAGGGCGAGACGATGTGGGCCGTGCTGGCGCTGGTGACGGTGGACGTCGCGTCCGTCGCGGTGAAGGGCCTCACCGACGGGCAGCACGTCGACGGCACCCTGGCGCTCGACGCCAGCGCGGTGGACAACCAGTCCGGCGGCATCGCCGAGCTGTCCCTCTTCGTGGACGACGTGAAGACGGCCAACGCCTGCAGCCCGAAGCTGGGCTTCGGCTGGGACACCTCGAAGCTCACGTCCGGCAAGCACGTCGTCGACGTGGTGGCGCTGAACGCAAAGGGCAAGCAGAGCCGCCGCCGCTTCGAGGTGTTCGCCGGCGACGTCTTCCTCACCGAGGTGGGCGCGGTGTTCGACGAGGCGTCGCAGAGGGCGCGCATCACCACGCGCAACATCGCCGACCCGAAGCTGGGCGGTGCGGTCGCGGTGGAGGTGTGGAGCGTCGACGAGAAGAAGGAGACGCCGAAGGCCCGCGTCTTCTCGGCCGAGGCCGGGCGCGAGAGCGGCGCCACCGAGCTGGCGTGGGACGGACGTGACGACAAGAAAAACGCCCTGCCCCGCGGCCGCTACCTCGCGAAGCTGCAGTTCAAGGACAAGACGGGCGCGGTGCGGCAGACCGAGACGGCGCTCTTCCTGTTCGACAGCGACCGCGTGCAGCGCGAGACGTACGGCGAGGTGGATGGTTCCCTGAAGCTCGGGAAGCTGGGCATCGGCAGCGCCAACACGCGCGTCGAGCTCGTCGACGACGACGGCACCGTGGTGCAGGCCGTCACGTCCACCGAGCAGGGCAACTACCGCTTCAAGAACGTGAAGCCCGGCAAGTACAAGGTCCGGACGCAGAAGGAAGGCTACCAGCCGCTCGAGGCGCCGGTGGCCGCCGAGGCCGCCCAGCCCGCGTCGAAGGCCGACCTCACCTGGTGAGCGCCCGCGGCGGCGTCCTGTTACACAGCGCCGCATGAAAGCGGTCCTCTTCGGCGGCTCTGGGATGATTGGGCAGGGCGTGCAGCGCGAGCTGTGCGCCCGGCCCGACGTGACGGCGGTGGTGGCGGTGGGCCGCTCGCCGCTGGAGGCGCCGGACGCGAAGGTGCGCTCCGTGGTGCTGAAGGACCTCACCGACTACTCCGGCGTCGGCGACCACTTCTCGGGCGTCGACGCCGTCTTCTTCTGCCTCGGCGTCAGCTCGAGCGGCATGAACGAGGCCGACTACCGCAAGGTGACGGTCGACCTCCCGGTCGCGGCCGCGAAGGCGCTGCACGCGAAGAGCCCCGGCGCGGTCTTCTGCTTCATCTCCGGCGCCGGCACCGACGCCACCGCGCAGGGCCGCACGATGTGGGCGCGCGTGAAGGGCGAGGCGGAGAACGCGCTGCAGCGCATCGGCTTCAAGGCCGTGTACTGCTTCCGGCCCGGCTACATCCAGCCGATGGACGGCATCACCTCGAAGACGCCGTCGTACCGGTGGATGTACCGCTTCACCACGCCGCTCTACCCGCTCTTCAAGGGGATGAAGAAGGTCGTCACGACGACCCGGCAGCTCGGCTTCGCGATGGTAGAGGTGGCGCAGCGCGGCTGGCCGACGCCCGTCCTCGAGAGCGCCGACATCAACGCCGTGAAGCGCGCCACCTGACGCGTCAGGTGCGCTTCTCGCGCAGCAGTCGCCACAGCTGCGCCACCGCCGCCGCCAGGCTGTCGGTGCGGATCGCGTTCATCTCGCCCTTGTCGAGCCACACCTTCTGGCACGCGCCGCACACGTCCATGGTGACGTGCTTGTCGCGCAGGCTGGTCACCTTCTCGAGCGGCTTGCCGCACTGGGGGCAGTCGAGCGGCGCGGCCTGCAGCTCCTTCTTCGGCAGGAAGCGGAACTCGATGATGCGCGCGCGCTCCTCGCTCTCGATTTCGCCCAGCTGCTCGAGCGAGATCCAGAAACCCTTGCAGGTGTCGCACGACCACGCGTTGTGGACCACGCCGTGGTCCTTCACGTTGTCGGGCGTGAGCGCCGTCTTGCACCGCGGACACTTCGGAGCGTCGGGAGCGGAGTTCATGCCCAGAGACACACACCCGCTCGGCGTCGGTGTCAAACGCGTGCCGCGCGACGTTCGGCCAGCCGGGAGAGGATGCTGCGCACGTCACGCCACGAGTCGAGGCGGAACTGCGCGCGGCTGGGCGCCGGCCCCAGGTGGAAGGACAGCGCCCCTTCGGGCAGCGCCGCGAACATGTCTTCGTCCGTGACGTCGTCGCCGAAGGCCGCGGCCAGCGTGCCTTCCTTCATGTGCTTCGCCAGCGACTGCGCCACGCGGCCCTTGTTGGAGCCGTGGGGCCGCAGCTCCACCACCTTGTCGCCCGACAGCAGCTCGACGGGCGCGTTGGTGAGGAGCGCCGACAGGTGGACGCGCAGCTCGTTCGCCTGGAATGCGCCGAACTCGGGGTCGCACATGCGGTAGTGCCACGCGATGCCGCTGCGCTTCTCTTCCACCAGCGAGCCCGGCGTGCGCTCGGCGAAGTCGCGGAGGATGTCGAGCGCCCGCGGCCGCCAGGCGTCGGGCAGCGTCTCGCGGCCCTTCCACTCGCCGCCCACCGCGCGCGACCAGAAGCCGTGCTCGGCGTGCAGGCCCACCGGCAACGCGCCGAGCCACTCGTCGAGCGTGTCGCGGCTGCGCCCGCTGATGACGTGCACGTCGACGCCGGGCAACCCCGCCACCTGCTCGAGCAGCGCCTTCACCTCGTCGTCGGGGCGCGCGAGGTCGGGCGTGGCGACGATGGGCGTTAGCGTGCCGTCGTAGTCCAGCAGCAGCAACAGCGACGGCGCCTCCACCAGCCGCGTCACCGCCGCGTCCACGTCCACGGCCGGCGTCAGCTTCAGCGCCACGTGGTCGGGCCGCAGGCTGGCCGCCTCGAGCGAGTCGATGAAGGCCTTCACCCAGTGGTGCACGTCGTAGCCGAAGACGCGGTGGCGCATCGCCACCATTCGAGTGCGGCGCTCGTCGCGCGGCAGCGTCAGGGCCCGGTGAAACGCCGCCGCCGTGCGCTCGATGTCGTACGGGTTCACGTGCAGCGCCTCGGCGAGCTCGGCGGCGGCGCCGGCGAACTCCGACAGCACCAGCACGCCGCCCTCGTCGCTGCGCGCCGCGCAGAACTCCTTCGCCACCAGGTTCATCCCGTCCTTGATGGGCGTGACGAGCATGACGTCGGCCGCGCGGTACAGCGCCACCACGCCCGCCTCCGAGAGCCCGCGGTACACGTAGTGCAGCGGCGCCCACTGCGGCGAGCCGAAGCGCCCGTTGATGCGCCCGACCAGCGCGTCCACCTGCATGCGGAAGTCCGCGTAGGCGTCGACGTTGGTGCGCGACGGCACCGCCACCTGCACCAGGCGCACGCGGCCGTGCAGCTCGGGGTGCTGCTCCAGCAGCCGCTCGTACGCCAGGAGCCGCCGGGGAATGCCCTTGGTGTAGTCGAGGCGGTCGATGCCCACGAGCAGCTGCTCGCGCGTCGAGCCACGGAACTCCGCCAGCAGCTGCGACGCCTCGAAGGAGTGCGCCAGCGCCTCGAAGGCCTTCGCGTCGATGCCCATGGGGAAGACGCCCAGCGACGACGCGCGGCCCTGCCAGCGGATGTGGTCGACGTCGTTGTTCACCCCGAGCACGTGCAGCACGGACGACGCGAAGTTGCGCACGTACGACGCAGTGTGGAAGCCCACCAGGTCCGCCCCGAGCAGGCCGTCGAGCAGCTGCTCGCGCGCGGGCAAGGTGCGGAACGTGTCCGGCGCCGGGAAGGGGATGTGCAGGAAGAAGCCGATGCGCGCGCCGGGGATGCGCTGCCGCACCAGCCGCGGCACCAGCATCAGCTGGTAGTCGTGCACCCAGACGAGGTCGCCCGGCTGGTAGTGGGACGCGATGGCGTCGGCGAAGCGCTCGTTGACCGCCTGGTAGACGGGCCAGTCCGGCACGTCGAGCGGCAGCTGCCCGAGGAAGCCGTGGAAGAGCGGCCACAACAGGCCGTTGCAGTAGCCTTCGTAGTACCGCTGCTCCTCCTCGGCGGTGAGGGGCACGGGCACCACGCCCAGCTCGCGGTACCGCGCTTCGAGCTCCGCCTGCTGCTCGGCCGGCAGCTCGCCCGAGAAGCCCGGCCAGCCGATCCACAGCCCGCCGGAGGACTCGTGCGCGGCCTTGAGGCCCGTGGCGAGGCCCCCCGCGCTGCGCTCCACCTTCACCCCCGACTCGTCGCGGGTGACGGTGATGGGGAGTCGGTTCGAGACGATCAGGATCCGGCCCATGCGCACCCGCGTAGCACAGCGCGCGCACGGCGCTCATGACGCCCGTCACGCTTCCGCCAGCGTGGCTCAGCCCGCCGCGGCCACGCGCTCGGCGAGGCCCGGCACCACCGACGCCGCGCGCGCGGCCAGGCTCTCGAGCAACGGGCGCACCGCGCGGCGCTGCTCCACCGGGCGCGACGCCAGCGCCAGCGCCAGCACCAGCGGCAGGTCCAGCGCGCGCCCGCCCGCGCAGCGCGCCGCGTACTGCGCGCGGTAGTCGTGGGGCACGCGCAGGGTCCAGTTGTCGGGGTGCACCACGCCCGGCCGGTTGTACACGGCCGTCTCGCCGAACAGGTCCGAGACGAACACCATCACCCGGCGCGCGCGGGTGACGAAGAGCAGCGCGAGCTCGGCCAGCGCCAGCGTCTCGGGGCGCTGCGCGCACGCGGCCTCCAGCGCCGCGCGCCCCACCCCGTCGGGCGCCAGCAGCCGCGCCGCGTGCGCCGCGCGGGCGGCGCGCACCTCCGCGCTCCAGCCGTGCACGTAGCTCCAGATGCTGGGCGTGTCGTGCGTGCCCACCATGACCCAGTCCGCGTCCTCTGCGTTCTCCGGCAGGTACACGTCGTCGGGCTTCGTCACGTCGGCCTTCGACGTCACCCGGAAGCGCCCCAGCCCGTAGCGCGCCACCACCGCGCCCAGCGGGCGCGGGAGCGTCGACAGCACCTCGCACACCACGTCCTCCACCGGGCGGCCCGCCGCCGCCGCCGCGCGCACCACCACCTCGAAGGCCGCCGCGTAGCGCGTCACCTGCTCCGGCTCGAGCCGCGTGACGAAGTCGTCGGCCCACGGCTTCTCGCCCGCGGCGAGCTGCTCGGCCCGCACCAGGTCGAAGGCGCGGAGCGCCGCGTGCGCCGGCGCGTCGCCCACCGAGAAGAGGCGCGCCCCGCCCTGCACCGCCTCGTACGGGTCCGCCACGTCGGTGCGGTACACCCACGGGCACACCAGCCCGTGCGGGTGGTCGAGCCGCACGGCGTCGTACTCGGCGAACACCTTCCCGAGCCGCTCGGCGACGAAGGCCAGCGCGGGCCCCGGCGCGTCGGGCGTGCCGTACGCCGCGGGGTGCAGCACCGGGTAGCTCCACGGCTGGCCGTCGGGGTTGGTGCGGCTGGGCGGCGCGCCCATCGCGTACCCGTCGAGGAAGAGCGCGGCCCGCCGCCAGCGGTCCACCAGCGACAGGCCGACCTGCAGGTCGCCCGTCAGCGTGAGTCCCCGCGCGTGCGCGCGCTCGCGGAAGCGCGCGTGCTGCGCGTGCAGCAGGTGCTGCACCCGCGCGTAGCGGCGCAGCGGGGCCGCGTGCTTCGCGCGGAGGCTCGCGAGGCGCGCCGCGCGGTCGCGCTCGGGCACCGCGCCCGAGAAGAGGTCCGCCTCGGGGCCGAAGGGCCGCGGCGCAGGCCCGAAGAGCACCTCGTACAGCGCGTCGCCTTCGAGCCACGCGCTGCCAGCGGCGAAGGCGTCCACTTCCGCGTCCAGCGCCTTCGTCGCCGCGTCGCCCGCCGCCGCCAGCGCGTCCCAGCGCTCGTGCAGCGCGCGCAGCACGCGCGCCTGGGTGGCGAAGGCCGCCGGGTAATCGCAGCGGTCGGCCGCGGTGCGCACCGCGACGTCGGGCGCCTCGTCGAGGAGCCGCGGGCCGTGCGCGCCGTCCAGCAGCGGGCGCCACGCCAGCTGCAGCTCGCTGCGCGAGAAGACGGTGCCGTCGTACGGCGAGAGGTTGACGGGCGAGACGCGGCCCGGCGGGCCCAGCTGCAGCCCGGTGAAGCCGAGGCCCGCGGCGAACTCGAGGAAGCCCTCGGCGCCGGCGCTCCCCGGCGCGCCGCAGCCCACGTCGTCCTCGGGGCGCTGGGGCAGGCAACGGTCGTGCACCGCGCAGACGAACCGCTCGACGCCCAACACCCCGAGCGCCTCGCGGACCAGCGGTTTCACGCCCACCCCGGTCCGAGCAGCCGCTCGATGCCCACCAGGGGGATGCCGATCCACCCCGGGCGGTTGTTGAGCTCGTAGCCCACCTCGTAGACGCACTTCTCCAGCAGGTAGAAGCGCAACAGGCGCCGCGCGTCCTTCCGCGACGGCGGCACCAGCCGGCTGCCGTGCACCGCCGCTACGTACGCCTCGACGTACTCCACCGACATCCACGAGTCCCAGGCCAGCGCCCACGGCTCGAGCGCGGCGCGGTCCTCGGCGCGCACGCGGCCCTCGCGCAGCGCCGCCTCCGACGCGTACTCGAACGAGCGCAGCATGCCGGCGACGTCGCGCAGCGGACACCGCTTGTACCGCCGCTCGCGCAGCGGCCGCGCGGGCTCGCCTTCGAAGTCGATGAAGACGAAGTCGTCGCCGGTGAAGAGCACCTGGCCCAGGTGGAGGTCGCCGTGGCTGCGCACGCGCAGCACGTCGAACTGCCCTTCGACGACGTCGTGCAGCTGGCGGGTGACGTCCTTCTCCCGCGTCAGCACGCGCTCGGCCAGCGCGCGGTCCGCGTCGCCGAGCGTGGCGAGCCGCTTCTTCAGCTGCGCGAAGGTGCGCGTCACCAGCCCACGGGCGTTCTGGTACAGCGACTGCTGGTGCAGCACGTTGAACGGCTCGGGCGCGAAGTCCGGCTCGTCCGTGGTGCTGGCCAGCGTGAGGTGCAGCTCGGCCGTGCGGCGCGCGAGCAGCTCGGCGCGGCCGGGCAGATGTTCCGCCAGCACCTGCCACGCGTCGGGAGGGCGCGACGGCTCTGGCGCCAACACCACCCCGGCCTCCGGCGGCGGCTGCGCGGTAGCGACGGCGCGCTCGAAGTAGCCGGCCAGCGCGTCGCTCACCAGCGTCCACGCGGTGCCGCGACTCGCGACGAACTCGCTGGCGATCGCGAGCAGCGCGGGCTCGCCGCCCTTCGGCTTCCACGACACGGTGCCGAACAGGCGCGGCGACAGGCGCCGCTTCGCGTGCGTGGTGAGGAAGCGCGACATCTCCTCCTCGGCATTGACGCCTTCGTCCACCACGCGCAGCGCCTTCAGCATCAGCTGGGTGCCGTAGAAGACGACGGAGTTCGTCTGGTCGAGCTCCACCGGGCGCGGGTCCACGGAGCCGCCGGCGATCGCCGCGTCCAGCCCCTCGAGCGCGGTGAAGCGCAGGCTTCCGTCCCTTCCTTCGACCACCTCGCTCGCCGCCAGCGCCTTCAGCATGCGGCTCGCCCACGCGCGCGACGCGGTGGCGTCCACCAGCAGGCCCACCTCGGGCTCGTGGCCGGCGCTCGGCGTGGTGGACAGCCGCGTCACCACGAGGCCGGGACTGCCGGCCTCCAGCTCGCGGGCCTGGGCGCCGTGCACGAAGGCCAGCGGCATCGCATACGTCTCCGACGGGCCGTCCACGTAGTCCATGCGCAGCAGCGCGATGAGGAAGCGCTCGCCTTCGGACTCGAGCGTGATGACGTCGCGCAGCGCCTGCCCCGACACCTCGCGGCCCTTGCCGCGGAACCAGCGCCGCGACTTGAGCGAGTACGCGAGGCGCAGCGCGAGCTGCTCGCCGCCGCGCGCCGCCAGGTTCCACCACTGGCCCTGCACCACCAGCGGCTCGTGCACGTGCTTCTCGACGACGTCGGGCTGCTTGAGCTCGAACCAGAAGTAGTCGTACGGCCCCAGCGACACGCCCCAGCGCTCGGCCTCGATGCGCGGGAAGCGCCCGCGGCCGAACAGCTCCACCGGCTCCTGGCCCTGGTACTCGCCGAGCAGCAGCGTCGCGTGCTGCGGGAAGCGCGACAGGTTGGCGACGAACAGCACGCGCTGCCCGTCGTGCTCGCGCACGAAGGCCAGCACCCGCGGGTTGTCGTGGTCCACGAAGCGCAGCGTCCCGCGGCTGAACAGGTGCGTCCGCTTGCGCGCGTGGATGAGGTACTTCATCCACCACAAGAGCGACGCCGGGTTCGCCTGCTGCGCTTCGACGTTGACGGCTTCGAAGTGGTACTGCGGGTCGACGACGATGGGCAGGTACAGCCGCTGCGGGTTGGCGCGCGAGAAGCCGCCGTTGCGGTCGCTGTTCCACTGCATGGGCGTGCGCACGCCGTCGCGGTCGCCCAGGTAGATGTTGTCGCCCATGCCGATTTCGTCACCGTAGTAGAGGACCGGCGTCCCCGGCAGGCTGAAGAGGATGGCGTTCAACAGCTCGATGCGGCGGCGGCCGCCGAGCAGCGGCGCGAGGCGCCGGCGAATGCCCAGGTTGATGCGCGCGCGGTGCTCGCTCGCGTAGCTCCGGTACATCGAGTCGCGGTCCTCCTCCGTCACCATCTCGAGCGTCAGCTCGTCGTGGTTGCGCAGGAAGGTGGCCCACTGGCACGTCGGTGGAATCTCCGGCGTCTGGTTGAGGATGTCGACGATGGGGAACGAGTCCTCCAGGTTCACCGCCATGAACAGCCGGGGCATGAGCGGGAAGTGGAAGTTCATGTGGCACTCGTCGCCGTCGCCGAAGTACGCGGCGGCGTCGGCCGGCCACTGGTTCGCTTCCGCCAGCAGCATGCGGTTCTTGAACTTCGAGTCCACGTGCGCGCGCAGCTGCTTCAGGAAGGCGTGCGTCTCGGGCAGGTTCTCGCAGGTCGTGCCTTCGCGCTCGTAGAGGTACGGGATGGCGTCGAGGCGCACGCCGTCGACGCCCAGCTCCATCCAATGGTCGACGACGTCGAACAGCGCCTGGTGCACCGCCGGGTTGTCGAAGTTCAGGTCCGGCTGGTGCGAGTAGAAGCGGTGCCAGTAGTTGGCGCGCGCGACGCCGTCCCACGTCCAGTTCGACGTCTCGAAGTCTCGGAAGATGATGCGCGCGCCCTGGTACTTCTCGGGCGTCTCGCTCCACACGTAGAAGTCGCGCTCGACGCTGCCCGGCTTCGCGCGGCGCGCCCGCTGGAACCACGGGTGGTCGCTGGACGTGTGGTTGATGACCAGCTCGGTGATGACCTTCAGGTCCCGCGCGTGCGCGGCCTCGAGGAAGCGCAGGAAGTCTTCCTTGGTCCCGTAGTCCGGGTGCACCCCGTAGTAGTCGGCGATGTCGTAGCCCCCGTCGCGCAAAGGCGACGGGTAGAACGGCAGCAGCCACAGCGCGGTGATGCCGAGGTCCTTGAGGTAGTCCAGCTTCTCGGTGAGGCCTGCGAAGTCGCCGATGCCGTCGCCGTTGGAGTCGGCGAACGCCCGCACATGCAACTCGTAGATGATTGCGTCTTTGTACCAGAGCGCGTCGTCGCTGAGCATGCGGGCAGCAACCTAGCAGCCGCGTCCGCCCGCACCATGACGGGGCGCATGGTTTTACGCCGACGTGCTGGCCTCGGCCTCGGCGGCGGTGGTGGCTGCGCCCGGCACGATGCCCGGGGTCAGCGCGCGCCAGCCCACCAGCAGCGTCAACAGGCCGGCCGCGCCGGAGCCCGCCAGCACGCCCAGCTTCGCCGTCTCGAGCAGCGGCCCCGGCTCGAAGGCCAGGGTGGCGACGAAGAGCGCCATGGTGAAGCCGATGCCCGCGGCCAGCCCCACCACCCCGAGGTGCCGGCGGGACAGCCCGCGGGGGACGAGCGCGATGCCCAGCCGCGTCGCGGCGCGCGCCAGCACGTACACACCGACGGGCTTGCCCACCGCGAGGCCCACGGTGACGCCGAGGAAAACGCGCAGCCCATCGCCGTCGAAGCTCGCGTCGCCCAGCGGCACGCCGGCGTTGGCCAGCGCGAACAGCGGCATCACACCGAATGCCACCCAGGTGTGCAGCACATGCTGCAGGCGCTCGACGGGCGACACCGCCTCGGTGCGGGCGACGTTCAGCGCGTCGAGGTGCGGGAACAGGTCGCGCTCGTCCTCGACCTCGGGGCCGCGCAGCGCGACGAGGTGCGCGTCCACCTCGTCGAGGAAGCGCCGCTGCGAGTACCACGCCTTCGACGGCGTCATGAGCCCCACCACCACGCCCGCCAGCGTCGGGTGCACGCCCGCCGCCAGGGCGCCGGCCCACACCACGGCGCCCGCGGGCACGTACAGCCAGGGCCGCCGCACCCCGAACAGCCGCATGGCGAAGATGACGACCATGCCCACGCCCATGGCGAAGAAGCCGCCCGGCTCGAGGCCCGCCGAGTAGAAGAGCGCGATGACGACGATGGCGCCCACGTCGTCCACCACCGCGAGCGCCAGCAGGAGGATGCGCAGCGCCGGCGAGATGCGCGGGCCCAGCAGCGCAAAGATGCCCACCGCGAAGGCGATGTCCGTCGCCATGGGGACGCCCCAGCCCCGCAGCGCCTGGCCGCCCGCGTTGAAGGCGACGTAGACGAGCGCCGGCACCAGCATGCCGCCGAAGGCGGCCGCGAGCGGCAGCGCGGCGCGGCGCGGCGTCGACAGCTCGCCCCGGCTCGCCTCGCGGCGAATCTCCAGCCCCACCACGAAGAAGAAGACGGTCATCAGCCCGTCGTTGACCCAGAAGTGCAGGTCCTTCTCGAAGGTGACGCCGCCCAGGCTCACGCCCAGCTTCGTGTGCCACAGCGCCTGGTACGCCCACGCCCACGGCGAGTTGGCCCAGGTGAGCGCGATGGCCGCGGTGAACAGCAGCGCCACGCCGCTCGACGCCTCGATGGCGAGGAAGCGCTCCACCGGCGCCAGCGCCCGCACCACGGCGCGCCGCGCGGGCGCCCACGAGCCCGGCGGGTGCGACGGCTTCGGCGGCGGGGGCGATGGGTCTTCGGTGGACACGAGGGGCTCCGGAGTGACACGCGCGCTGGCGGCCCGACCAGCGACTCCACCTGCGGCGATGCACCGCCGCACCCGCGCGGGACTGTACGACAGCGCGCCTCAGACGTCCTTCACGGTGACGCCCTTCCAGAAGGCGACGCGGCCGGCGATCGACTTCGCCGCGTCCTTCGGCGCTGGGCAGTAGCAGGCGGCGTCGGCGTTCACGGCGTCGCCCACCACGACGTCGTAGGAGCTCGCTGTGCCCTTCCACGAACACACGGTGTGCGTCTGGCTGTCGCGCACGTGCTCGCGCCGGAGCGCCGACGCGGGGAAGTACGCGTTGCCTTCCACCACGACGAGGTCGTCGCTCTCGGCCAGCGCGGCGCCGTTCCACTCGGCTCGCTTCATCGCTTCTTCTCCTTCGATGGCACGATGAGAAGCGACTGCGCGAACGGCCACTCGGCGTCCACCCACTGCTGCGTCACTTCGAAGCCGGCCTCGACGGCCCACGCGCGCAGCTCCTCGACGGAGAAGCGGTGGCTCGACTCGGTCCAGATGGTCTCGCCCTGCTCGAAGCGCACCGTCAGCTCGAGCGCGGCGACGCGCACCTCCAGCGCGCGCGTGGCTTCGAGGTGCATCTCCACGCGCCGGCCCGCGGCGTTCCACTTCGCGCGGTGCACGAAGGCGTCCAGCGGGAAGTCGGCGCCCCACTCGCGGTTGAGCCGCACCAGCAGGTTCTTGTCGAAGGCGGCCGTCACGCCGAGCGGGTCGTCGTACGCGGGCAGGAGCCGCTCGGGCTGCTTGTCGAGATCCGTCGCCAGCAGGAGCGCGTCGCCCGGCACCAGCTGCGCGCGCACGTCGCGCAGGAAGGCGAGCGCCTCGGCGCGGTCGAAGTTGGACAGGTTGCTGCCGAGGAAGAGCACCAGCCGCCGTGTGCCGGGCATGCGGTCCTTCGCGACGCGCGCCAGGCCCTGCACGTACGGCGCCTCGACGGTGTCCACGTGCACGCCGTCGAGCTGTTCCAGCGTGCGCTTGCAGTCCTCCAGCGCCTGCGCGGACACGTCGACGGCGATGAAGCGGACCTGCGGCTGGCGCGCGCGCGGCCTCCACCAGCAGCCGCGCCTTGCGCCCGGCGCCGGGGCCAAGCTCCAGCAGCTCGAGCTCGCCGTCGCCCGCCACCATCGCGTCCTTGTGCGCCTCGAGCAGCCGCAGGCCCGCGCGCGTGACGCCGTACTCCGGGAGGAAGGTGCTGGCCTCGAACAGCATCGAGCCGAGCGCGTCGTAGAGCAGCGCGCTGGGCAGCTGCTTCTGCGGCTGGGTGAGGCCGTGGCGGATGAGCCGATCCAGGTCCACGCTCTTCACTCCTCGACGCAGCGGAAGGCGGCGTGCACGTGCGGGTAGTGCGGCTGGAACCAGTTGCGGAAGCTGCCGCGGAGGAACGAGTGGCGCGCGCATCCCCGCGCCGCTGCGCCTGCCGCCGCACCTCGAGGAGCACGTCGACGAGCCGACCGGCCCGCTGGGCCTGCCGGAGGCCGCGGTGGAGCGCCTCGCCGCGCGCGGCAGCCGCGACTTCGACGCGATGGTGGACTGCCTCACCGACGGGCCGCCGCAGCACGCCGTCGCGAACGTCGCGACCGTCAACCTCCTCGAGGCCATCCTCGAGGCGCTGGAGCAGCCGAAGCCGTGAGCGCCGACGCGGCGCGCGCCCCCAGCGCCCTCCCCGCCGGCCTCGCGCAGGCCTTCCGCCTGGCCGCCGCCGAGCTGGGCATGTGCAGCGCCGCGTGGCTCTTCACCGACGAGGTGCACGCCGTGGGCGGCGACGCGCTGCTCAACGCGCTGCGCGATGAGCTGGGCCGCGCCTACCCCGTCCTCGACACCGTGGTGGCCGCGCGGCTCGACGGCGCGACGGGGCCCGACGTGGCGCTGGACGGCGTGCTGGAGCTCTGCCGGGGCGCGAGCCGCGTGCTGGTCGTCGGCAACGAAGCGCGCTTCCTCGACCCGCTGGTGAAGGCGCTGCCCGACGTCGACTTCGTGCTGCTCACCTCGCAGATGCTGGGCGCCGACTGGGAGCGCGTGGCGGCGAACTTCGACGGGCGCGTCACCACGGTGCAGCTGGGCGAGCTCCAGCGCTCCGCGGGCCTCGGCACGGTGCTGCTCACCTTCGTCTACGGCGTCGGCCGCGCCACGGCGCACGTGCTGCCCAACTGGGTGCGCGTCGGCGGCGAGGACACGCGCATTCAGTTCCGCCGCCTCGTGGGCTGGGACGTGCTGCGCCGGCCGTTCTACGTGTACCCGCGCTGGCTGGTGGAGGTGTCCACCGAGTCCTTCACGCACCTGGTGACGGCATGACGGGCGCGCAGTGGCTGCCCACGGTGGTGCTGCTGGTGACGCTGGTGGTGCAGGCAGTGCTGCCGTCGCGCCGGCTGCTGGTGGTGACGACGGGCGCGGCGCTGGCGCTGGTGGCGGTGGCCACCACGGGCCTCGCGTCGGCGGGCAGCGTCTTCGCCGGCATCCCTTGGGACGTGCTCGTCATCGTCGTGACGCTGGGCCTTTTGTCCGAGGTGCTGGCCAGCTCGCGCCTCTTCGGGCTGCTGGCGCTCGCGGCGACGCGAGGCAGCCGCGCGGATCCGCTCAAGGTGATGCTCTTCTTTACCGTCGGCATGTACGCGATGAACGGCCTCGTCAACAACCTCACCGCGCTCCTGCTGGTGCTGCCGGTGCTGCTCAACCTCTTCAAGCTGCTCGGCGTGTTTCAGCGCTACACGGTGTGGACGCTGGGGCCGCTGCTGGTGGCGTGCCCTCGGCGGCGCGGTGACGCCCATCGGCGACTTCCCGGCCATCCTCCTCCTCGGGCGCGGGGCGATGGGCTTCACCGATTACCTGGTGCGCGCGGCGCCGCAGACGCTGGTGGCGCTCACCGCCTTCCTCGGCGCGGTGGTGGTGGTGGCGCGGCCTGCGCGGGGCATGGTGCGCGAAGGCCTCGCGCCGCGGCTCGCGGTGCGCACCATGGAGTCGCCGTACCGCGGCGTCACGCTGGACCGCCGCCGCTTCGTGCCCGGCGCCATCGCGCTGACCGGCATGTTGCTCGCCTGAACGGTGCTGCCCGCGTCGTGGGGCATCGGCCCCGAGCTGGTGGCGTGGCTCGGCGCGGCGGTGGCGCTGCTGGCGGTGCCGGCGCTGGGCGAGACGCCGGTGCGCAAGAAGGTGGACGTGGAGGCGGTGCTGTTCCTCCTCGCGCTCTTCGTGATGGTGGGCGCGGTGCGCGCGAGCGGCATGTTCACGCTGGCGGCGAAGGCGCTCGTCGCGTTGCCGCTGCCGCCGACGGTGCAGGTGGTGGTCTTCCTGGTCGCGGCGGCGGTGCTGACGGGGCTCTTCTCGGCGGGCCCGTCGATGGCGGCGCTGCTGGACGTGGCGTCGGAGCTGGCGAAGCGCCACTCGCCCGCGGCCATCTACGTGGGCCTCGCGATGAGCGTCTGCGCGGGCTCGAGCCTCTTCCTCACCGCGGCCACCGCCGGCCCGCTGTCGCAGGCGCTCACCGAGCGCGCCGACATCCGCGCGGGGGACGGGCAGGCGGTACGCTTCGGCTTCTTCGACTTCGTGCCCGTCGGCCTCGTCGGCTTCACCGTCATCCTGACGACGGGCATCGGCTTCGCGCTCGCGACGCTGTGACGCGGCTCACTCCGGCAGCGGCCCCTCGAAGTCGTCGGGCGGGGTTCGCCTCGAGCCAGCGGCGCTCGTCCTCGACGTACGGGTTCGACACGTGGAGCTCGACCGCGCGCTTCAGCGCTGCCTCGTACATCGGCCGCGCGCGCTCGAAGAGGCTCAGGCACAGGGTCTCAAGCTCGCCCCGGTAGAGGTCGACGTCGTCGCCGATGAGGCCGGGCGGTGGCGGCAGCGCCGTGAGCCGCTGCGCCAGGCGCACGATGGCGCGGGTCGAGAGGACGAGCGCGTTCACCGAGCGCTCGCCGCACCCTGCGGCGGCGATGCGCTGGAAGGTCTCCGCCAGCGGCTTCACGTCGCGCACCAGGGGGGCGACGGCCTCCTTCGGCTTCACGGCGTCGTCGGGCTCGCGGCTCCACGCCTCGTAGCGCGCCTCGGCATCGGAGAACGTCTCGGCGGCGCAGAGCCGGGAGTCGGTCGCGGTCCCCGGAGCGACGGCGAGGGCCAGCAGCAGCAACGTGTGCATGTGCGCTCGACGCCTGTGCCTGCGCGCGGGTTCCGCCATGGCTTCGCGCTGGCGACGCCGAGACGGCTGGGGAAGACTCGCCGCTCCATGTCCCCGCTCCTGCTCCTCGCCATGTTGGCCGCCGCGCCGAAGCCGTCCGTCGAGGGCCTCGACAAGCCGAAGAAGGCGCAGACGGGGAAGCTGGGGAAGAGCGAGACGGCGCCGGGCGGCGTGGTGACGGTGAGGTGCTTCGACGCTGGCGCGGTGATGGTGGTGGAGGTCAACGACCCGGGCCTCATGGGCGCCGCCGACGCGTGGCTCCAGAAGAGGAAGGGCAACGCGCTGCCGCCCTGCGACGGCAACGCCGACGCCGCGGACCCGACGCGCCTCGATGGCGTCATCGGCTACGGCTACGTGCTGGGCACGAAGGGCGACTTCCTCTTCGTGCAGAGCGCCGACGGCTTCGGCGACCGCATGGGCCTGCGGGTCCTCTCGCTGACGACTGGCGCGCTCGTCCTCGACGTCGAGCGCAGCGTGTGGCGCCCGGCGACGCTGAAGGCCGAAGGCGATTCCCTCTGGCTGCGCTACCACGAGGCGGTGGTGGCCACGTGCGACCCGGTGGGCGACGCCGCCGAGCGCTGCTGGCAGGAGGTGCGCGACGCGGCGAAGGTACCGGCGGACCTCGACGTGAAGCCGCCGCCGTGCGCGAAGGACGAGGAGCAGCGCCTCGCGGTGCCAGGCTCGTCGCAGCTGGCCTTCCCGGTCGAGGTGGACTTGAAAGCGCCCATGACGAAGCGCTTCCGCACGGGTGAGACGACGTGCGGGCTCGCGCCGTGGCGCGAGGAGGGGACACATGACGACGGAGCGGCTCTCGTTTCCGCCGGGTTTCCTCTGGGGCGTGGCCACCGCCGCGCACCAGGTGGAGGGCGGCAACTTCAACAACCAGTGGTGGCGGTGGGAGCAGGAAGGCCACCTCCACGTGAAGGACACCTCGCGCGTGGCGCTGGACTGGTGGAACCACGCCGAGCGTGACTTCGACCTCGCGCAGGGCCTCGGGTTGAACGCGCTGCGCCTGTCGGTGGAGTGGAGCCGCATCGAGCCCGAGCCGCGCCGCTTCGAGCCTTCGGCCATCGCGCGCTACCGGCAGATGCTCGAGGCCCTGAAGGCGCGCGGCCTGAAGCCCATGGTGACGCTGCACCACTTCACGCACCCGCTGTGGTTCGAGGCGCGCGGCGGCTGGCTGCACGAGTCGGCGCCCGGCTGGTTCGCGCGCTTCGTGCGCCACGTCGTCGAGCAGCTGGGCGACCTCTGCGACTTCTGGTGCACCATCAATGAGCCGAACATCTACGCGCTGGCGGGCTTCGTGCTGGGCCAGCACCCGCCGGGGAAGACGGGCGACATTCCCGCGGCGCTGAAGGTGCTGGGCGCGATGCTGCGCGGCCACGCCGCGGCGTACACGGTGATTCACCGGCTGCAGAGGAACGCGTCGGTCGGCTGGTCGCAGAACTTCAACACCTTCGACCCGGAGCACGCGCTGTCGCCCTTCGACGTGACGGTGACGAAGGTGCGCGACGCGCTCATCAACGACCTCGTTCCGAACGCCATCCGCACCGGAGAGGTGCCGCTGCCGGTGCGCCTCTTCACCGGCGACGTCGGCGAGGCGAAGGGCACGTTCGACTGGGTGGGCATCAACACGTATTACCGGGACCTGGTGCGCTTCGACCTGACGCAGCCGGGCGAGCTGTTCGGGAAGAACATCCCCGCGCCGGGCGCGCCGCGCAGCGACCAGCCCGTGGCGGGCTGGGAATGGGGCGAGGTGTACCCGCAGGGCATCGCGCGCGTCGCTGACGAGCTGCGGGGCTTCGGCAAGCCGCTCTACGTCACCGAGTCCGGCGTCGCCGACCGCGCGGACCGGCTGCGCCCGTGGGTGCTGGCGAAGGCGGCGAGGGCGATGCACGACGCCATCGGCCGCGGCGCGGACGTGCGCGGCTACATGCACTGGACGCTCGTCGACAACTTCGAGTGGTCGGAAGGCTTCTCCACGCGCTTCGGGCTGTACGCGCTGGACGTCGAGACGCAGGCGCGCACCGCGCGGCCGAGCGCCGGGCTGTTCCGGCAGATGGCGCAGGCGAACGCGCTGGCGCGGGAGATGCTGCGGCCCTTCGGCGCCGAGGTGGAGGGTGCGGCCTTCGGCCCGTGACCGCCCGCACTCCCGGTCCGCGGCCGGCCGCTTCCCGTCGGCTGCTGCGACTCGTGAGGTGCAGACAAACGAACGCCCCGGAGCCGAAGGATTCTTCCTTGCAGCTCCGGGGCTTTTCACCAGTCGGGGAGACAGGATTTGAACCTGCGACCCCTTGGTCCCGAACCAAGTGCTCTACCAGGCTGAGCCACTCCCCGGTGATGCGTGGGGCCACCTACCGAATGCCCTCCGCGGTGTCAACGCAACGTGCGCCACGGCGAATCCAGACGACGGCACGCGGCCCGTCCTGACGGATCAACGCTTCGACAGCGCCTCGTCGAGGCGGCGGGCCACGTCGGCCGGGGCGTCGTCCTTCGCGCCCAGCTTCGCGCGCAGGCCCCGCACCACCGCGCCGAATTCGCCGCCGAACTTCGTGCACTCGTCGCAGCCCGCGAGGTGGCGCTCCACCTGCGCCCTCTCCGCCGCCGGCAGCTCGCCGTCGATGTAGTCCGACAGCCGCTCCAGCACGTCGAAGCACCACAGGCCGCCGACGTTCTTGTTTTCAGCCATCGCGGCCTCCTTCACGCTTCACCCGGGCCATCAGCGCCAGCCGCGCGCGGTGCAGCCGGCTCTTCATCGCCGGAAGCGACAGCCCCAGCGCCTGCGCCGTCTCCTCGCCGGACAACCCCTCGAGGTCGCGCAGCGCCAGCACCTCGCGCTCCGGCTCCGGCAGCGCCGCCAGCGCCCGCTCGAGCTGCGCCTGCGCCTCCATGCGCGAGGCCAGCGCCTCCGGGTCCATCGCCGTGCCCCAGCCCGCCTCCAGCCCCAGCTGCGGCAGCTCCGGCCCTGCGTCTACGTCGTCGAACGCCTGGGGCTCGCCCGACCGCCGCCGCCGCGCCATCAACACCTGGCTCCGCGCGATGGCGAACAGCCACCCCTTGCACGTCCCCTCGCCCCGCCACCCGCCCACCTTCCTCAGCGCCGTGAGGAACGTCTCCTGCAGCACGTCCTCCGCCAGCGCGTCGTCCCGCGTCAGCCGCCGCGCGAACCGGTAGAGCGGCCCGCGGAAAGCCGTCACCAGCGCGCTCATCGCCTGGCGATCGCCTCCCGCCGCCCTCCGGCACAGCTCCGCGTCGGCGTCGTGCGTCATGCCCGGGGCGCACCATCGCGCGCGCCCCGCCTCGCTTTCAAGCCGGAGCGACGAATCGATTGACTCCCGTCGTGACGCCGCCGAGTGGCGTCGCATCCCTTCGTAGCGGCTCGGTCAGTGGCCACTGTCAGCCTCGCTCGCCGCGCCTCGGGCTGCTCGCAACTCGCCGGCATCACTCGGTCCGCCCACCTGCCCGACGCTCTACGCGCTGAGCTTCTTGCTGTCCGAGCCCGCCGTGTTGATGCCGAACACGCGGTACAGCGGGCAGCTGCCGATCGCGCCCGTCGCCACCAGGATGACGCCCAGCCAGCCGAACGGCGTCTGCGGGCCCACGAAGACCAGGCTGATGAGCACCAGCCCCAGCACCACGCGCACCACGCGATCCGCCATGCCTTCGTTGTTCGGGAAGAGCTTGTCCATGATGTTCCTCGCCTTTTCTCGGGAGCGCGGGGAGTCGCGCCGCCGTCGCTGGCGTGGATGCAGGAACGCGAATCGAGGATTCGGGCTTCGTGTCCGCCCTCACGCCAACCCTCGCCCCCGATGGGTGAGAAGGGGCTAATGCAGCTCTTCGTCCGACGGCGCGCCGCCCGCGTCCGGCTCGTCCCGGAAGGCGCTGGGCAACAGGTCGAACGGCAGCACCTTCGCCAGCGCGATGAGCAACAGCACCCCACCCGGCGCCGCGAAGAGGGCCAGCGCCGGCACCGCCTTCGCCACGTCGATGAGCTGCTCCCGCATGCGCCGCTTCTCGTCCTTCGTCAGCGTCTGCCCGCGGGCCGCACGCGCGAGCAGCACCGACAATTCGCCCGTCTCGCGCACCTCCGTGAGCAGCGCGCGGTAGTGCTTGCGCATGGTGGCGGACATCTCGTCCACCCACTCCTCGCCCATCACCTCGGCGCCCGCGGACAGCGTGAAGACGTCCACCACGTCGCGGTGCCGCGTGTAGAACTCCGCCACGCCGAGCTCCATCGCCTTCACCTCGGCGTCCTGGAAGCCCAGCTGCTTCGCGAGCGCCTTCGTCCACGCCACCTCGCGCGCGCTGCGCCGCCCGTCCACCAGCGACGCCAGCAGCGTCTGCTCGAGGATGAAGCGCTTCAAGTCCCGCGTCCGCACGTCCTTCGCCAGCGCCTTCATCGGCGGCGGCTTCTCGAAGGCCTTCCGCGCGAAGTCCCGCGTCGCGTCGGCCAGCCCGTCCGGCAGGTGGAGGTCGTCGATTTGCCGCAGAATCGCCCGCCGCGTCGGGAAGCCCGGCTTGCGCTCGGCGGACACCAGGCCCACCAGCACCTCCACCAGCCGGGCCTTCTGCATGGCCGCGAACTCAAGCCGGCGCTCCACCGCCTCGCGCGGGAAGTGGCTGCGCGAGAAGTAGGCGATGGCCACGCGGCCCAGCAGGTTCGCGTCGGCGTAGACGGCGCCGTTGTGCAGCACGAGCCCGTAGGACGGGTCCGCCGCCAGCGACAGCGCCCGCTCCTCGAGCGCGTCCTCCACCCGCGTCCACAGCTTCGCCGGCAGGGGCCATTGCTTCATCGCGCGCTCGATGCGGCGGTGGACCTCCTCGGCGTCGTCCAGCCGGCCGATGAGCGACGCGAGGAGCACCAACAGCTGCTCGGCGCGCGGCCCCGGCGGCGCGTCCACCAGCACCGCGAGGTCGAGCGCGACCTGGCAGAAGGTGCGCAGCACCGCGAGGAAGAGCTGCTCCTCGGGCCCCTGCCCCTCGGACGCCAGCGCCGACGACTTCTGCGGCGTGCCGTAGAGGAGCCCCGACTCGCGCAAGATGCCCCTCAGGTACCGCCGCGCGCGGCCCGGGCCGGCCGGCAGCGTGAGCGCGTCCTGGAACGACGGCGACGAGAGGTCGACGCGGTGGGCGGCCACCACGTCCCGAAGCAGCTGCTGCAGCCAACCGGCTTTCCCCAGGCGCATCGTCGTACGGCGCCTCGTAACAGGACTCCCCCGTCCGCGCACCGGGGCGCCCGGCCAGCCTCCTGCCCAGGGCCGGCGCGTGCGCCTTCAACCACCACCACCAGCACGTCAGCACCTTCACGCACTGGCTGCCGAACCGCCTGCTGGAGCTCGTCTACGCGCTCACCACCGGCGTCACCAGCCAGGCGTGGGTGCTGCACCACTCCGTCGGCCACCACGTGAACGACCTCGACCAGACGAAGGACGAGTCGCGCTGGGCCCGCGCCGACGGCAGCCGGATGGGCGAGTGGGAGTACTCCTTCGTCACCACCGCCACCGCGTACCCGCGCGCGTGGGCGGCGGGCGCGAAGTACCCGAGGCAGCGCAGGCTGTTCGCGGTGATGTTCGTGCTGACGGCGGCGCTGGTGGCGGGCCTGGTGTGGCTGCGCCCGGTGCCGGGGCTCATCCTCTTCGTGCTGATTCCGCTCCTCGCGCTGTTCGGCACCGCGATGGCGACGTTGAGCCACCATTCCGGCCGCAGCACCGCGAGCCACTTCGTCGCGTGCAACAACATCCTCCAGCCGTTGTACAACCGGCTGACGGGCAACCTCGGGGTCCACACCGCGCACCACTACAGGCCGGGCGTGCACTGGAGCCAGCTGCCGCAGCTGCACGCGGAGATCGAGCACCTCATCCCCGCGGACGCGTACGTCGAGCCCGGCGTGCCGTGGAGGTGGCTCGGCGAGTCGCCGAAAGCGGTGGACGCGCCGACGCCGGCCAGCAGCACCGGTTTGAGCGCGCCGCCGTCATCCGGCTGAACTCCTCCGTCAGCAGCGTTTCGCTGGCGCCCGCGACGAAAAATGGCGCAACCGCGGCCCTGTGGCACCCTGTCGCACATGCGTGAACGCCGCACCGGCCCGGACCGCCGTCAACGACACCTCATCCCCGAAGCGCTCGAGCGAAAGAAGGAGCGCCGGGGCGACGAGCGCCGCGACTTTCCCCGCCGCACCGTCGCCCTCGACGTGCGCGAGCCGGGGAAGAAGAGCCGCTCCTGCGTGGGCGACCTGTCCGCCGAGGGCGCTGCCTTCGTCACCACCACGCCCCCCGAAGGCGACGTCGTGGAGCTGATGGTGTCGATTCCCACGTACGTCGGGCCCATCGTCACCCGCGGGCTCGTCGTCGGGCGGACCGGGCTCGAGAACGGCGTGATGGTGTCGCTCGTGTTCCCCGACATCGACGTCGAGGCGCAGTTGGCCATCGCGCAGTGGTTGGAAATGAACTGAGTCGCCCAGAGGCGTTCCTCTCACCCGGACCTTCTCCCCGCGCTGGCGGAGAGGAGATGTTCGCGCCTACTTCGCGGCCTTGACGCGTGGCCGCTTCTCTTCGGCCGCCTCGGGCGCGTCGGGCACCGCCTGCAGCACCGGCGCCGGCTTCACGCCGAACTTCTCGAAGAGCTGGCTCTCGATCTCCCGGGCCACCTCGGGGTGCTCGCGCAGGTAGTCCTTCGCGTTCTCCCGGCCCTGGCCGATGCGCTCGCCCTTGAAGCCGAACCACGAGCCGCTCTTCTCGAGGATGCCGGCCTCGCTGGCCATGTCGATGAGGTCGCCCTCACGCGAGATGCCCTGGCCGTACATGATGTCGAACTCGACCTCCTTGAAGGGGGGCGCGACCTTGTTCTTCACCACCTTCACGCGCGTGCGGTTGCCCACCACCGCGTCGCCGTTCTTGATGGCGCCGACGCGGCGGATGTCGAGGCGCTGCGACGCGTAGAACTTGAGCGCGTTGCCGCCCGTCGTCGTCTCGGGGTTGCCGAACATGACGCCGATCTTCATGCGGATCTGATTGATGAAGATGAGGCACGTCTGGCTCTTCGCCACGGTGCCGGTCAGCTTGCGCAGCGCCTGGCTCATCAGGCGCGCCTGCACGCCCATGTGCGCGTCGCCCATCTCACCTTCGAGCTCGGCCTTCGGTACGAGCGCCGCGACGGAGTCGACCACCAGCACGTCGATGGCGCCCGAGCGCACCAGCATCTCGGCGATCTCCAGCGCCTGCTCGCCGGTGTCCGGCTGCGAGAGCAAGAGGTCGTCGGTGCGCACGCCCAGCTTTCGCGCGTAGCCCACGTCCAGCGCGTGCTCGGCGTCGATGTAGCCGCACACGCCGCCCCTCTTCTGCGCCTCGGCGACGATGTGGAGGCACAGCGTCGTCTTGCCCGACGACTCCGGCCCGTAGATTTCCACGATGCGGCCGCGCGGCACGCCGCCGACGCCGAGCGCGATGTCGAGCGAGATGGAGCCCGTCGAGATGGCCTGGATGTCCTTGGCCAGCGGCTCGTCGTTCCCCAGCCGCATGATGGAGCCCTTGCCGAACTGCCGCTCCACCGCCTGCAGCGCGAGCTCGATTGCCTTTTCCTTCTCCGGATTCATGCCCATCTCGTGTGTCCCTCCCGTGCGTCGTGTGCCGTGCTGCCAGGACAACCTGAACAACTGTTGAGTACCACCGAGAGCCGGGTGTACACCAGAGGGCTGACATCCACCCGGTCAAAAGCCGGCCGAGACCCACGCCGACAGGTACGGCCAGGCCAGCCAGCCGACCCAGGCGAGCAGGCCGCCCCAGAGGCCAATCGCCATGATTTCCTTGAAGTTTCGGCGCCAGAACGGCCGCTGTGCCGCGCGCAGCCAGGCGAGGTCTTCGGGCTTGATGTGGAGCGCCCAGGGGTAGCCCATGCGCAAGAGCGCCAGCAGCGCGCGCAGCTTGAGCGGCCGGCCTTCGTCGTCGGTCCAGGCGCCGAAGGCGTCGGCGTCGAGCAGCTTCAAGAGCTCCTGCGCGTTGGCCTCGGTGGCGGGCGCCGAGTCGAGCCACGCCACCACCTGCGGCACCTGCTCGCGCGCGGACAGCGGGCCCAGCGACGACAGCTCGGCCAGCAGGGACGCCAGCGAGCGCGTCGCGGGCAGCGCCTCCGTCTCCGCCACGGGTGCCAGCGAGTCGATGCGCTCCATCGGGTGGGAGGAAGTGTAGCGAAGGCCGATCCACCGCGCGCTCCAACAAGTGTGGCGTCCGTTCGCCCGGCCGGGCAGGATCGCCGACCGCTTGAGCGAAGTGTTCCAGGACGAGGTCGCGGAAACCATCGACCGCTGCGCGGCGGTGGTGGGGGATCTCGACGCCCTGCGCGACGCGCTGCACGAGCTGCGGCTCTCCAGCGACCCGCGGGCGCAGTTCGCCACCGCGCTGTTCGACCTCGACCGCGCGCGCCGCGGCGACCCGGAGGCGCGCGGCACCATGCTGCAGGTGGCCGACGCGCTGCTCGTCTTCTGGCGCGAGGGCACCGGCGAGGAATTGGCCGCGAGCCACCCCGAGCTGACGCGCCTGTGGAACGAGGCCAACGCGCTGCTCGTCACCTTCGAGGAGAAGCGCCTGTCGCGCCTCCTCAAGGCCTGCTGGGACGCGCGCAAGGACGCGGCGCTGCTCGAGGTAGCGGTGGCGAACCTGCAGCCCGACGGCTACCGGCGCGTGGAGTTCGCGCGCTGCCTCTACCACCTCGAGCTGGCGCGCCTCTTCGTGCAGTCGAGCCGCGCCGAGTTCGCCGCGCGCGCGGGGCTCCTCGCCGAGGCGTACCAGGACGAGGCGGTGGCGCAGGAGCTCATCGCCGGCGACGCGGGCCTCGAGCACCTGTGGCGAGAGCTGTTGCCGTACCTCGACGAGTTCTTCGAACACCAGGAGCGCAAAGCCTTCCTCGAGAAGGCGACGAAGGCGACCAGCCCCGCCCTGCCGCCGGTGGTGGTGCGGGAGACCGTCAAGACGGACCCGGCGCAGCCCGCGGCCGAGCCGGTGGCGCTGGGCGCGGAGGCGCGCCCGGTGCCCAGCTTCCGCACGCTGGTGGGCGGGCGCCTGGGCACGTTGCCGCCGCCGCCGCTGACGCCGCCGTCGGGCAGCCCGCCCTTCGAGTCGCGGGACAGCGGCCGGTCGGCGCTCCCCACCGAGCGCCACATCGAGGCCGTCGACCGCTCGTCGCTGACGACGCCGAAGGAGCCGACGCTGGCCGTCGCGCCGCCGCCTCCTCCCGCGGACTTCACGCCGCCCGGTGGCTGGCACCGGCCCGCCGACGACGGCGAGGTGCTGCTCGACGCGGAGCTGGACGGCCCGCCGCCCGCGCCCGCCGCGCCACCGCCGCCGCCGCGCGACCTCACGCCGCCGGGGGCGTGGCCGCCGGCGAAAGCGAGATCCGGTGAGGTGGAGCTGCTCGAGGCGGTGGAGGCGCTCGACGCAGAGCTCGAGCAGCAGCCCCCGCCACCGCCGCCTGCGATGACGCCGAGCCACGGCGTGCCGATGGCCGAGGACATCGACGTCAGCGAGGCCGAGCCGGAGCCGGAGGCCGAGCCCGACGCGGCCACCAAAGACTTCTGGGCGCACACCTTCGAGGTGCTGCAGCTGGCCGGCGGCGCGGACGGCCGCACCAGCCAGCGCCTCTTCGCCACCGAGACGCGCGCGGACCGCAAGCGGCTGGTGGAGTACCTGGACTCGCTCACGCCGCACCTCGCGGTGCCCGAGGCGCGCGCCTTCGGCTGCCTGGTGCGGCTGCTGCTGGCGGCGCAGACGAAGGAAAAGGGCCTCTTCGGCCAGGCGAACCCGGTGCGCCAGGAGGCGGTGACGGCGGCGCTGTCGATGCTGGCGGCGACACCCGAGGCGGCCGGCCGCGCGGCGGTGTGGTTTGAATTGGACGGGCCGGAGACGCGGGAGACCCTGTCGAAGGGCCTCGAGGTGGTGGCGCGCTACCTCGCCTGGTGCTCGCGCGGGCAGGTGGACCCGCTGGACCCCGGCGCCCCGAAGCGCTTCGCCACGGGCGGCTGAATTCCGAAGTCAGCGAATCGACGGTCGTTTCTCTTTCACTCCGCAACCAGGGGGCCCCAACCGGGTTCGACGCACCGTGCAGGCGTTCACCGACGAGGACGCGGGCCTGATGGTGAAGGTCGCAGCGGGCGACCGGCAGGCCTTCGCGCGGTTGTTCGACCGGCACCAGGCGTCGGTGGTGCGCTTCTGCCGACGCTTCGTGGGTGACGGCGCGCGCGCGGAGGAGCTGGCGCAGGACGTCTTCCTGAAGGTGTTCCGCTCGGCGAAGTCGTACCAGCCGTCGGCGCGCTTCAAGACGTTCCTCTTCCGCGTGGCGACCAACACCTGCCTCAACGACTTGCGCCGCCCGGCCGGGAAGGCCGAGGTGCTGGAGGCGAAGGTGAACGAGGACGACGCCAGCGTGTTCGACCTGGACGCCGACGCGTCGACGCCGCTGCACGCGCTGGAGGCGAAGGAGGTGGAGGCGGCGGTGGCCAACGCGATGAAGAAGATGAGCGAGCGCGAGCGCGCGGCCTTCGCGATGTGCCGCTTCGAGGGCATGGCGTACCGGGACATCGCCGACGCGCTGGAGGCGACCGAGTCCGCCGTGAAGAGTTTGATTCACCGGGCTACCGTGCAGGTGATGAAGCACCTGTCGGCGCTGTCGCCCGAAGGGAGTCCGTCATGAGGGAAGACATCGTCAACGACCTGACCGCGTACATCGACGGCGAGTTGCCGCCGGCGCGGGCCGCCGAGGTGGAGGCGGCGCTCGCGGCGGACCCGCAGCTTCAACGCCTGGAGGCGACGCTGCGCGCGACGGTGACGGCGCTCAAAGGCCTGCCGGACCCGGCCCCGTCGCCGTCCTTGCGCCGCAACGTGCTGGCGCTGGTGGACGAGCCGACGTGGAAGGAGCGGCTCGCAAAGTGGCTGACGCCTCCGCGGCTGGTGCCGGTGGGCCTCGCGGTGGCGGCGGCGGTGACGGCGGTGGTGCTGTGGCCCGGGCAGCCGGTGGTGGTGGAGCCCGGCCTCGACGAGGAGGCGCTGCTCCTCGCGCAGAACCTGGAGTTGGCGGAAGACCTCGACCTCGTCGGCCTCGAGTCGCCGGACGACCTGGACGTGGTGGCGCAGCTGGACGAGCTGGAGGTGATGCGATGAGGACGCTCCTTCTGTCGATGCTGCTGTGGGGCGCTTCGGCGCTGGCGCAGGAAGCCACGCCGCCGCCTCAGACGGCCGCCGAGCGCTTCAACGCGCTGCCCGAGGCCGAGAAGCAGGCGCTGCGCGAGAAGCTGAAGGCCTTCAAGGCGCTGCCGAAGGAGGAGCAGGAGCGCATCAAGGCCAACCTTGAGCGCTTCAAGTCGCTGCCGCCCGAGGATCAGCAGCGCATTCGCGACAACCTGAAGCACTTCATGAAGCTGACGCCCGAGGAGCGGCAGGAGCTGCGCCAGAGGCACCGGGCGTTTCGCCAGCTGCCGCCGGAGGAGCGGAAGGAGCTGCGCCAGAAGCTGCGCCAGTACCTGCGCGAGAATCCCGAGGCGCGCGAGCGGATGCGAGAGAACATGAAGCGCTGGCGCTCGCTGTCGGAGGAGCAACGGCAGCAGCTGCGCGAGCGCGCCCGGGAGCGGCGCCAGCGATGATGCCCCTCGTGTTGGCGGTGCTGCTCGCCCTGGACGGCGGCGTGCCCGCGCCACCGCCGCCGAGACAGGCGGAGGCCGACCAGGAGGTCATCGACAACCTCGAGCTGCTCGAGAACCTCGACGGCGCGGTGGATTTGGAGCTGCTCGAGGAGCTGTCGCTCGAGCGCTGACGTGTTGTTCACCACGCTCGTTCGTGATCGATCGGCGGTCGTCGCGCGGACCGCGTGATTGCCGAGGCGGCGGAGGTGGTGACCGAGCGTGGGGACTTCCAGGCCTGGCATGGCTCGATGCGCGTCGACGTCTTCTTCGCGAGCACGCGCGCCTCGTCGCCTTCTCGTGCAAGGGCCGCGACTGGTGCCCGTCACCGCCAGCCTGCGCACGCACTTCTCCGAGAGGCAGGACGCGGCGCGCACCGGCATCGGCACACTGCACTTGAAGGCCGAAGACCTGGTGAAGGTCGGGCGCCGCAGCGCGCTCATCGCCGAGCACCAGGCCGGGCGGATTTTCGCCGAGAGCTACGACGCGCTCCTGGCCGACGTCGACGCGCGGCCGGCCGGCGTGCAGCTCGAGTGCGAGTGACTCTCAGCCGTGCCTAGCGCACACATCAGCGCACCGAGGCCGGAAGCATTGTGAGGTGGTACGCTTCCCCCGAGCGCTGCTCAGGGAGGGGACATTGAGCGCATCCAATCGGTTGGCTGGTGTCGCGGTGGCGTTGATGTCGCTGACCGCTTCGGCGGTGCCCATCACCATCGACGCGACTGCGCTGGAGTCGGGCTACGGGCTCGTCATTCAGCCGGGCGCGGCCTGGGAGTCGAACGGCGTCGTGCACGCGTACGACCTCGCGCCCGGCGCGTACACCTTCCAGGACAACACGAACGTGCGCTTCGACTTCACCGTTACCGCGGCGGGCACGGTGGACTACCCGGCGGTGGCGGACGGCTTCGTGTCCGGGCGCGGCACGCCAAGCCTCGTCATCGCGGGCTACCCGGTGACGGTGGACGCGACGGCGCTGGCGACGGCGTCGACGTTCATCGCCGGAGGCAAGGCGTACCACCCGCGCGCGACGCCGTGGGTACTGCGTGCCATGCCGGGCACGTACCTGATGTTGTCGACCACCGGCGGGTCGATGCATTTCGACATCACGCCGGCGGGCGCGCTGACGGTCGCCCCAGCGGACGCGGCGGCGGCGACGGTGAGCGGCACGACGCTGGTGCTCTCGGGCCTGCCGGTGACGTTCGACGCGACGGCGCTCGAGGCGAGCCCGTTTTTCCTCGCCGGCGGCGCGTTCAGCTACCCGGCCACGGGTCCGCAGACCGTTCGCCTGTTGCCGGGCGCCGCGACCTTTGTCGACAGCACCCTGCACCGCTTCGACCTGACGCTGTCGCAGACGGGCGCGGTCCAGGTGGAGCCCGGCGTTGCGAGCGCGGTGTCCGTGGCCGGGACCGTCGTGACCGTGTCCGGCCTCGCCATCACCATCGACGCGAGCGCCATCGGAGACGGCGCAGTCTCGTGGGGTCTCAGTGGCGGTCGGCACAACGGCGCCCCGTCGCCGCTGTCCGGAGCGCAGACGGTGCGGTTGCTGCCGGGCAGCGGGCCCTACACCTGGGTCACCGCCGCCCAGGTGCAGAGCTTCCAATTCACCGTCGACGCGTCGGGCGCGGTGACCTACCCGTCAGCGAAGGACGTGTCGCAGGGCGGCTTCCTCCGCGGATCGGGCACCTCGACGCTCATCGTCGAGGGCTTCCCAGTCGTCGTCGATGCCTCGACGCTCTCCGAGTCGGTCTTCACCGTGCGCGGCCTGATGGCGGTGAATCAACCGAGCAACTCTCCGGTGACGCTCCGCCTGATTCCGGCGACCAACTATTCGCTCGAGGACGGCGGTGGGCACACATACCTGTTCGGGGTCGATGACGCGGGGCACGTCACCTACGCGAGCGGGCTCGAAGGCGAGTTGACTGGCGCCGGCACGACGACGCTCTCGGTGCACGGCCTGTCCTTGACCTTCGACGCGACGGCACTCGGCATCTCCACGGCGTACGTCGCGTACGTCGACTGGTTTGACGCGACGCAGCCGCGCTGCCTGTCTCTCTTCCCGAGCGGCGCGATTCCCTTCCGCGTCATCGTCGGCGCGACGACGACGTTCCTCACGCTCTCCGCGGCTGGCGGCCCGTCGCTCTCGCCGCCCGTGTCTGGCCTCTCCGTCACCGCGGGCTGCGCGCGTCCACCCCTCGCCGTGGCCGGCCCGCCGCAGACGCTCGAGTGTCCGGCGCTCGCGACGTTGGACGGCCGCGCGTCGAGCGACCCGCTGGGCCTCTCGCTTTCGTACGCGTGGAGCACGACGTCTGGAACGCCGGTCGCCAGCACGCCTGTCGCGTCCGTCGCGCTCGGCTCACCCGGCACGACGGGCTTCTCGCTCACCGTCACCAACTCGGCGGGCATCTCGTCGTCCGGCGCCACGAGCGTCACTGTCGTGGATACGCGCGCGCCCGCGGTGACGACGCACGACGTCGTCCTGACTCGCACGCACCGCGCGCAGACGCAGGAGGTGCCGCTGAGCGCGTGCGCCCAGGCAGCGGATGAGTGCGCTGGGACACTCGACCTCGACACGCGTGGCACCGTCGTGAACGTCCAGGCGTTCACTCAGCCCCGAAAGAAGTCATGCGTCGGGCTCGCGCTCGCCAGCCCCTCGTCGGTGCGGGTGCCGCTCGACCACGAAGGTGACTTCGTCGTCACCTTCGACGTCACCGACGCTTCGGGCAACGCGGCGCGCGCGAGCTGCCGCATCCTTGTGCGCAATCCGGCGCCGAGCTGCGAGGACGATGACAACGGCCACCCTGGTCGCGGGCACAGCCACGAGTCCGGCCACCGGCCATCGAGCTGTGGTGACCGGGCGCCGGATCCACCGCCGGTGGCGCGCTGCACGCAGTGCCTCGGCGTCGGCTGCCCGCCGGCCTGCCAGCAACCGGGCTCGTGCCACGCGGGCGCCCACCCGTAGCGTAGCGTGACGCTCGCGGCGACCTCCCCGCACGCGCGATGGCTACCGCCGCGCCGCCGCCAGCGTCAGCGCGTGGCGCACGATGTCCCCGGCGATGTCCTTCTTCGTCGCGGCCTCGAGGCCCTCGAAGCCGGGCGACGAGTTGAGCTCCATCACCTTGGGGCCCTCGGCGCTCTCGAGGAGGTCGACGCCGCACACCTCCAGCCCAATCACCTTCGCGGCGCGCACCGCGAGGGGGCGGGTGTGCGCGTCCAGCTTCGCGGGCTTTCCCTGGCCACCGCGGTGGAGGTTGGAGCGGAACTCGCCCTCGCGCGCGGTGCGCCGCATGGCGCCCACCACCTTGTCGCCCACCACCAGCGCGCGG
>JBFMAB010000004.1:0-170598 GCA_040755835.1 Myxococcota bacterium
CCCGCGCCGCCCGCGAAGCCGCCGCCCGCGCCGCCCGCGAAGCCGCCGTCCCCCAGCTCATCGACGGGCTGGAAGCAGGCGGGAAACGAGAGCGCCGCGACGGCGGCGGTGAGAAGGCCCAGGCGGGAGCCAAGGGTCGGCTGAGACATGCCCCGAGCATACTCAGTGGGCGAGTGGATCCGGGTAGGGCCCCGCTGATTCTTCCGGCTCGGGCCTCGTGCGCTACTCGCCGCCGACGAGGCAGTTGGGCTGGTTTTTGTACCGGCGCTCGTACGGCACGTAGACCATGCAGGAGTCGCCGTCGCAGACCTCTTCGCACTCCCGGTACGAGTCCATGTGCTTGCGGAGCTGCGCTTCGCCGGTGCGGGTATCCAGGACGCGGTTGGCAGCGGTGGGATACTTCTCGCTGCCCGGCTCATCGCGCGAGTGCAGCGCGGTGAGGATGGTGTCGGGCACGCCCTTCTTCCACATGCCGCGCCGCGCGCGCTGCGCCTGGTGCATGGCGTCCAGCACCTTCGCCGGCGGCCGGCCGCGCACCGCGTACGCGAGGCCGATGCCCTGGAGCGCCATCACCCGCGCGAGCTTCGGGCAGTCGACGAGCACGCGGCCATACGCGTCGGCCTCGCCCTGCGTGGTGCACTCCCACTCCTCGGAGGCGGCGAGCGCGGCGCCGGCCTTGGCGATCTCGTACAGCTCCTCGCGCGTCCAGCTGCCCCAGCGGTGCACCGGCCCGTAGGCCTCGAGCGTGTTGAAGCCCTGGAGGCGCGTACCCTGTCCCTCGTACGGACCGCCCTTGAAGTCGAAGCTGTCGCCGTCGGACCAGAGCACCTTCGTGCGCTGGCCGTTCAGCACGATGAAGCCCTCGGCGTCGTGCCTGTCGGACTCGGGATCGCGACGCGGGCCGTCGCGCTTGACGATGGTGACGCAGCCGGAGGCGAGGAGCGCGAGGAGGACGAGGGCGCGACGCATCACTTGCCGAGCAGCGTGTTGAGCAGGTTCGTGTCGTCGCCGGAGATCTCCACGGTGCCGCCGAGGCCCGGCTGGAGATCGCCCTTCGCGTTGTCGAACTCGGCCACGCCCTTGCCGTTCTTGGCGTCGTCGTCGAGGAGGAGCTTCTTGCGACCGCTGTCGAGCAGCAGCTCGATCTGCATGCCCTTGCGCAGCGGCTGGTTGGCGGGCTCCTCGACGATGGCCTTGAGCTTCGAGGTGCCCTCGATGAGCGCGACGACGTCATTCTTCGCGACCTCGGCGCCCTTGGCGATGCGCAGGCCCGCGACGAAGCCCGACACCGGAGCGGTGATGGTCGCCGCGTCCACCTCGGCCTTCGCCGCGGCGAGCGCCTTCTCCGTCTCCTCCTGCTGCGCCTTCAGGTCGGCCTCCGAGAGCTTCACGCGGCCCTTCGCCTTCTCGAGCGCGTCGGCGGCGGCCTTCGCCTTCTTCTCGGCCCTGGCGACGGCGGGCGTCTTCTTGCCCTTCGCCTTCGCCTGGGCGGACTCGAGCGCCTTCTCGGCGGCCCTGAGCGCGGCCTCGGCCTTCTTCAGGTCGCTGGCGGACCTCGCGGCCTCCTTCGCGGACGCGGGCTTCGCCTTCGAGAGCGCGTCGAGCTTCGCGGTGAGCTCGGTGACGCGCGCGTCGGCGTCGCCGCCCTCGAGCCTAAGAAGCGGCGCGCCGGTAGCGACCGCCTTGCCGCTGGCAGAGACGACCTCGAGCACCTTGCCGGCGCGGCCCGCCTTCACCTCGGTGGAGGTGCCGCCGGCGAGCACGAAGGAGGACTTCACGGTGCGCGGGAACGGCATGAACAGCACGACGGCGACCACGAGCAGCAGAAGCAGGCCGCCGATGACGAACGGCCTCTTCGAGCGCGACCGCTGAATCTCTCCGGTGAACATCCTTCGAGCGCCTCCCCGTCGGTGAGCAGGAAGGCAGAAACGCACGCGAGGCCGGACGCGTCAAGGCGAGTAGGCGCGCGCCCACCACCGGCGCAGCGGGCAAAGGGATCGGCTCGCAGCCTCCACACATTCGCTTTCGCTTGCGCCCGCCCATTCACTCGTTAGATAGAATTTCGTATTAGACGACGTCCAAAAATAGTCCATGTCCAACCATCTCCAGGAGGTCAATACGTCATGACGCAGCGAATCTCGTTGAAGTCTCTGGCCCTGACAGCGGCGGTGGGCCTGGTGGTGCCCGGCGCCGCGCTGGCGCAGGGGTTGCCGAAGTCGAACCATTTCTGGTGGCCCAACCAGCTCGATCTGTCACCGCTGCGACAGCACGCCGCCGAGTCCAACCCGTTGGATCCCGGCTTCGACTATGCGAAGGCTTTCGCCACGCTGGACCTCGCGGCGGTGAAGCAGGACATCAAAAAGGTGCTGACGACCTCGCAGGAGTGGTGGCCAGCGGACTTCGGCAACTACGGCCCCTTCTTCATCCGCATGGCCTGGCACGGCGCAGGCACCTACCGGGTCGGCGACGGCCGGGGTGGCGCGGGCGGGGCCCAGCAACGCTTCGAGCCGCTCAACAGCTGGCCTGACAACGCCAACCTGGACAAGGCCCGGCGGCTACTCTGGCCCATCAAGCAGAAGTACGGCCAGAAGATTTCCTGGGGGGACCTGATGGTCCTCACCGGCAACGTCGCGCTCGACGCAATGGGCTTCAAGACCTACGGCTTCGCCGGCGGCCGCCGCGACGACTGGGAACCCGACCTGGTCTACTGGGGCCCCGAGCAGAAGATGCTCGCGGCCGAGCGCCGCCAGGGGAACAAGCTGCAGGGCCCGCTCGCCGCCGTGCAGATGGGCCTCATCTACGTCAACCCTGAAGGGCCCAACGGCAAGCCCGACCCGCTGGCCGCGGCGAAGGACATTCGCGAGTCCTTTGGGCTGATGGCCATGAATGACGAGGAGACCGTGGCGCTGATCGCCGGCGGCCACACCTTCGGCAAGGCGCACGGCGCCCACGACGTGGCGAAGTGCGTCGGGCCGGATCCGGCGTCGGCGGACCTGGAGGAGCAGGGCTTCGGGTGGAAGAACACGTGCGGTACCGGCAAGGGCTCCGATACCGTCACCAGCGGCCTCGAGGGCGCCTGGTCTGCGAACCCCGTCGCGTTCACCACCAATTACCTCGACTTCCTGTTCGCCTTCGACTGGGTGCAGACGAAGAGCCCGGCGGGGGCGATCCAGTGGATCCCTGCGAACGGGAAGGGTGAAGGCCTGGTGCCCGACGCGCACGATCCGAGGAGGCGCCACGCGCCCATCATGTTCACCACCGATCTCGCGCTGAAGTTCGACCCCGCCTTCTCGAAGATCGCGAAGCGCTACCGCGAGAAGCCCGAGGAGTTCCGGCTGGCCTTTGCGAAGGCGTGGTTCAAGCTGACCCACCGCGACATGGGCCCGCGGTCCCGCTACCTCGGCCCCGAGGTTCCCGCCGAAGAGCTGATCTGGCAGGACCCGTTGCCGAAGTCCCAGGGCCCCGTCATCGACGAGAAGGACGCGGCGGCGCTGAAGGCGAAGGTGCTGGCCTCGGGGCTTTCGGTCCCCCAGCTGGTGCGGGTGGCCTGGGCCTCGGCGTCGACCTACCGCGGCACGGACATGCGCGGCGGGGCCAACGGTGCCCGCGTGCGCCTCGCGCCCCAGAAGGACTGGCCCGTCAACGATCCGAACGAGCTGGCGGCGGTCGTGAGGAAGCTCGAGGCCGTGCGCCAGGACTTCAACAAGGGCCCGAAGAAGGTGTCGTTGGCCGACCTGATCGTCCTGGCGGGCAACGCGGCCGTCGAGCAGGCGGCGAAGCTGGGCGGCGTGGAGGTGTCGGTGCCCTTTTCTCCCGGCCGCGTCGACGCCAGCCAGGAACAGACCGACGTGAAGTCCTTCACGGTGCTCGAGCCCAGGGCCGACGGCTTCCGCAACTACTACGCCGGCGACGCGTTCCTTTCGCCCGCCGAGGCGCTGGTCGACAAGGCGAACCTGCTCACCCTGACGGTGCCCGAGATGACGGTGCTGGTGGGTGGCCTGCGGGCGCTCAACGCCAACCAGGGCCAGTCGTCTCATGGCGTCTTCACCAGCCGGCCGGGCGTCCTGAGCAACGACTTCTTCGTCAACCTGCTCGACATGGGGACGAAGTGGTCGAAGTCGGCCAGGCACGAGGGCCTGTACGAGGGCATCGACCGCGCCACTGGCAAGGCGAAGTGGACCGCGACCCCGGTGGACCTGGTCTTCGGCTCGAACTCCGAGCTGCGCGCGGTCGCCGAGGTGTACGCGCAGTCGGACGCCAAGGAGAAGTTCGTCCGCGACTTCGTGAAGGCCTGGGCGAAGGTGATGAACCTGGACCGCTTCGACCTGGCGCGGAACTGACGCGCTGAGGGGGAAGCAGGCCGGTGGCGCTTGCCTTTCGCGGCGGCGCTACCGGCCTGGTCGCGCTTCGAAGTGCTCCTCGTCCACGCGCTCCGGTGCCTGCAGCGCGCCAACGCCGAGGCGCCCTTCATTCGGGCCGAAGGCCGGCACGCACCCAACGCCGTGGCGTCGAGACATGCGCGTGGCTCGCCTTGGTGCCGAAGCGGCGGCCCCACACGACGAAGACGCCGCTGAGGTTCTCGCCGCGGGAGAGCGGCCGGGTCGAGCGGTGCGCGCGGTGGCCGCGAGCCTTCTCCGTCCGCTCAGCGCCGCTGGCCGCCAGCATGGCGGCCCTCGCGATCCGTCGCCGTCGCCGGCGTTCGGCGCTACAACCCGCTCGCCATGGACTTCCTCTACTCCGACCTTCTCCCGCTCCAGCACGACGACACCCCGTACCGCCTCCTCACGAAGGACTACGTGTCGACCTTCGAGGCCCAGGGGCAGACCTTCCTCAAGGTGGACAAGGAAGCGCTCACGCTGCTCGCGAAGGAGGCGATGCACGACATCGCGCACCTGCTGCGCCCGTCGCACCTCGAGCAGCTCAAGCGGATCCTCGAGGATCCCGAAGCATCCAACAACGACAAGTTCGTCGCGCTCGACCTGTTGAAGAACGCCGTCATCTCGTCCGGCGGCGTGTTGCCGATGTGCCAGGACACCGGCACCGCCATCGTCAAGGGCAAGAAAGGCCAGCTCGTCTTCACCGGCGGCGGCGACGAAGAGGCGCTCGCCCGCGGCGTCTTCAAGACGTACACCGAGACGAACCTGCGCTACTCGCAGCTCGCGCCCATCACCACCTTCGACGAGAAGAACACCGGCTCCAACCTGCCGGCGGAGATCAAGATCTCCGCGGTCGACGGCGACACCTACAAGTTCCTCTTCATGGCGAAGGGCGGCGGCTCGGCGAACAAGAGCTACCTCTTCCAGGAGACCAAGGCGCTGCTCAACGAGAAGAGCCTATTGACGTGGCTCAACGACAAGCTGCGCTCGCTGGGCACCGCCGCGTGCCCGCCGTACCACCTCGCCATCGTCATCGGCGGCACTTCCGCCGAGTTTGCCCTCGAGACCGCGAAGCTCGCCTCGGCCCGCTACCTCGACACGCTGCCTACGAAGGGCACGCTGGCCGGGCACGGCATCCGCGACGTGGGCCTCGAGGAGCAGGTGCACCAGCTGACGCAGCGCATGGGCATCGGCGCGCAGTTCGGCGGCAAGTACTTCTGCCACGACGTGCGCGTCATCCGCCTGCCGCGGCACGGCGCGAGCTGCCCCGTCGCCATCGCGGTGAGCTGCTCCGCCGACCGGCAGGCGTTGGGGAAGATCACCAAAGACGGCGTCTTCCTCGAGGCGCTCGAGCGCGACCCGGCGAAGTACCTGCCCGAGATCGACGAGAAGCAGCTCGGCGGCGACGTCGTGAAGGTCGACCTGACGCGCCCGATGAGCGACATCCGCGCGCTGCTCTCGCGCTACCCGGTGAAGACGCGCCTGTCGCTCACCGGCCCGATGGTGGTGGCCCGCGACATCGCCCACGCGAAGTTCAAGGAGCGCCTCGAGGCCGGACAGGGCCTGCCGCAGTACCTCAAGGACATGTGCGTGTACTACGCGGGCCCCGCGAAGACGCCCAAGGGCATGCCGTCGGGCAGCTTCGGGCCGACGACCGCCGGCCGCATGGACAGCTACGTCGACCTCCTGCAGGCGAACGGCGGCAGCTTCGTCATGCTGGCCAAAGGCAACCGCTCCAGGGCCGTCACCGACGCGTGCAAGAAGTACGGCGGCTTCTACCTCGGCAGCATCGGCGGCCCGGCGGCGCGCCTCGCGCAGGACTGCATCAAGAAGGTCGAGGTGCTCGAGTACCCGGAGCTCGGCATGGAAGCGGTGTGGAAGATTGAAGTCGTCGACTTCCCCGCGTTCATCGTCGTCGACGACAAGGGCAACGACTTCTTCTCGGAGCTGCTCCCGGCGGGCACGAAGGCGTAGGCTGCGCGGAACGGCCTGGAGGGCACCCGGTGGACGCCACGGACTACGCGAAGAAGGTGGGACTCGACGTCGACCGCGGCTTGCTCCGCGAAGCGCAAACGGCGCTGTGGGACGTGCTGGAGGAAGCGAAGAAGCGCTCGCTCCCCGCCACGCCCACGGCCCTCAACCGGCTGTACCAGGTGAAGGTGCCGAAGCTATCCGCCGACGGCAGCTGCTCGCTGCACGGCGAGTTGGACCCGACGCCGTACGACCTCGGGGCGGTGCTCGGCGGCCGCCAGACGCGCACCAGCATGTGCCTGCTCCTCCTCGACGAGTTGCTCGAGCACGTCGCCAACCGCACCGGCATCGAGTGGCTGGGCGTGTACCAGGCGCGCGACGTGAAGAGTGGCCGCGCGCTGGTGAAGCTGGCGTACTCGGGCAAGCACAGCCGCGCGGAGTTCCCGCTCACCGAAGAGTTCGCGAAGCAGTCGAACAACGTCGCGGTCGCGCTCTCCGGACGGCCGCGCGTCATCGCCGACGTGAAGGCGCACGTCGAGGCGGGCGGCGCGTACTACGAGTGCGACCCGGACATCGTGAGCGAGGCGTGCCTGCCGCTCTTCGACGCGCAGGGGCACGTCGTGGGCGTCCTCGACGCGGAGAGCGCGCAGAAGGACGCGTTCACCGGCGAGCGGCTCGCGGCGCTGGTGGTGCTGGCCGCCGAGGTCGTCTCGCACCTGCCGTAGCCGCTCACGCCGCGCGCTTCGCGTAGGTGTGGCGCGCCCAGCGCACGGTCTCCTCCGCGCCGCGGTCCGGCGCCGTCGGCTGCCCACCGAAGGCCGCGCGGAACTTCGCGTCGTCGAGCACGAACGGCGCCTGCCACTGGTACAGCATCTCCACCAGCTCCTGGCTGCGGGCACGAAGAGCCCCATCACCCGCAAGACGAGCGCCGGAACCTTCGTCACGCCGAGCCCCACGCCGAACGCCCGCCCGAAGCGCGCCACCCACGCCCGCGTCGACTCCGGCGCCGCGACCGGCAGGTGCCACACCTCGCCGTCGGCGCGCGCGTCCAGCGCCAGCGTGACGAGCCCGTCCGCCACGTCCGGCGCATACGAGTACGAGTGCGGCAGGTCCGGGTCGCCGAACACCTCGGCCGCCTTCCCGGCCAGCGCCCGCTGGTAGAAACGCTCGCCCAAGACGCCACTCATCGTCACGCCCGGCCCGTAGAAGTCCGACACCCGCGCGATGGACACGCGTGCGTCGCCCGCCCCGTGCGCCGCCAGCAGCTTCTCCGCGATGCGCGCCCGGAGCTCACCCTTCCGGCTCACCGGCGCCAGCGGCGTCGTCTCCGTCATCGGCCCCGACACGCGCCCGTAGCCGTACAGGTTGTCCAACACCACCAGCCGGGCGCCGCTCGTCTTCGCCGCGTTCAGCGCGCCGTCGTTGAGCGGCTCGAGCAGCGCGCCCCACTGGTGGTACGGCGGCACCGCGCAGTGGACGATGACGGAGGCGCCCTGCCCCACCTCCGCCGCGAAGCGCGCGTCGCCCAGGTCTCCCACCCACACCTCGTCGGACGCCGCGCCGCTGCGCCGCACCTGACGCACCCGCATCCCCCGCGCCCGAAGCTGCGCCGCCACCCGCGTCCCCACCTGCCTGCACCTTCGTCTCGGAAGGCTGCGGGGAACGCTCAGGGCGCGAGGCCATTCATCACCACGCGTACGCGCTTGCGGCCCCACTGCCCGGGACGCTCGTCGAAGCGCCCCGCCACCGCCGCGCCGCAGTCGGGGCAGTGCCCGTCCGCAGTGAGGCGGTAGTCGAGCACCTCGTACCAGTCGCGGACGATGAGCGGCTTCTCGCACTGCGGGCACAGCGTGGTGTCGCCTTCGGTGTCGTGGACGTTGCCCGTGTAGACGTACCTGAGGCCCGCGCGCATCGCCTGCCTCCGCGCGCGCTTCAGCGTCGCCGGGGGCGTCGGGGGGACGTCCCGCATCTTGAAGTCCGGGTGGAAGGCCGAGAAGTGCAGCGGCACCTGCGGGCCCAGCGTGTCCACCACCCACTCCGACAACTTCGCCACCTCGGCCTCGCTGTCGTTGTGCCCGGGGATGAGCAGCGTGGTGATCTCCGTCCACACCTGCGCCTCGTGCACCAGGTACTCCAGCGTCTCCAGCACCGGCTTCAGGTGCGCGAAGGTGATGCGCCGGTAGAAGTCCTCGGTGAAGGCCTTCAAGTCGACGTTCGCTGCATCGAGCGCCGCGGCGAACTCGCGCAGCGGCTCCTGGCGCATGTAGCCGGCCGTCACCGCCACCGTCTTCACCCCGCGCGCGTGGCACGCGTGGGCGACGTCGATGGCGTACTCCGCGAAGATGGTCGGGTCGTTGTACGTGAAGGCGACCGACTTGCAGCCCAGCGCCTGCGCGCGCTCGGCGATGGCGTCGGGCGCGGCCTGGTCGGCCAACGTGTCCCACTCCGACGCCTTCGAGATGTCCCAGTTCTGGCAGAAGCGGCAGCCGAGGTTGCAGCCGGCGGTGCCGAAGGAGAGCACCGACGAGCCCGGGTAGAAGTGGTTGAGCGGCTTCTTCTCGATGGGATCGACGCAGAAGCCCGAACTGCGCCCGTACGTGGTGAGCACCAGCTGGTCGCCCTCGCGGGCGCGCACGAAGCAGAAGCCGCGCTGGCCGTCTTGCAGCTTGCAGTCGCGCGGGCACACGTCGCACTGGATGCGGCCGTCGTCCAGCCGGTGCCACCAGCGCGCGGGGTGATGCGATGGCGTCGTCTTCATGACGGCCTCACTCGCTCCACTGCTCCGCGGTGAAGCGCTCGACGCGCGTCCCCGGCTGCCAGACCTGCGGCAGGCCGGCCTTGCGCTTCAAGTGCTCCAGGAACTCCCGCGGCTCGGGCAGCTGCTTCCACACCTCGGGGATGAAGACGCCACTCTTCGCGCCGTGCGTCAGCACCACGCCGTCCACGCCGGGGCGCAGCGCCGCCAGCGCCTCGGCCTCGGTGGCCACGTCGAGCGGCTCGAGCGGTGACAGCACCGAGACCTCGATGCGCACCTCGGCGAGCTCCTCCGGCCCGAGCGGTTTGAAGCGCGAGTCATGAAACGCCGCCGCCTTCGCCGCCTGCCGCACCGCCTCGAACAGCGGGAAGCGCGCCGTGAGTTGCCCGACGCAGCCGCGCAGCTCGCCGTGCTTGTGCAGCGTGACGAACACCGCCCGCGGCTCCATCAGCCACGCCTGGTCTGGCACGGCCACCTTCGGCCCGCCAAAGGCCTCGACGAGCGTCTCCCGCGCCAACTTGAGCAACACCGGTCCCTGCGCATTCACGACCGCGCCTCCTCGGTGAAGGCGAACGCCGCGTAGCCGACGACGCGCGCCTTGTCGCCCGCGGTGTCCCCGGAGTTGCGCAGGTCGAGCAGCGTCGCCTCGAGCCCCTTGCGCCGCGCCGCCACCAGCAGGCCCGCCAGGGGGTGCGTGCCGCACGCGCGCTCGGCGTCCAGCGCGTCGGCGTCCAACGCGAGAATGGCATCGACCGTCTCCTGGTCCACCCGCTTCGCCTCGGCCCACGGCAGGTAGTGCGAGAGGTCGGTCGACACCACGATGAGCGTCTCCGGTCCGCCCCACACCGCTTCGAGCAGGTCCGCCACGTCGTCGGGGCTGGCGTGGCCCACGCACAGCGGCAGCACCGTGAAGTCGCCCAGCGCGCGCTGGAGGAACGGCAGGTGCACCTCGAGCGAGTGCTCGCGCGCGTGCGCCCGCGCCTCGTCCATCACGAAGGGGAACTCGAGCGCCCGGAACTCAAGCTCGCCGTCCACCGGCACGTTGCCCAGCGGCGTGTGCATCGCATCCACCGCCGGCAGCGCGATGCCGCGGAAGCCGGCGGTGTGCGCGGGCCCGAGCAGCACCACGCGCGTGGGTTTGGGCGCGAGGTTCTCGAGCAGCTTGTACGCGCTCGCGGCGATCGGGCCCGAGTAGACGTACCCGGCGTGCGGCGCGACGAGCGCCTTGGGCCGGAGCGGCCGCGGCGTCGCGGCGGCCAGCAGCGCGTCGACGTCCCGCCCCAGCTTCTCCGCCGACCCGGGGTAGAAGGCGCCGGCCACCGCGGCCGGGCGCACGGTCCTGATTCCTGCGCGCATCGCGCCCTCCTGGTCCGCTGAACCACCTTCACGGGTAGCGCACCGCGTCGGCGGCACAAGTGTACTCGCACCCACTCGGGCAGGATGACTTGACGGGCCTCAATCCGCCGTGTGTCGCGTCAATCGCGGCGCGGCCCGACCGGCGAGCGCTTCAGCGCGGTGCGCGGCCCGAAGAAAGGAGGCAGGCCCCAAGACATCGCTCAGGCCGCCGGGCGGTCTTCCTTCAGCGCGCCCTTCACCTCGGCGACGCCTTCCGCCACGCCGACCGAGCTGCCCGCGAGCGCCGAGCCGAGCAGCTTCGTCACCGCCTTGCGCACCGTCGGGTTGTTGTACGCGTCGGCGACGTGGTCGAGCAGCGTGGAGTCGACGACGGCCCGCAGCGCGTGGCCCGCGAGGAAGGCGCCGGTGAAGCGCTTGCGGTGCTGGTTCACGTACCAGCGCCACGCCTTCTTCTCGCTGACGCCTTCCTTCAGCACCTTCGCGCACGCCTCGGCGGCGAACACCCCCGACTCCATCGCCTGGCTGATGCCTTCGCCCGTCGCGTTGTGCGTGATGCGCGCGGCCTCGCCGAGGAACAGCGAGCCCGGCTGCGTCATGTGGCCGATCCACGTCGTGTAGACAATCGGGTGGCCCTTCCACTTGCCGACCTGCTTCGCCGTCTTCAGCTGCTTCGCGTAGTGCGTCTCGAGGAACTTTTGGAACGTCGCGCGCAGGTTCTTCGTCGTCTTCTCACCCGACTCGTCCTGCCCGTCGATGCAGATGCCGATGTTCACGCGCCCGTTCCCCTCGGGGAACATCCACCCGTAGAGCGGCGAGACGGACTTATCGAAGATCATGTCGAGGCGGTTCGGTTCGACCTCGAAGTCGTCCCACCACCCCATCAAGGTCGCGATGCTGCGCTTCGGACGGGGATCCGTGGAGAAGATGGAGTTCGCGCCGTCGGCGCACAGCACCACCTTCGCGCGGAGCTCCTCGCCGTCGAAGCCGCGCACGCCCACCACGCGGTCGCCTTCCTTGATGAGCGCGTCCGCGCGGAACGGCGTCTTCAGCGTCACGCCCAGCGCCTGCGCGCGCTTCACCACCAGGTGGTCGAACACCTCGCGCAGGCACACAATCGCCGCCGCGTCCGACTTGATGACCATCTCCCGGTGACCCGGCGTGACGATGCGCACCGCGTTGATGTGGTAGCCGGCCGCCTTCACCTCGGGCAGCAGCCCCAGCTTCTCGATGACCTTCAGCGCGTTCGGCGACAACCCCGAGCCGCACGTCTTGTGGCGAGGGAAGCCCTCGCGGTCCAGCAACACCACGTTCGTGATGCCCAACTGCCCCAGGGCCACCGCCGCCGCCGCTCCCCCAGGCCCCGCTCCGATGATCGCCACGTCGTACATGCGGCGCGCCTACACCGCCGCACCGGCGCCTTTCAATGGGCGATGGCCGCGAAAGCACTGACGCTTGTCAGCCCGCTGTGACCCGGCCGTGACGCGGCGCGGCGAGCATTTTCAAGGGCTTGAGAGTACACGCGCGCTTTCCGCGACCTGTCGGCCGCGGTTTTCTCTTCGGGGAGTTGTCGATGTCGCGAGTGCTCTGCTTCACCGTGAATGTCGCCGCCGTGGCGCTGCTCTCGACCTGCTCGCAGAAGCCGGGCGGTGGCGGGACCAACCCGAACCCGAAGCGCTGCGTGGTGGACCTGGCGGCGACGGGGCTGTTCTCACAGACGGGCACCGGCGCGTCGGCGAAGGTCATCGACTCCGACGCGATGCTCATCGGCGGGCAGACGGCGACGGGCAGCACCGGCGACGTGCTTTTGCAGAACGACAAGGTGCGCTTCGTCATCGAGAAGCCGGGGCGCACCGTCGGGCCGACGCTGTACGGCGGCGGCGTCATCGACGCGGACCTCGTGCGCGGCGCCGGGGAGCCGGGCCGCGATCAGTTCGGCCGCATGGCGCTGGCCTACGCCTTCGGCCGTGTCACCCGCGTCACCGACGTGGAGGTGCTGGCCGACGGCTCGTCCGGCGGACCCGCGGTGGTGGCGGCGTCGGGCGACGACGTCCCGCACGACCTGCTCAACCTGAAGGCCATCGTGTCGGCGCAGCTGGGCAACGTCAGCTTCGTCGTCGACCCGGAGGTGCCGCAGCCGGTGCGCGTCACCACCTACTACGTGCTGTCGCCGGGCGAGACGCGCCTGCGGATGATGACGGCGTTCTGCAACGACGGGCAGAGTCCGGTGTCGCTGCCGCTCATCGACCTGACGGACTTCCGCGGCTCCGTGGAGTTCTTCAACCCCGACGGCTGCGCGAACGGCCTCGGCTCGGCCGACTGCCTCGTCGACCCGTCGCGCTGGGTGGGCGCGCAGGGCGACGGCGTGTCCTACGGACTGCGCAGCTACTCCCTGGCGGATCCGAAGAAGCCCGTCACCGCGAACGCCACGCTCGGCTACGGCGGCGTGGTCGGCAGCGTCGTCGAAGGCGAGAGCCTCAACGGCGTGCTGACCTGGACGGACCCCGACGCGCGCACGCGGCCGGGCACCTTCGTGGTGCGCGGCGGTGAGTCGCGCAGCTACCTCCGCGACCTCGTGGTGGCGCGCGACCTCGCGGGCGTGTCGTCGACGTGGCTCGAGTTGGACGGCGCCCCGGCGGGCACGGTGGAGGTGACGGTGACGGCGCCCAACGGCTCGCCGGCGGGCGCGCGCGTCGCCGTGGTGGACACCGCGGCGCAGCGCCTGGTGACGGTGCTGGAGGCCGACGCCACCGGCAGGGGCAGCGTGAAGCTCCCGCCCGGCGCGTACGAGTTGTCGGCGGCGAAGGAAGGCCGGCTCGTCGGCGCGGCGCAACGGCTGACGCTGGCCGCGGGCGAGACGAAGGACGCGACGCTGGCGCTGTTGCCCTCGCGCACGCTGACGGTGAAGGTGGCGGGGGAGAACGGCGCGCCGATGCCCGCGAAGGTGACGGTGCGCTGCGCCGGCGGCATCTGCCCCTTCACCCAGGACACTTGGAAGAACCACCTCCTGCTCGAGAAGCTGCCGGGCAACCCCGCGGCCGTGGGCTTCGTGCCCGCGTCGGGCCGCGTCGACCTCGAGCTGCCACCCGGGCAGTACGAGGTGGTGGTGAGCCGCGGCCCGGAGTTCAACCTCTGGCCGGACACCTACCCCGGCGGCCAGGCGGTCGACCTGACGCAGGCCGACGCGACCGTCGACGCGACGCTGGTGCGCGTCGTCGACTCGACGGGCTGGCAGTCGGCGGACCTGCACGTGCACGCCATCAACTCCACCGACTCACTGGTGCCCAATGAGCAGCGCGTCGCCAGCTTCCTCGCCGAGGGCGTCGACGTGCTGGTCAGCACCGACCACGAGGTCATCACGGATTACGCGCCGATGATCCGCGAGCTGGGCGCGCAAGACGAGATGGCGTCGCTCATCGGCGAGGAGGTGACCAGCTTCACCTACGGCCACTTCAACGCGATGAACCTCTCGCGCGACGCGACGAAGGGCAACGGCGGCGCGTTCGACCACGCGGGCGGGGAAGGCCCCACCCTGCGTCTCACCGAGCTGTTCCCCGGCATCAAGGCGGCCTTCCCCGGCGCCTTCGTGCAGATCAACCACCCGCGCGGCGGCTCCGGCGCGCTCACGCAGCTCAAGGTGGACACCGCGACGCTGGCCAGCCACGCCGACCCGGCCGACTTCCGCATGGCGCCCGCGCCCGACGCGACCGCGAACGACACGAAGCTGTTCGGCGACGGCTTCGACGGCCTCGAGATCGCCAACGGCGGCAGCCCCGCGTTCGAGGTGATGAACGACTGGATGACGTTCCTCTCGCGCGGCACCGTCCGCACCGCGACGGGCGTCTCGGACACGCACAAGGCCTTCGCGTCGGTGGGCGGCTACTCGCGGACGTGGGTGAAGACGGGCGCGGACGCGGCGAAGGACTTCTCGCCGGTGGCCTTCGCGGAGGCCGCTCGCGCGCGCAAGGCGCTGGTGAGCAACGGTCCGTTCCTCACCGTCACGGCGCGGAGGCTGGATGCCAACGGCATGCCGATCGGCGACGCGGTGGAGATGGGCGGGACCCTGTCGCTGGCGGCGGGCGAGAAGCTCGAGCTCGTGGCCGACGTGCAGGCGCCCGACTGGGTGCAGTTCGATCGCATCGAGGTGTACACGCACACCAACGGCCGCGAGGCGATGAACGGCGAGTCGAACAGCGAGTGGCCCGAGTCGCGCGTGCTGGACAAGAAGGTGCTCGATCCGGCGAACCTCACCGTCGAGGCGGTGCCGGGGACGACGGCAGGCCGCCGCGTGCACGAGACGGCGCGCTTCGAGCTGAGCCCGACGGCCGACACCTGGTACGTGGTGATGGTGCGCGCGGTGGGCTCGAACCGCTCGATGATGCCGCTCAACGGCTCGCGCCCCTTCGCGGTGGCGAACGCCATCCTCGTCGATGCCGACGGGACCGGCGCGTACGACGACTTCCCGCTGAAGGGCCAGCCGCTGACGGCCGCGCCCAAGCCCGAGGCGCCGCTGGGCCCGCGCCGCGTGCCGACGGTGGACGAGTTCGCGAGGGCGCTCGAGCGCGTGTTGCGCTGCGACCACGAGAAGCACTGAGAGGCTGGCGGTGCCAGGCTGGGCGACCGACACCCACCCCGCCCGCTCGTCTCGAGGCCGTCCTTCGCCTCGTGACTCTCCGGCTTCGCCGCCGTCGGCCAGAAGGTCACCGCCCGCGCCGTGTCCGACGAGAACACCAGCCTCCCTTCGGGCAGCGCGTACAGCCGTGTACGCGAACTCACCCGAAATCTCCCACACGTACACGCGCGCGCCGCCCGCGCCGAGAAAATCCACTTACCGTCCTCCGGCCCCGCCTCCTTCGGCGCCAGCTTCCTCAGCGCAGCGACCTCCTTCGACTCGGCCACGTCGCCCTGCGCGACGACGGCTCCACGCTGCGCGGTCCCAGGCCGCTGAACGCGTCCAGCGCCTGCACACCCATCGCGGAGTCCCAGCCCGTCGTCGTCGCTTTCGTCTCCACCCGCGGCCACTTTCCGCCGGCGAACCTCTGCGCGTGCGCGAGCGCCGGCAGCCCCTCCTCGAAGGCGGTCAGGTCGAACACCTGCCCGTCCTCCGCCACGCTGCCCCTCTCCTGCACCTCGGGCGACAGCGCCTCCTCGAAAAACGCGAGCGGCGCGCCGTCAGCCGAAAGGCCCACCTCGTCCAGCGTCTGGCTCGCACCGGGGACCGGCAGCGGCAGCGCCTCCGCCTTCCCGGCACGGACGTCGACCAGGAACAGCCGCGGCTTCGCCTGCTCGTCACGGACCTCGTCCTCGTACCCAGGCTTCGACGAGGTCCGCGACGCGTAGCCCGCCGACTGCACGTGCTGCGGATCGAACCACACCAGCGCCTTCGTCCCGTCCGCGCTCCACGACACGCGCGCGCCGACGCAACGGCCGGGCACCTTCGCCGACACCCACGACTTCCCCGATCCGGGCTCCGGCGCACGCCACTCGCACGACGCGGCCATCGGCTCGAACAACGACAACGTCGAAGGCGCGCTTGGCAGCGCGTTCACCACCGGCGGAGGCGCGGGCGGCTTTGACGCCTCCACCTCCGCGGGCGCACCGCCCCCACCGGCGTGTCAGGCGTCGACTGCTTGCAGGCACCGGCGAGGACCACCACTCCCACGAGAGCGAGGACGCGCAAGGCATGACTCGACGCCCCGCCCGCACCGCGCCACCCCCGCAACGCTACGCCCCGGTGGTGAGGACGCCGAGCGCCCCCGCGTGCCGTGTCGAACGGACGGCCGGATCAGCGTCCACAGAACGCCGCCGCTCTCCCATCCCGGGCGCGGCCAGCGGCGCCTCAGCGCATTGGCAGCGCCCGTGCCGAGTCGCAGGCGAAGCTGGACGCCGCCGAGGCGCTCGGGCCGAAGTCGACCTCGCCCCCCCAACAAGACCATGAGGGTGGCTCAGCGAGGCGCGACGGAACGGGGCCAGAGACCGAGGTGAGGTGCGGACGGGCACGTGCCGCGTGGGACGTGACCGGCGAACGACGACGGGCTTGGCCTGGGGGATGAGCAGTTCGCCATCGACTCCCTGGGCCCGAGGTCAACCCGGCGGCCTGGGCGATGACTCGGGCCGGACGGCCGCGGGCGCGGAGCGCGAGGCGGGCCAGCGGGTCAGCGTCTTCGCCGCCAGGGTGATGGCGTCGCCGACGAGCGGGCTCAGGAGGTAGCGGCCGCCGGCGGACACGCCGACCAGCTCCGCGGTGGTGAGGAGCCCCGAGACGCGCGCCTCGTCGCCCGCGAGCCGCGCCGCGCCCAGCATGAAGCCCGTCGCCGATGGTGAGACGCCGAAGACGAGCGGTCCGGAGTCGACGTCGCCCGTCGCCTCCACGCCGCGCGGCCACTCGCGGATTCCGTGCAGCGTGCCGAAGAGGGCCGTGTCGCCGAAGGTGGCCCAGGTGCGCGCCGACTGGTCCGCCGCGAAGGACTCGTCGATGAACGGCAGGTAGAAGGCGTTCCACGCCGCGCCGCTTCCGCGGGCAGGCTGGTGCGGAGCGAAGCGGAGGAGGCCGCTGTTGGGGTCCGTCCACCGCTCGCGCGTCATGGTGAGGAATCGCCGAATCGTCGGCGCGTGGGCCGCGGCGCCGGTGCAGCGGTCGAAGAGCGCGAGGCCCGCGACGACGACGACATTGTCGGGGATGTACGTCTCGCCCGGGTACGTCTCGATGAGCCCGGCGGGCGAGGCGTCGAGCCGCCGCGCGAGCGCGTCGACGAGGCGGGCGTGCAAGTCAGCGTCTCGCGGCGCGTCGAGGAGGCACGCCGCGCCCAGCGCGAGCGCGACGTGGCCCAGGTAGCCGGCGTGGCCGTCGGGCTTCTCCAGCTCCAGCGGATCGCTCCCCCACTGCTTCACGTCATAGGCGCGGACGTCGACGTCGACGAGGCGCTTCGCCCACGCCGACACCTGCGCTGCGCGCAGAGGCCTCGAGTCCGGGTAGCGGAACGCGAGGTTGGTCGCCGCGACGACGGACATCGACAGCGCGACCAGCTGCCATTCGCCGTCGAAGGGATGACCGGGCGCTACGCCGGGCAGCGTCCGCGCGTCGATGCGCTGCGCCAGGTACCCGAGGCGCGCCTCCGCGTCGCCGCGCGAGGTGGACACGCAGGCGCCGAGGCGCACGGCGTTGACGACGAGGAACAGCACCAACAGCAGGCCCAGGCGTTTCGCGCGGCGTCGCATGGGGCCAGCAACGCACGGCGACGCGAGGGCTGGGCCGCGAGGCGGTCGAGCGGTCGCCAACGGCAGCCGAGCGGTCGAATGAAGCGTCCCGCTCCCCCGGGGAGCGGGGACAGGCGCCCCCAATCGGCCCCCTGTTCGACGCCGGCTCCCTCGCAGGCGCTGTTCGCGAACTCCGGAGCCCGTCAGTGCGCCGTGGGCGCGGCCTTCGTCTCTTCTCCCTGGCCCGCTCCCCGGGGGGCACGGGAAACGCCCCCGTCCGACACGAACGGCTCGTCCCGCAGCGGGTACCTCGCCGCGTCCGGCAGGTCGTAGTGCCACCACTCCATCGGGTTCTTCTTGAAGCCCACCAACTCCATCGTGGTGCGGAGCAACTCGCGGTGCTTCGTCGCCTCGGCGCTCGCACCCTTGAACGAATGGTGGGCGGCCTTCCCGAAGAAGTCGTAGGGCGACGGCATCTCCACCGCGCCGCCGTCCAGCGTCACCAGCGTCAGGTCCACCGCGCCGCCGCGGTTGTGGTTGCTGCCCTTCTTCGGGTCCGCCACGTAACCGGGCACCGGCATCACCTTCCACAGCTCGTACTGCACCGAGCGCGGCCGGTAGCAGTCGTACAGCTTCAGCCGGTACCCCTTCTCTCGAAGCGCGGCGGCGGCCTTCGCCAGCATCGCCGCCGAGCGCTCCAGCAGCAGGCACCGCGCGTCGGGCGGGTACACCGCCTTCTTCATGAAGTTGTCGTCGGTCGCGTAGCGCAATTCCACCACCGCGTCGGGGATGCGCGCGCGCACCTCCACCAGCGGCTCGGGCGCCGCGGCGAGGAGCAGCAACGTCACCAGCGGCTTCACTCGACGTACCTCGTCGGGTCCGCCACGCCCGCGTCCTCGAAGCCCTTCCTGCGCAGCAGACAGCTGTCGCAGCGCCCGCAGGCGCGGCCGTCCGTCGCCGGATCGTAGCAGCTGTGCGTCAGCGAGTAGTCCACCCCCGCCGCCACGCCCGCGCGGATGATGTCGGCCTTCGTCATGCCCGACAGCGGCGCGTGGATGGTGAAGGGCTGCCCTTCGACGCCCGCCTTCGTCGCCACCGCGGCCAGCTTCTCGAAGGCGTGGATGAACTCGGGCCGGCAGTCGGGGTAGCCGGAGTAGTCCACGGCGTTGACGCCGATGAAGATGTCGCGCGCGCCCACCACCTCGGCGAGGCCCAGCGCCAGCCCGAGGAAGATGGTGTTGCGCGCCGGCACGTACGTCACCGGGATGCCGGCGCCCAGCTGCGAGACGTCGTCGTGCTTGGGCACCGCCACGTCCGCCGTGAGCGCCGAGCCGCCGATGGCGCGCAGGTCCAGCGTCACCACGCGGTGGTCCGTCACGCCCGCGGCCTTCGCCACCACCTTCGCCTGGTCCAGCTCGACCGCGTGCCGCTGGCCGTACGCCACCGAGAGGCACACCGGCTCGTAGCCGCGTGCCTTCGCGAGCCCCAGGCACGTCGCCGAATCGAGGCCACCGGACAACAGCACCACCGCCTTCTTCATCGCCGCTCTCCTGCCAACGTGTACGTCATCGTGCACGCGCTGCACTCGGCCGGGCACGGCCCGCCGTCCGGCGGCCCTTCGTCGACGAGCACCCGCGTCCGCAATTCACCGCACGCGAGCAGCGCGTCGAAGCCGTTGTCACGCGGGCCCGGAGGACGAAGGGTGCCCGCGTCGTCAGGCGCCGGCACGCCGCCGTCCAACGGGTTGGGCGGGCACGCGTTCCCCACCACCTCGGCCTGCGACAGGCTGAGGAGCGCCACCTCGATGGTCTCCTCGACGCGCGTCACGCACTCGCTGCACGCGTTGAAGTACCGCCGCGCGCTGTCGGTCGAGCGCACCACCTGTCCGTCCCACGTCGCGGGCCGCGAGAAGCCGTCCTCCATCGTCATGAAGTGCTCGCCAGCCTCGGAGTTGGCCGACAGCGTCAGCTCGAAGTCGAAGCCCGCGCCCGACACCTCCTCCAGCTCGCAGCCGTCCGCCACCGGCGTGGCGTTGACGAAGTACAAGCCCATGCCGTCCTTGCCGGGCGGCGGCGTCACCGTCTCGAACGGACAGGCGGAGCCCGCGCAGGACAGCGTGGCGCACGCCCACGCGACGAACAGCAGGGCGTCACGCCGTCTCGAGCTGCTCGAGCGCACGAAGGGCCACCGCGCGGAAGGCCGCGCTCGCTTTGAGGACCGCCGCCTCGTCCACCGTCGTCGGATCGCCGCCGCGCACCGCCGCGTCGAGCCGCGCCAGCACGCGCGAGGCCGCCAGCGACGCCGGGTACGCGGCGAAGGCCGCCGCCGCCGCCTCGTCGAAACCCTCCACCGCGCCCGGCCGCGCCAGCGCCTCGCCCGCCTCGCCCAGCGAGAGCGCCAGCGCGAGGAGGTACGGCAGCTCGGCCTCGCCGAAGGCCGACAGCGCGCCGGCGCCCAGCACCAGCGCGCGCCCGGCGAGGTACGCCTCCACGCCGCCCGACGGCGACAAAAGCACGCGCAGACCCGACACGCCGAAGCCCTCCAGCGCGCCCGCCACCGCGGCGGCGAGGCGCGGCATCGTCTCATCCGACACCTCGACCGCGTCGGCCGGCGGCGTCACGCCGTCCGCGGCCTTCACCGTGAGCGGCCGCTGCGCCGCCATCGCGGCCGCGCCCGTCGTCGCCGTCAGCACCGCGCCGAAGCCGTCGGCCACCGTCGCCGCCTCGTCTCGCCCGAGGTGCCGCAGCGCCTCGGCGTACAGCGTCCAGCCGTCGGCGTCCGCGACGTTGCCCCGCAACAGGCCCGGCCACACCTCCGCCGCCAGCGCCGCGCCCTGCATCGTCGGCGCCAGGCGCTCGGCCAAAAGCCGCGTCGCCGCGGCCGACAGCGCGCCCTCGCCCACCAGCCGCTCGCCGAGGCGCACCGCGAAGGGGACCAGATCGCTCATCAGGTAGCCGGTGAGGACGGCCTCGAGCTCGGCGGGCGTCTTCGCCACCTTCTCGATGAGCGCGAGCGCCTCGCCTTTGAGGCCCAGCTGCTCGGCCAGCGCCGCGCGCCGCCGCAGGCGCGCCTCGGTCTCTTCCAGCGTGCCCAGCACCGCGTACGCCTCGCGCGCGCGGCCCAGGGACTCGAGCGCCTGCGCGAACGGCTCGGCCCACGGCTTCGCGGCCTCTTCTCCGGCCAGCGCGGTGAGGCGCTCCACCATCGCCACGAAGCGATCCGCCGCGCCCGCCTGGTACAGCGGCACCAGCGCCCGCACCGCCGCCGTCTGGTTGGCGTCGTCCACCAGCGCGCGCTCGTAGGCGGCCTGCGCGGCCGCCGCGTCCCCCACCTGCGACAGCAGCTCGCCGCGCTCGACGTGGAGCGCCGCGCGGGCCCGCGGATCTTCTTCCAGCTGCGCCAGCTCGTGCAGCGCCGCCGCCGCCTCGCCCAGCCGGCCCGCGCCGCGGCGCAGATCCGCCAGCTCGCGCAGCATCGCCTCGCGCCGCGCCGGCACCGTGTTTGCGACGGCCGTCAGCAGCACCTCGCGCTGCGGCGGCGGCAGCGCGCCCGCGTGCTTGAGAAGCGCCAGCAGCACCGTCGGCGTCCCGTCCTCGACGGCCTCGGCCAGCACCTCGGGCAGCGCGCCCACGGCGGCGAGGCCCTCGACCGCTTCCGTCCAGTGGAAGTCGAGCAGCAGTTCGCCCCACAGCGCGCGGGCGAGGCCGGGCGCCGACTCGCGCACCTCCTCGGCGAAGACGCCCAGGCCCTCGGCGTCGCCTTTCGCGCGCAGCGCCTCGACGAAGCGCGCGCCGTACGGCGACTCCGGCGCCTCGAGCGCCAGCGGCTCGAGCGCCTCGTGCGCCTTCTCCGCGTCGCCCGCCGCGTCGGCCAGCATCAACGCCCGCTGGTAGTCCCCCGCCTTCATCGCGGGCCCGAAGGCCACGTCCACCGCGCGGGCCGGCGCGCCCAGCTCGAGGAAGCGCGCCCCCGCGTCAGCCGGCGACACCAGCCCCGGAAAGTCCTTCAGCACGCGCTCGAAGACGGCCAGCGCCTCGGCCGGCTGCTTCGCGGCGCGCCACGCGTCCACCGCGTCGAGCAGCAGCGTCGCGCGCTCGGTGCCCTCGACGTCCTGCGCGTGAGCGGCCAGCGCACGGGCCAACTCGTCGTGGCGCTTCGCCTCGCGGGCCAGCTCGACCAGCAGCGCGCGGCCTTCCTTCGAGGGGCGCGCGGTGAGCGCCTCGCGCGTCAGCCCGATGGCGCGGTCCAGCTGCCCGGCGGCGCGCAGGGTGCGGGCCGCTTCCAGCACGCGGGCCGCGCGCTCGTCGGCGGTGAGCAGCTCGGCCGACAAGAGCTGCAGCTCGGCGAGCGCGGCGGTGTCCCCCTGCGCCGTCGCGAGTCGCTCCAACGCGGCGAGCGCCTGCGTGTAGCCGGCCGCCGACGGGCCCTGCTGCTTGATGGGCTCGAGCACCGCGCGCGCCTCCGCCAGCGCCCCGCGGCCCTCGAGGCTGGCGGCCAGCTCCAGCGTCAGCTCGGCGGCGCGGCCCTGGTCGTCGGTGGCCTTCGCGAGGCGCGCCAACTGCGCCTCCAGCACCGGCACGTCGTTGCGCGCGCGCGCCTCGGCCAGCACGGCCTCGGCCGCGTCGAGGTCGTCCGGGTCGGCGGCCAGGGCGGCCTGCTTGAGCTCGAAGGCGCGCTGCGGCTCCTGGAGGTCGGCCTCCACCACCTGCGCCGCCGCCAGCAGCGCGCGGGACGCGGCGCGGCCACCGGACGCGGCCGCGAAGCGCTCGTGCAGCGCGACCAGGTCGCCCACGCGGCCCAGCGCGCGGTACGCCTCCACGCCGGCCTCGTACAGCTTCGCGTCGGCGGGGTGCTTCGCCAGAAGCCAGTCGAGCGCCTCGATGGCGTCCTGCGGGCGCTCGGCGAGCGACAGCGCCTGGCGGAAGAGCGCCTCGGCCTCGGCGCCTTGCGAGCGCCGCGCGAGCCGCAGCGTGGTGCGCACCTGGCCAGCCGCGTCGCGCAGCCGGCCGTACGCCTCGGAGAGCGCAGAGAGCGCCTCGCGGCCGCCGGCGCCGTCCTCGTCCAGCGCGAAGGCCGCCTCGAAGGCGTCCACCGCGTCCTTCCGCGCGCCGGCTTCGAGCGCCGCGCGGCCGAGGCGCAGCCACACCTGGAGCAGCGTCGCGGGGGGCAGCGTCGCGGCGCCCAGCTGCACCAGCTTGCGGTCGAACGGCTGGCTGGCGCGCGGGCCGCCGCCTTGCGCGGCCAACTCGGCGCGCGCGAGGAGCGCGTCCACGTCGTCGGGCACCTGCGCGAGGTAGTCGTCCCAGCCCAGGGCGGCGAGCAGTGGCTCGCCCACGCCGGCCAGCACCTCGGCCCGGCGCTTGAGGAGCGAGGACGCCTCGGCCGGCACGGCGCGGGCGCGCAGGCCCAGGATCTCGGCCTGCCGGCGCGGCTCGTCCTTCGCGCGCGCCAGGAGCGCCTCGAAGGCCTCCCGGTTCTGCGGCGCCGCCTCGAAGGCCTGCGTCTCGCACAGCTGCGCGCGCTCCGGCGCCCCCGCGCGGCGGAAGGCCTGCGCCGCTTCGAGCCACGCGTCGCCGGCCTCGGCGCCGGTGAGGCGCTCGGCGCGCCGGGACAGGAGCGCCGCGAGGCCGAGGTGGTCCTCGGTGTCGGCGAGGAAGGCCTTGTGACGGGCGAAGGACGGGTGGAACGGATCGCTCTCGAGCAGGAGCGCGTCGAAGTCGGCGGCGTCCTGCCGGCGGCCCAGCTCCACGAGGAGGTCCGCCACGCGCGCGGTGAGGGACGCGTCGTCGGGGTCGGCGGCGCGCGCGGCGAGGAGCGCAGCGGCGGCGTCGTGCGGCCGGCCCGCCTGGTCCTTGTACAGCGCCGCGGCGCGCAGCAGCAGCGCAGCGCGCTCCTGGCCCGAGGCGGCGCGGCTCGCGGCGTCCTCGTAATACGCGGCGACGTCACCGACGCGGCCCTGGCGCTCGTACAGCGCGAGCAGCATGCCTTCCGCGCCGGGCGTGGCAGGGTCGAGGCGCAGCGCCTCCTCGAGCGCGGCCTCGGCCTGGTCCGGCGCCAGCATCGGGGCGGCGGCGACGTCGGCGGCGCCTTCCGCGGGCAGGCCGAGGTGGAGCCGCGCCAGCTGCACGAAGGCCTCGGCGCGTGGCTTCGGGTCCGCGAGGTGCTTGAGGCGCCGCTCGAGCCAGTCGATTTCGCCTTCCCGGTCGGCGCGGCGGCGCGCGAGCGCCACGCCCTGCTCGGCGACGGAGGCGCGGGCGTCCAGCGTCCACGCCTTCTCGAGCGCAAAGGCGGCGCCGGCGAGGTCGAGCTTCGTGTCGCGCAGGAGCTCGGCGCGGCGGAGGTGCTGGCGGGCGGCGTCGTCCGTCCGCCCTTCCTCCTCGCAGAGCTCGGCCATGGCCGTCAGCGTGCGCAGGGCGTCGTCGATGCGGCCCGCGCCCTCGGCGAGGCGCGCCTCCTCGTCCCAGGCGGCGAGCGCGGCGTCGATGGCCCCGGCCACCACGTACAGCTGCGCCAGCTCGCGCAGCTCGCTCATCAGCTCGGCGGTGCGGCCGGCCTCGCGCAGCATCGCCGCGGCCTCCTCGCGCACCGGCAGCGGCGCGTCCGAGGCCTCCGCGGCCTTCCCGAAGAGGCGGACGGCCGCGTCGACGTCGTGGTGGACCCGGTGCGCCTCGCGGGCGAGCTCGAGCAGCAGCTTCTCGGTGCGCGGCGAGCGCGACAGCGACTCGGCGAAGCGCGCGCGCAGCTCGAAGCCGGCCTTCGCGTCGCGCAGCCCGACGAGCGCGGCGAGGCGCTCCACCGCCTGTGCCGACAGCGGCCGCTCTTGCGTCACGCGGCGCAGCGCGGCCTCGGCGAGTTGGAAGTCCTCGGCCTGCTCCGCGAGGTTCGCGAGGCGCAGCCACGCGCGCTCCGCCAGCTCGGGCGTGTCTTCGAAGCTCGTCGCCTCGGCCACCTGGCGCTGCAGCGGCAGCGCTTCCTTCACCGCGCCCTGCAAGTACAGCGCGTCGGCGAGGCGCTCGAGGTCCTCGCCCACCGCGGGCTGCAGCACGTGGGCGCTGCGCAGCAGCTTCAGCTCGGCGGTGGCGTCCCCGGCGCGGCGCGCCAGCGCGGCGGCCTCGCGCAACACCGGCGCCGCGTCGGGCGCGGAGAGGCGCGCGGCGGCGTCCTCGAGCAGCGCGACGGCCTCGGCCAGCGCTCCGCGCGCCTCGAGCAGCCGGGCGAGGCGGCGGCGCGCGGTGGTGTTGCCTTCGTCGAGCGCGACGACGCGGCGCAGCGCCGTCTCGCCCGGCCCGGGGAGGTCCAGCTTGTCGAGGTAGATCGCGGCCAGCTCGACGAACAGCGGCGTCGCCTCGGCCTTCGGCAGCTGCGCGGCCTCGGCGGCCAGCACTTCGGCGAGGCCTTCCCAGTCACCTTGCGCGCGCAGCACGCGGACGAGCCCTTGCGTCGCCTGCGGGTGCCGGGGCGCGAGCGCCAACGCGGCAGAGAAGGCCTCGACGGCGGCGTCCTTCGCGTCGCGGGCCTCGAGCAGCGCGGCGCGCTCGAGCAGCGCCTGCACGCGGCGGGGCACGGCGCCCTGGCGCGAGGCCTCGAGGAGCGCCTCCTCGGCGCGGCGCGGGCTGCCGACGGCCTTCGCCATCTGCGCGAGGCCGTACCAGGCCTCGTGGCGCTCCGGCGCCCCGAGCGGCAGCGAGACGAGCGCCTCCCAGGCCTCGAGCGCGCGGGCGCGGTCGTCGGCGCGGGCGCGGCCGCGGGCGATGGCGAAGAGCCGCTCGGCGGCGTCGTCGAGGAGCGCCTCGTCCTTCCCGGCCTTCTCCAGCACCAGGCGCCACGCGGACAGCTCGGCCACCTCGTCGTGCGACTGCCGGGCCAGCTCGGCGATGGCGCGGTACAGCGGCACCGGCCGCGCGGACAGCTGCGCGGCGTCGAAGAGGTCGGCGCGCGCGGCCTCCAGGTCGCCGGCGAGGCGGCGAAGCTCGGCCCGGCGGGCGAGCAGCTCGGCGCGCGCCTCGCCCGACGCGTTGTCGATGAGGCGCCCCAGCAGCTCGAGGCGCTCGGGCGCGGACGCCTCGTCGGCGGGCAGCAACGCCAGGAGGCGGGCGGCGGCCCAGTCGTCGCCGGGCGTCTCCGCGAGGATGGCGCGCAGCGCGTCCATGGCGGCGCCGGTGCGGCCGAGAGAGAGCGCGCCCTCGGCGTACTCGCGGCGGGCCGACGCGCGGGCGGCGCCGTCGAGGCGAGGCCACAGCTCGCCGAGCAGGTCGACCAGCGCCTCGAGCGCGCCGGCGCGGCGGTGCAGCTTCGCCAATTCCTGCAGCGCCTCGACGTCGTCGGGCTTGAGCGCGGCGTACTTGCCGAAGAGCCGGCGCGCGGCCTCGTACTGCCCGCTCTTCAGCGCGGCGCGGGCGGCGCGGCGGGTGAGCGCGGTGCGGTCGAGCTCGATGCCGACGGCGTCGACGTCCTTGACTTCCGCGGCCAGCACGGCCTCGAAGTCGACGAGCGCCTCGCGCGGCGCCGTCTCCTCGGTCAACTCGGCGCGGCGCAGGCGCGCGGGGAGGAAGGTGCCGTCCTGCTCGAGGGCCTGCGCGAGGTACGGCTGTTCGCGCGGCGTGCCGCGGGTGAGGGAGGCGGCCTTGTACAGCCAGCGCGCGGCGTCGCGGCCCGGCTCGGCGAGGGCGGCGCGGCGCGCGATGAGGCGCGCAGCCTCGGCGGGCTCGCCGCGGTCCTGCTCGAGCTGCGCCATCGCCTCGAGCACCTCGGCGGCCTTCGGGCCGGACGGCGAGGCGTCCAGGGCGGCGGTGAGGCGCAGCATGGCGCCCGAGGTGTCGCCCGCACCGAGCAGCCGCTGCGCGGCCTTGAAGAAGAGCGGCGCGGCGTCGTGGCTGCGGCCCGCCTGCATGAGCGCCTGCGCGCGCGAGGCCCACAGCTCGGACAATTCGCGCGTCTGGTTGCCTTCGGCGTAGAGCGCCTCGAGGCGCTGCGCGAGATCGTCGTCGAGGCGCCGCAGGGGGAAGGCGAGCGCGTACTGCTCCTTCGCGCCGTCCTTGTCGCCCAATAGCTCGCACGCGCGGCCGAGGCGGGCCCGCACCTCGGCCAGCTTCTCCGGCGGCGTGTGCTTCGGCAGCAGCGCCAGCACGTCTTCCAGCGCGCGGCGGGCGTTGGTGGGCCGCTCGAGGCGCAGGGACAGGTTCGCCAACTCGAGAAGCGCGTTGGGCTCGGGGAAGAGGCGCGTCGCCTTCTCGAGCGCCACCAGCGCCTCGCCCGCGCGGCCCAGGCGCTCGTCGAGCACCTGCGACAGCTCGCGGAGCGCGGCGGCGGCGAGGCGCTTGTCGCCCAGGCCTTCGGCGACGCGCGCGCGCTGCTCGAGCGCCCAGGCGAGGCCGGCCATGTCGGCGCGACGGCGCTCGAGCGCGGTCAACTCGCCCAGCACGGGCAGGTCCTCGGGCTCGACGCGCAGCACCTCGCGGTACGCGAAGACGGCGAGGTCGAGGTCGAAGGCGAGGTCGCGCGCCGCGACGGCGAGGCGGCGGTAGTGACGCACGCGCTCCTTCGGGTTCTCCGCCAGCTCGGCGAGCGCCTTCAAGCACCGCGTGAGCTGACCGCCGTCGCGCCTGCTCTCGGCGAGCGCCAGCATGCCCTCGAGCGCGACGCGATTCTTCGGGTCGGCCTCGAGCGCCTGCGACAGCAGCCGCTCGGCGCGGTCCGGCTGGTTGAGGCGGCCGCGGTACAGCTCGCCGGCCTCGGCCCACAGCGCCGCGCGCCTGCCCGGGTCCTCGATGACGGCGGCGGCCTTCTCGCAGGCGTCGGCCAGCTCCAGCGCCTTGCCGGACGCACGGAAGTACGGGAGCAGCTCGTCGAGGGCGACGGTGTCCTGCGGGTCGAGCGCGAGCGCGGACTCGAGGTGCTCGCGGGCGCGGGCGGGCTCGCCCAGCTTCGACTTGAGCAGCCGCGCGAGCGCGTGGTGCGAGGCGTGCGCGGCCTGGCGGACCTCCTCGTCCTCGGGCGCGGGGCCGGCCAGCTCGATTGCCTGCTGGTAGCCGGCGACGGCTTCCTGCACCTTGCCGAGCGACTCGGCGACGCGCGCGGCGAGGTACAGCGGGCGCGCCTCGGCGGGGAGCAGCGACGCGGCCTCGCGGTAGCGCAAGAGCGCGTTCTCGGGCTGCTGGAGGCCCGTCTCCCAGACGAGGCCGGCGAGGATGTTGGCCCGGCCGACGCGGTCGACCTCGTGGCGGCCCATGGCCACCTCGCGCAGGCGGTCGAGCGCCTTCACCGCGCGCAGCCACTCGCCCGAGCGGTAGCACAGCTCGCCCAGCTGCAACAGCGCCTCGGGGTGGTCCGGCGCGAGGCGCAGCGCGGCCTCGCAGTGCAGCCGCGCCCCGGCGATGTCGTCTTCCGTCTGCGCACAGAGGCGCGCGAGCTGCACGTGCGCGTCGGCGGCGTCGGCGGGATCGCGCGCGAGCGCGGCGAGGCGGCGGTACGCGCGGATGGCGCCGGCGCGGTCCTTCGCCTGGTCGGACGCGCGGGCGAGGGCCTTCAGGGACGGGAGGTGGTCCGGCTTGAGGCCGAGCAGCTCGTGCAGCGCCTTCACGGCGAGCTGCGGCGCGTGGTCGCGGGACGCGCGGGCCGCCGCCTCGGCGGCGAAGAAGGCGCCCGCTTCCTCCTGGTTCTTCCGCGCGAGGTTGCACAACGCGAGGTAGCGCTCGGACGCGCGGGCGAACTCGCCGCGGCGCTCGCGCACGGCCGCCTCGACCCAGATGGCGGTGGCGCTCTTCTCGCGGCGGCGGGCGAGTGACTGCGCGACGTCGAGCGCCAATTCGTGCGACTGCGGCTCGGTGACGAGCAGCGTGAGGAGCCGCTCGACGGCGAACGGGTGCGCCTCGGTCGCGTCACCCAGCTTCAGGTACGCGGCGCGGGCCTCTTTCAGCTGGCCCTTCGCGAGCAGCTCCTCGGCGTCGGCGAAGGCGCGCGCGCCCTCGAGGGCGAGCAGCAGCTCCTCGTCCGGCGTGCCGGGCGGCGGCAGCCCGCCCGCGGTGAAGCGCAGCTTGAGGCCCGCCGACGACACGGTGGCCTCGGCGAGTCGCGCCTGGTCCAGGGCCGGCATCTTGAAGCCGCGGCCGACGGCGGCCTGCTCGACGAGCCCCGGCAGCACGCGCGTGGTGAAGCCGTTGGCGCCGCGGCGCTCGACGTCGGGCAGCAGCGCCTCGTCCTTGATGGCCTCGGTCAGCGTGGCGCCCAGCCGCGACGCGGGCGTCGTCGAGTACGCATAGAGGCGCACGTCGTAGAAGTAGACGGCCAGCTTCTCGGCGTCGCCGTCGAAGGCCACCTTGAAGGTGATGGGCGTGCGATCGCTGCGCAGCCGCGCCTGCACCTCGAGATGGCCGGGGCGGAAGTGCAGCTTGACGTCGTCGAGCTCCGGCAGCCTCTTCGCGAGCGCGCGCACCTCGCGGGTGAGCACCTCGGCGTCGATGGACAGCTCGAGGACACCGAACTCCAGCTTCTTCTTCTGGTACTTCGCCGCGCCGCCCGAGACGTTCAGCGGGAAGGTGACGTCGGGGATCTGCAGCGCGAACTCGGTGATGACGATGCCCGGCGCGAGCTGCAGCTCCGGGAAGCCGACATACGCGCGGCGATCGACCAGGCGGAGCTCAGGCCCGGGCGCACGCGACTTCGCGGAGCTGGTCGTGTCCTTCTTCTCGGCCATGGAGTGCTACGGCAGGTGCGTCAACGTACCACCGGGTCCGTAAGCGTGGAATTTCTCGGTTGGTTTCGTTCCGCGGGGAGCGGCTCGGGTCGACGGTCGCGGTGGAAGGCCCTCGGTGTGCGGGCTATTCACGCAGCGCATGACGAGCCTGACGAAGTACCTCTGGTACGAGACGAAGGAGCGCCGCGAGCTGGTGCGCATGACGGACACGGTCGCGAAGATCGTCCAGGAGTCGCACGTGCAGGAAGGCATGGTGCTCGTCTCGGCCATGCACATCACCGCCGGCGTCTTCGTGAACGACAACGAGCCGGGCCTCTGGGAGGACATCTGGGAGTGGCTCGAGGGCCTCGCGCCGTACAAGGAGGGCTACCGCCACCACCGGACCGGCGAGGACAACGGCGACGCGCATCTCAAGTCGCTGCTCATCCACCACCAGGTCATCGTGCCCATCACGAAGGGGGAGCTGGACCTGGGGCCTTGGCAGCAGATCTTCTATGCGGAGTTCGACGGGCAGCGGCGCAAGCGCGTCGTCGTGAAGGTGCTGGGCGAATAGCCCGCGAACCATCGCCCGCGTTTGCCAGAGGGTCCGCCGAGCTCTCGAGGCTCGACGAGCTGATGCACACGCGCGGCGACCACCTGCAGCGCGCCGGCGGCCGGGTGCAGGCGGCGGCGCGTCGGACCCCGCCGCCGTCGTCGCGCGCTACCGGGTGATCGCCGGGTGACACCTCGCCGCCGCGCAGGCTCGACGTAGACTGCCGTGCGTGAAGCGCCGCGCGCTCCTCATCATCTCCGCCGTACTCCTCGGCGGCGCCGCGCTCGCGCTCGTCATTCACGAGCCGCCGCGCCCGCGCCCGCCCGGCTTCGACGCGCCGTGGGACGGCCTGCCGCGCGCCGTCGAGCGCGACTGGGGACCGGATCCGCAGAAGCGCCTCGTGGTGCAGAAGCTCTTCTCGGACGCGACGGAGGAGCTCGCGCGCTGCAACCTCGCCTTCGACCCCGGCCCCGAGGGCGGCGTGCTGGTGGTGGACCTCCTGTTCGAGCAGACCTCCCGAGGCATGCAGCTCGCCTTCGCGCGCGCCGAAGAGGACGCCAGCGTCGACCCGCGCCTCGCCGCGTGCATCACCCGCGAGCTCGAGGAGGCGGGGCCGGTGCCCACGGCGGACGTCGCGCCCGGCACGCGCTGGCGCCTCACCACGCACATCGCGCTCCAGCCCGCGAGCGAGCTGCCGCCGCCGCCGTGGTGGCACCGCTTCGTGCCGGCGGGCTGGCGCTCCGGAGGCACCTCGTCCATCCACGTGGGTTGGGTCGGGCTCTCTCTTCGTCCGCGCTCGTGAGCCAGGCGGTAGAGTCCACGCCAGATGCTGCAGATCATCTCGGTCATCAACTGGCTCCAGGCCGTCGGGTTCCTCCTGGTGGGCGGGTGGATCGCGCTCGAGTCCGCCACCTCGACCGGAGGCGTCATGCAGGTCACGCTCGGGCCCGTCTCGACGAGCGGGAGCGGCGCCGGCCTCGGCGTGGCCTTGGGGTTCGGGCTGGTCCTGCTGGGCGCGCCGTTCGCCTACCTCGGCGCCGTCATCGAGAAGGGCCGCGGGCGCGGGTTGCAGACGGTCATGTCCGTGCTGGCCTTCTTCGCCTTCCCGGTCGGCACGGCCTTCAGCCTCTTCACGCTGTACGCGCTGTGGTTCAGCCCCCTGAGTGCGCGCTTCGAGGGCGGCGCCGCGAGGAGCACCGCTTCACGTCGAGCATCCGGCGAGCGGAGCGACGCGGCGCTCGACGAGGTGGACGCCGACGCCATCGACGACGCGTGGCCCGAGGACGAGCCGGCGTACGCGTACGCGCGGCGCATGGCGGACGCGGGCATGCGCGCCGGTGCGCTGCGGGCGCGGCTTCGACAGGGCGGCGTCGACCCCGACGACGTGGAGACGCTGCTCGGCGCGGTGGGCCTCGTGCGCCCCGGGGCCGAGCGCGCGCGCCCGACGGCCCGCCGGGCGGCGACCCCGGGTCCTCGTACCCGCCCTCCCGCGAAGCGCCGCTGACGGCGCTGCGCGAAGGCGCCAGCCGCCGGCCCAACGCCTGGGCCTCGCCCGCGTCGGCTCGCCGCGGGAGCAGCCGCTGGCCCCCACCGAGGACCGCAGCGCGCTCGCCGTCGCCCCGGCGGGAAGCTTCGACGGCGCCCGATTCCACGCCACCGCGGCGGCGCAGCGCGAGCTCGCGAGGGTCCAGGCCACCCACGCCCTTCCCCGCTTCCCGCCGTACTGAAGCCCCACGGCGACGCGCCGGTAGTGACAAGCCCGTCACGCTGCGGCACGCTCGACCGCCTCCTACACAGAAAGAGGGAGCAGCCCATGTCGGTTCGTGACGTCAAGAACGCGTTTGCGCAGGTCTCGCGGGATCAGAAGATCGACTCGAGGGACGTCGACACCATCCTGTCCTCGGCGGGTAGCATCTCGAAGGACGAGCAGCAGGCCATCAAGACCGAGGCGGACAAGTTCGCCGGCATGATGGAGCCGGACGCGAAGCGGAAGCTGCAGACCAAGCTGGGCGAGATCGACGACATGCGCCGCCTGGCGACGCAGAACAACCGCCGCGTCGAGCTGGCGGCGGCGAAGCTGTCGGCCGAAGCGGAAGGCCTCTTGAAGCCCGGCGCGGCGACCAGGTCCTTTGGCGGCTCGGTGATCCCCGAGGCGGTGAAGACGGTCGTCAACGAGGCGCTGAAGAACGGCGCCATCGCCTACGACGTGCGCGAGCTGAAGCCGGACCCGGTCTACGACACCAGCCACGGCGAGCCCGAGGTGACGGTGGACGGAAAGTTCAACCCGTACTCGCAGGAGTCGAAGGCGCGCGACTCACTGGCCTTCAGCTACACCGAGCTGACGCCGGAGAAGATCGCCGAGGACATGAACACGCCGCAGACCTTCAACGTGATCAAGGGCTACTCGGGCTCGGGCCAGAACGCGGTCGCGGAGTTCGAGAAGGTCACCATGCCGGGCAACGGCCGCATCACCGAGCTCTACGACGAGGCGCACTGGCCGGACACGATGGCGCGCGGCCCGAACGGCCAGAAGTACGCGTCGAACTTCGCCATCCTCGCGGACGGCTCGGTGCACGCGGTACCGGCGTCACGCCGCTCGAAGGCGGATCCGGGCCTCATTCTCACCACCGCATCGCTCGCGCGCGGCAAGCAGATGCTCTTCAACGGTCACATCCACATGGAGAAGGGCGTCGTCACCTACGTCGGCATGTCGGGCCGCCTCTGCAAGCTGCAGGAGAAGGGTGAGAAGTTCGTGGATCCGATCGCCATCCTGAAGGCGTGGGGCTTCCAGATGACGCCGGGCCTCAAGGTCACCAACGAGGGCTGAGGTCAGCGTCGAACGTGGTGCGCGCGGGGCGCGAGGCTTTCACGGCCTCGTGCCCCTCTTCGTTTCAGGAGGCCCGGTTCGACCCGATTTGCGCGCGCAGCGGTGCGTATCGACCCTCGCCGAAGGCGACGCGCCGCAGCGGCCGCGAGGCGTAAAGTCGGCCCCGATGAGCACATTCGACGTGGAGGCGCGCATCGCCCGCGCGATGCTGGACGGCTTCGAGAAGCACTACGCGTTGATGCGCCACGCCGGCCGAAAGGCCCGTCTGATGTTCGAGCGCGGCGAGTGGCGGAAGATCAACGAGACGCTGTCCGAGCGAGTCGACTACTACGACGCGCGCGTGCGCGAGACGGTGGCGGGGCTCCGGCGCGACTTCCCCGCCGACGTGCTGGACGAGCGGCACTGGGGCCGGGTGAAGCTCGAGTACATCGCGCTCCTGCTCGACCACCGGCAGCCGGAGCTCGCGGAGATCTTCTTCAACTCGGTCTCGTGCCGGATCCTCGACCGCACGTACTTCCTCAACCAGTTCATCTTCGTGCGGCCCAGCATCTCCACCGAGTACCTGGACCTCGAGGAGCCCAGCTACCGCTGCTACTACCCGGGCCGCTCGGGCCTGCGCACGACGCTCGAGAAGGTGGTGAGCGACTTCCGCCTGTCGCGGCCCTTCGCGAACCTCAAGCGCGACGTCGGCTACGTGGTGCGCGCGCTGCGCCTCGCCCTGCCCCGACCGCTGCGCGTCGAGCCGAACCACCAGCTGCAGGTGCTGGAGTCGCTCTTCTTCCGGGGAAACGTCGCGTACATCGTCGGGCGCGCGCTCAACGGCATCGACCGCATCCCCTTCGTGGTGCCGATCCTTCACGACAGCTCGGGCCGGCTGGTGCTGGACGCGGTCATCCTCGACCCGAAGCAGCTGTCGATCCTCTTCTCGTCGACGCGCGCCTACTTCCTCGTCGACGCCGACGTGCCCGCCACCTACGTGACCTTCCTGCAGCGCATGCTGCCGACCAAGCCCAGCTGGGAGCTGTACGCGATGCTGGGGCTGGGGAAGATGTCGAAGGCGCTCTTCTACCGGGACTTCCTGCACCACCTGCGGCACTCGACGGACCAGTTCGTGCCGGCCCCCGGCACGCGCGGCCTGGTGATGGGCGTCTTCACGCTCCCGAGCTTCCCGTACGTCTTCAAGGTCATCCGCGACAAGGCGCTGCCGCCGAAGGACGTCGACAGGAAGACGGTGCTCGAGAAGTACCACCTGGTGAAGCACATCGACCGCGCGGGCCGCCTGGCCGACACCCTCGAGTACTCGGACGTGGCCTTCCCGCTGGGCCGCTTCTCGCCCGAGCTGCTCGAGGATCTGAAGACCACCGTGCCGTCGCTGCTCGACGTCACCGAGGACACCGTCTTCGTGAAGCACCTCTACATCGAGCGGCGCCTGAGGCCCCTCGACCTCTACCTGCAGAAGGCCAGCGACGAGGAGGTGGACGCGGTGATGAAGGACTTCGGCCGCTGCCTCAAGGAGCTGGCGGCCGCCAACATCTTCGCGGGCGACCTGCTCTACAAGAACTTCGGTGTCACCCGCCTCGGCCGCGTCGTCTTCTACGACTACGACGAGCTCGAGCCGGTGACGAAGATGCGCTTCCGCGACCTGCCCACGGCCACCCACGACGAGGACGAGACCCGCGGCGAGGCGTGGTTCTCGGTGGACCCGTACGACGTCTTCCCCGAGGAGTGGACGCATTTCCTCTTCACCTCGCCGCGCGTGGAGGCGGCGCTGAAGAAGCACCACCCGGACCTCTTCCGCGCGGCGTACTGGCGCGACGTGAAGCAGCAGCTCGAAGCGGGCCGCGTCATTCACACGCTGCCGTACCCGGAAGAGAAGCGCTTCTCGCGGCGCTTCCCCGGGAGCGCCGACAGCCTGCCGCCGCACGTGGTGGGCGCGCCCACGCCATGAAGCGGGCCGCGCGGAAGCTGGGGCTGGCTCTGGCGCTCTTCGCCGCGCCGGCCGCGCACGCGGTGGACTTCGGCCTGCAGGTGGGCGCGCTGGAGGTGGTGCTGCTGCCGCCCGCGCACGGCGGCGTCTACCCGTACCTGGGCGGCTTCGTGGCGGCGCCGCTGGGCGACGGCTTCTCGTTCGTCGGCTCGGTGTCCTTCGAGTGGAGCTTCGACCAGGGCCGCGGCGGCCTCGTGGTGGTGACGACGCTGGACTGGGCGCCGAACGAGCGCGTGGGCTTCGACCTCAACGTCGCGCTCATCCAGGACATGCCGGGCGTCCGCTTCGCGGAGTCGCTCTTCCTCCTCGGCGCGGGCCCGGGCGTCACCGTCTTCCTCGGGAAGTGGGCCGTGTCGCCCTTCGTCAACTTCTTCGGCACCCTCAACGGCGCGGGCGCCAGCATCGTGCCCGGCGTCAACGTCGGCCGGACCTTCTGACGGCGCCTTCAGCCCAGCGAGCGGCCGGCGACGGCGCCGTCCTTGCGCTCCCAGCCGGTGGTGGCCTCGAGCGCCTTCGCCCACGGCGCCACCGCCTCCACGTCGTACGGCGCCACGTCCACCGGCACCTCACCGTCGAAGGTGAAGCCGGCGAGCGACGGGACGAGCCGCACCGCGCGGAACCGCACCCCCGCCTTCGCTGCGCGGCGCACCGAGGCCGCGAAGTCCGGCGCGTGCAGGGCGCTCGGGCGCAGGCCGCGCGCGTCGTCGCGCTGCAGCGTGAAGAGCACCGTCGCGCGGCGCCCGCGCCGGACCTGCCGGGCCAGCGCGTCGACGTGCGCCACCGCGCGGTCCGAGCGCGAGTCGGGGAAGTAGCCCAGCCCGTCGGGGTACACGAGGTGGCAGTTCTTCACCTCGACGAGGTGCTCGCCGCGCGCCGTGTCGAGGAGAAAGTCCACCCGGTGGCCGCGGCCGAAGGTCTGCTCGGGCACCACCCGCGTCACGTCCTCGAAGCCGTCGACGAGCCGCGCCTCGAGCACCCGCTTCACCAGCGCGTTGGGCAACCCGGTGTTGGCGCCTACCAGCCGCCCGTCGAGCTCGATGAGCTCCCACGTGTACTTGAGCGCGCGCTCCGTCTGCGCCTCGCTGAGCCACACGCGCGCCCCGGGAATGACGAGGCCCTCCATGCGGCCCGGGTTGACGCAGTGCGCGCGCACCACCTCGCGCCCCACGCGCACCTCGGCGATGAAGCGCTCATAGCGGCGGACGAGGCGCCCTTCGAGGAGCGGAGTCGGGTAGGTCCACAGGAGCGTCGCAGCCACGGCTTCCCGCGTCTTTGCCGCGTCGCGCGCCGCCGCGCCAGCCCGTTCCGCGCGTGCCGATTCACTTCTTCTGCATCGAGCTCCTGAGCCGGAGCGTGCCGCTGCTCTCGAGCGCGACGCGGCTCCCGTCGGGCTGATTCCGGAAGGGGGCCGACAGCTCGACCGTCGACAACCAGCCCGCCGAAGGGACGTCGACGGTCCCGGTGAACGGGTACAGCTGCACGCCCGAGCCCCGAAGCACCCGCGCGGTCGTCGCCACCGCGTAACGTCGCCCCTTCCCCACGCAGCGCGCCGACGCCTTCTCGAAGGTGACGTCGGAGGTGTCGAGGAATGAGCGCACGGCGTCCCCGGTCGCGGCCGCCACGCGCTCGAGCGTGGAAGGCGCGCACGGCGGCCCGTCGGCGGTCGCCCGGACAAACGGGTCAGGCTTGAAGAGGTGCCCGAGCAGCCGGCGGAGGTCCGGGACGGCGCGACGGTCCATCTGCTCGAGCCCCTTCTGAAGCTCCGTCGGCCCCGCGCCCGGCGGGACGGTCAAGCGGGCCTCGCCGTACTCGTCTTCGGCGATCCACCGGCGGCCCTCCAGCGCCGGGGCCCCGGACGTCACGGTCACCTCGACGCGCTTCGGGGCCGCCTCTCCAGCCTCGAGCACCTTGACCATCAGCGTGGTGCGGTCGGCGGCGTCGGGCTGGGTGGTGTACCTGCGTTTCTGCCCGTCGACCGTCGCGGTCGCGGTGGCCGACGCGCTGCGCTCGACCGACCAGCGCCACGCGCTCCCCGCCGGCGGCGCCGCCGCCAGCACGACGGCCCAGCTGCCCAACCAGGCCATTGGCACCATGAGTGGAGTCTCGCTGCCGCGGAATCGGCTGTCCACGGCGCGCGAAACACCACCGCCCCGCCAGCCTTGGGCCAGCGGGGCGGCGCGCACGACGGGGCGCTCGTCGCTCCCCGGCTACTTGCCAGACGCGGTCGAGCTGCCCTCGTTGAGCAGCGCGGTCAGTTGCTGCTCATCGACGCACTGCAGGGCGTTCGACGGCTGCCGGTTGCAGCGCAGCACGCGCGCGTCGTACGTGCTGGAGAACACCGTCTTGTTGTAGTCGGTGTAGGCGACGTACAGCGTGTCGCCGCCCACCCACGTCCGCGCCGTGACGAACTTGGCGTTGACGCAACCCGAGAGCGCGAGGAAGGCGCCCGCCGCGAGAATCAGTTTCTTCATGGTGGTCTCTCCTCGCCTCAGTAGATGGAACCGGGCTGCACGTTCGTCAGCACCAGCGTGGTCTGGCAGTTGGACTCGGCGCCGTTCGCGTCGACGTCGCAGATGCGCACGGACATGTCGTACAGCGCTCCCTTGTCGCTCGAGGCGCCGGCCGGCGCGAGGAGCGTCTTCACGTTCCGGCCGCCGTTCATCTGGTTCTCGACGAGGTACTGGGGACGGCCGCAAGCCGCCAGGGCCAGCGCCGTCAGCGCAGCGAGGATGACGAGTTTGATGTTCATGGGTCCGTTCCTCACTTGATCACGTTGTCACCGGCCACGGCGAAGGAGCCGAGGGCCGGGCAGGTCAGGTCCGAGTCCTTGGCCTCGCACACCTTCTGGCACGTGATGGTGCCCGGCACCTCCGAGCACTTCCAGAACTGGTGCTTGCCCACGGCCATGATCAGGTAGCTGTAGAGATCGAACGTCTCCACCAGCGTCACGTTCTTATCGCTCGCCTGCGCCACCGAGCGGATGACCCGCGACGAGAGGCAGCCCGACGACGACACGGCGGTCAGCGCGACGGCCCCCGCCAGCAGCGTCTTCTTCAGCGCGCTCATTTACTTGTCCTCCTGAAACACCAGCGCGACCGGCTTGCAGTTGGTGATGCTCCCGTCCGCCTGCGCCTCGCAGTCGATGATGCCCTGCTCGGTGCCGCTGAACATGCCCAGGTTCCGCGCGTAGATGAGGCGGAACTTTCCGTCGCGCGTCGTGCCCATGCTGGTCACGACCTTCGGCCCCGCGCAGCCCGTCGCGAACGCGCCGAGTGCGAGGAGGCCAACGAGACCTCGCTTCCAATTCATGTGTGAACTCCCTCCCGAAAGCCGGCGATCCCGGCTGGAAGAATTCAAGCAGAGCGGCCGGGACGAGGCGACAGAAAAATGACCGGGGCGTCCGTCCCTACCCCGCGCCGGAGGCGAGCCAGGCGGCGAGGAGCGCCCGGGTGCTGTCGTGGGCGGGGGCCTTCAGCACCACTTCGGGCGGGCCGCTCTCGATGACGGCGCCCGCGTCCAGGACGCAGACGGACTCGACGCCGCGCGCGAGCTGCAGGTCGTGGGTGACGACGACCTGCGTGACGCCGGTGGCGTCGACGCGCTTCAGCGTCTGCAGCACCTCGTTCTTCATCGACGGGTCGAGCGCGCTGGTGGGCTCGTCGTAGAGCAGCACACGCGGCTCCATGGCCAGCGCACGGGCGATGGCGACGCGCTGCTTCTGTCCGCCGGACAGCTGGTCGGGGTACGCGTGGAGCTGCGCCTCGAGGCCCAGCTGCACGAGCAGCTCCGTCGTCCGCGCCACCGCCTTTGCGCGCGCCTCGCCCTTCACCTTCATGGGCGCCAGCACGCAGTTCTCCAGCGCGCTCAAGTGCGGGAACAGCTCGTACGACTGGAAGACGAGGCCCATGCGCGCGCGCGCCGCGGCCAGCGCGTCGGCGCGCTCCTTCGGCCGCATCTCGGTGGTGCCCTTCACCACCACGCCGTCGACGTCGATGCTGCCCGCCTCGAACGGCTCGAGGCCCAGCACGCAGCGCAGCATGGTGGACTTGCCCGCGCCGCTGCGGCCCAGCATCGCCGCCAGCGTGCCCGCCTCGAGGGTGAAGCTGAGGCCGCGCAGCGTCGGCTGCGGGTTGCCCGCGTGGTGGCGCACCAGCCCGGTCACCTTGAGCGTCATGCGTGGACCTCGTCCTTCCGCAGGTGCTTGCCGAAGTACGTCTCGGCGGCCTTCGCCAGCCGCGCGAACGGCAGGCCCAGCAGCAGGTAGAAGACGGCCACCACCAACCCGAGGCCCAGGTGGTCGCGCGTCGAGTTGGCGAGGTTGGTGTACGTCTTGGTCAGCTCGGTGAGCGTCACCAGCGAGACGAGCGAGCTGTCCTTGAGCAGCGCGATGAAGTCGTTCGTCATCGGCGGGATGGAGATGCGGATCGCCTGCGGCCCGACGACGTGACGCAGCGTCTGGAAGGTGGTGAGCCCCAGCACCTGCGACGCCTCGAGCTGTCCGCGCGGCACCGACTCGAGGCCGGCGCGGTAGTTCTCCGCCTCCGCCGCCGCGTAGTTGAGGCCCAGCGCCACGACGCCGGCGACGAACGGGTCCAGCCGCAGGCCCAGCTCCGGGAGGCCGAAGTAGATCATCGTCAGCTGGATGAGCAGCGGCGTGCCGCGAAAAAACTCGATGTACGCGACCGCGAACCAGCGCACCGGCGCCGGCCCGTAGCGCCGCCCCATGGCGAGGCAGATGCCGAGCAACACCGCGAGCACCATCGCGCACAGCGAGACGAGCAGCGTCAGCCCCGCGCCCTTGAAGAAGAGCGGCACCAGCGCCGGGTAGCGGGTGCGCAGGCGCTCGGTGAAGGGCGGCAGCTTGCCGACGGCGACGCGCCAGCGGTCGAACTCGGTGGCCGGGGTGCGGGGCTCCACGTCCTTCACGCCGAGCAGCGCGGCCGTCTCGGGGCTCCACAGGCCCCACTTCTCGTACAAGCGGCGCAGCTGCCCTTCGCGGATGAGCGCGCCCAACGCCTCGTTCACCTGCGCGAGCCGCTGTGGGTCGTCGAGCCGCACGGCGACGGCGTACTGCACCACGCCGAAGTCGCCGCGCACCGACTCGAGCGCCTCGTCGATGTCGCCGTAGTAGTGCGCCACCGGCTCGTCGAGCAGCACCGCGTCGACGCGGCCGAGCTTCAGGTCGTCGTAGATCTCATCTTGACCGCCTTCGTAGGTGCGCACGTCCGCGCCGGCGCGCGTGGCGATGCGCTCGGCCATCGAGCCCGGCAGCGTGCCGACGGGGCGCCCTTTGAGCGCCTCGAGCGTGCGCGGCGCGGCCGCGTCGCCCTTGCGAATGGTGAGGACCTCCGCGGCGGCGAAGTACGGGTGCGACAGCGCGACCACGCGCCTCTTCTCGTCCGCCACCTCGATGCCGTTGATGACCACGTCGAAGTCGCCGCGCGCGAGGAGCTCGAGCAGCTTGTCCCACGGGCCGTGCACCGGCCGCGGCCGCTGGCCCAGCTTCCGCGCCAGGAGGTCCGCGAGCTCCACCTCGAAGCCGATGAGGCGGTTTGGTTCCATCGGATCCTGGAACACGTAGGGGGCCCCGCCCTGGGCATCGGCGCCCCAGCGGAGCGACGGCGGCTCCGCGCGCACGCTCCACGCGAGCAGCGCGCACGCCCACCCGACGAGGACGGAGACTCTCATGGCGGCGAATGCAATCACGTCGCGCCGCGCGCACAAGCGGCCCCGGGAGAAATCCGACGTAACGGGCCCGCAGCCGGGCGACGCTCTCGCGCCGGGCGCCCCCGGCTCCTGCTGGCCGCCGTCACCGTCGCGCTCGCCGCCACGGCGTCGTGCACCGGCGCCGAAGCGACCCGCCCCGCCCTCACCGTGGAGCGCGCCATGCAGCTCGAGCCCACGCCCGACTGGCCCGTCGTGCACGGCCCCGCCACCGACGGTGCCTCCGCGCTCGCGGCACGCCATCATCAGGCCGCCCGTGCCGTCGCCGCCGGCGGACCACTTCAAGGCCTTCAGCTCCAAGGTGCTGCACGTCGCCGACTGGACCGCCTTCCGGGCGAAGCGCCGTGGCACATCGCTCGCGGGGCTCCACGACGAGCTGGAGCCGTACGCCCGCTCGTACTGGGCTGCCCACAGCGCCACGCAAGCGTTGCCGTGACGCCGCGGCGTGTCATGCGGACGCGGGCTGAACGCGGGCGCCGGGGTTTGCTCGACGCGTCCACAGCGGCTACACGGCCCACGAGCCATGCTTGCGTCCCTCCTCGTCGCCGCCTTCCTTTCGCAGCGCCCCGCCTCCCCCCCCGCGACGCCGCGGCCGTGGCTCACCGCCGACGGCAGGGTCGTCCTCGAGACGGGCGTGCTGACGCCGCCGCTGGGCGGCGCCCCGGGCGAGGCCGCGCTGCGGTACGCGCTGTCCCGCCGCGCCGCGCTCGGCCTCGACGCGCGCTCGACGCTGACGATCGGCCCACAGCTCTCGACGCGCTTCGGCGGCACGGTGCACTTGAAGCAGCAGCTCGCTGGCGTCGAGGTCTACGGCGCGCGAGTGGTCATCACCTTCGACACGCTGCACCGCGTGGTGCGCGTGTCCTCGAGCCTCACGCCGTTCGCGCAGGCGCACACCGCGCCGAAGCTGTCGGGCCCCGAGGCGCTGGTGGTGGCCAGCAAGGCCATCGACGGCGCGCTCCTGAAGAATGACGGCACGCCCTGGGGCGGCTGGCGGCCGGAGATGTTCCGGGTCGGCGACGATGTGCACGCGGGCTACCTCACCTTCGTGCCGACGCTGAAGGCCAGTGAGCGCTTCCACGTGGCCGTCGACGGCGTGACGGGCGAAGTGCTCTTCGTCGACAACCGCGTGCACACCGCGGCGACCGCGAAGGTGTACGCGTCGAGCCCCGGCGGCCTGGATGCGGGCGTGGGCGCGATGCCGCTCATTGACGTGACGCTGCCGCACCTCGGCGCGAACGCCGACAGCCTGCTCAACGGCGAGAAGATCCGCGCGCTCAACTGCTGCCCGACCGAGGTGTGCGACCCGATGGCGGGCCCGCGCCGCGCCACGGGCATGCTGCAGACCTTCGGCGGCACCGTGCCGTACGACGTGGCGATCTGCGACCGCTTCGCCCGCGCCACCAACAACCCGTCGCTGCACCCATCGGGCGACTACGTGTACGCGCCGGTCGACCCGCCCACCACGCCGACGCCCACCATCAACTCGCCCGCCGACTACGACGAGTTCGCCGAGGTGAACGCGTACTACCACGTGAGCAAGGCCTACGACGCGCTCACCGCCCTGTCGCAGGGCCCCATGGCGGTGGACGGCGGGCTGGCGCCCTTCGCACTGCGCAGCACCGGCGCGGACCTCCCCGCGGTGTGGGTGAACGCGAGCGACCCGGACTTCCAGAACGCCACCCAGAACCCGCAGGGCGTGTACGTGAGCGACACGCTGTCGCGCACCGACAACGCGATGTTCGCGGCCATCGAGAACATGGCCGCGCTCTCCCTGCCCGACCTCGAGCTCGCCTCGGACGCGCTCATCATCTACCAGGGCAACGCCGCCGACTTCGCGTACGACGGCCCGGTGCTGTGGCACGAGCTCGGCCACGGGGCCATCTACAGCACGGCGGACTGGGACACCCTCGTCACCATCGACCAGCGCTCGGCCAACAACGAGTCGTCGGCGCTCCACGAGGGCGTCGCGGACCTCATCGCCGCCATGGTGGGAAACGATCCGGTGGTGGGCGCCTACGTCGGCCCGCGCATCGACCCCGGCTCCAACGCGATCCGCGACGTGAACAACACGTTCAAGTGCCCCGACGTGCTGTGGGGCGAGTCGCACCAGGACTCGCTGCACTTCTCGGGCGCGGTGTGGGAGGCCCGCAAGCAGTTCCTCGGCCTCGACGACGGCAAGACGTTCGACGCGGCCTTCTACGCGGCGCTGGTGTCGTTCCCGCCGGACGTGAACTTCGAGAAGGCCGCGGCCATCATCACCGCGCAGGTGGAACTCGCCTTCCCGATGGTGACGGACGCCCGCGCGAAGCTCCAGGCCATCTTCGACGCGCGCGGCGTGACGAACTGCTCGAAGGTGCTCGACATCACCAACGACATGTCGCCGCGCGAGTATTTCAACATCCCGGGCACGTCCTTCGCGGGCCTGTCGAGCGGCACGCCGGTGCCCGGCCCGTACCAGTTCAAGATCCACGTGCCGGCCGGCGCGAAGAGCCTCACCATGACGGGGCCGTACCAGACGTTCGGCACCAACCCGACCGCGCGGCTGCAGCTGCTGGCGAGCGCGGACAGCCCGATCACCTTCGTGAAGACGGGCAACACGCTCGTCAACGACGCGCAAGCGATGGTGGTGCCCACGGTGGCCAACCGGACGATGACGGCGAAGGTAAACATCGACGTGCCGTGCGGCGGCGAGCTGTATTTCGCCGTGGCGAACACCAGCGGCCGCGACCGCGCGCTGGTCGACCTCGCCTTCTCGTACGAAAACGCCGACTCCTGCCCGCCCACCGAGATGGACGCGGGCACTCCGCCGCCGCCGGACCCGGTCCAGGTCGCGGGCGTGAACAACGTGCTCGGCCCGCCCGTGCAGGGCTGTGGCTGCACCGCCGTGCCGCCGCTGGCGCTGTTGCCGGCGGTGCTCGTCTTCCTGCGCCGCCGCCGCGCCCGCCGCTGACGGTCGGGAGCGTCCGCCGAGTCCGCGATGCGTCGGCGAGCCGCCGGCGTCCACGCGACGCTGCCTGCCCGGGCAGGGCGGACGGGCGAAGTCGCCCGGCTCCTGTCCGCGTCCGCCAGCCGCTCGGCCCGGCCCGCAGACGCGCGGCTGATCCGGGAGTGACGTACGAGGGACGGCCGATGGCGCGTGGGTCGCCGACATCGTCAGGCCCCTGCCCGGCGCGCCGAGCCGCTTGCCTCCCGTCGTGACGCCGCCGCGTTGCGTCGCCGCCCCTCGTTGCGGCCCGGTCCGTCGCCGACCAGCAGCCTCCGTCGCCGCGCCTCGGGCTGCTCGCATCGTCGACGTCGCCCGGTCCGCCCATTTTGATCGGCGCTCTCTGCTCCCTCGCGGGCCTCGCGCGCCGACTGCTCGGCCGTCGTGGCCCGGGTAGGCTCGACCGCCGCATGTCCCGCGCGCCGCCTCGCCACCTCGCGCGCCGCCCCGCAACCGGACTGCATCGGTCCAGCGCTCGTCGCTCGCCCCGAGACGGTGACGCCGCCGGCCGGTGCACGTTCGCGACGCGGTGGCGGGTGGAGGAGGCCCGCGGCGCCGGCGCAGCAGGCGCCACCTCCGCCTCGAGACGTCGGCGTCGGCGGGCCCCGCCGAGCACGGCGCGGCATCGAAGGACGTCGCCCGCGGAGATGGCGCCCAGCACACGCTGGCCTCCAGCTCGACGCGTCAGGCGTCGCCGGCCGGCGCGCCCGACGCAGCGACGGAAGAGGAAGCCCTCCGAAGCGGTCCTCTGCCGGCGCCGGCCTCCACCGCGAGCCGCGGGCCTCCACTGGCAGGCCCCATGCGCGGGCGTCGCGGGCGCCACCCGGGCGCGACGCGGCGACGGAGGGGAGAGCGCCTCACCGGCCACGACGCGCGCACGAGTCGGCCGACCGCTTCACCCGCGCGCTCCTCATTCCGGCTTCGAGCGAAACACGTCGACTCCATCGACGACCGTCACCAGCACCTTCGCGTCGAGGAGCGCCTCCGGCGGATCGGACACCGGGTCGATCGGCAGGACCAGGAAGTCGGCGTCGAAGCCCACCTTGAGGGTGCCGCGGCGGCCTTCGGCGAAGGACGCATACGCGCCGCCGATGGTGAAGCCCGCGAGCGCCTCTTCGCCAGACACCTTCTGCTCCGGCAGCCAGCCGCCCGAAGGACGCCCCAGGTGATCCTGGCGGGTGCGCGCGGCGTAGAGACCCCACAGCGGGTTGGGGCTCTCGACGGGGAAGTCCGAGCCGAAGGCGATGTGCGCGCCGGTCTCCAGCACGGAGTGCCAGGCGTACGCGCGCGTGACCCGCTCGGGCCCCAGGCGCGCCTCGGCCCACGGCATGTCGCTGGTCGCGTGCGTCGGCTGGAAGCTGGCGATGACGTTGTCCTTCGCGAAGCGGCCGAGGTCGTCGGCGGTCAGCACCTGCGCGTGCTCGACGCGGTGCCGGCTGCCCGGGCGCGCCTTCTCGAGCGCCGCCAGGGTGTCGAGCGCGATGGTGTTGGCCCGGTCGCCGATCGCGTGCACCGCCACCTGGAAGCCGCGGTCGGCGAACGCCTTCGCCTTCGCCGCGAAGGCGTCCGGCTCGAGCAGCAGCAGGCCCTTCTGCCTCGGCTCGTCCGCGTACGGCTCGTGCAGCGCCGCGCCGCGGCTGCCGAGCGCGCCGTCCACCAGCAGCTTCACCGCGCGCATCTCGAGGTGACGGCCCTTGAACGGGCCGCGGCCGAGGTACTCGTCGGCGTCCGGGCCCTGGCCGTCGGCCATCGCGTACACGCGGATCGGCAGCACGCCCGCCATGTCCCACGACTGGAGGATGCGGAACGTCTCGAGGTCCATCCCCGCGTCGTGCACCGCGGTCAGCCCGAGCCGCGCGCAGGTGTCGAGGGCCGCCTTGAGGCGCTTCTGCTGCTCTTCGTTCGTCGGCGCCGGCACCTTCTGCGCGACCAGGTCCATGGCGTTGTCGATGAGGACGCCCGTCGGCTCGCCCTTCTCGTCGCGCAAGATGCGGCCGCCCGGCGGATCCGCCGTGGCCGCGGTGATGCCGGCGCGCTGGAGCGCCTCGCTCGACGCCCAGGCGGCGTGCCCGTCGACGCGCGTCAGGTACACCGGCTGCCCGCGGAACGCGGAGTCCAGCGTGGTGCGCGTCGGCCACGCGCGGCTCGCCCAGTCGTTCTGGTCCCACCCGCGGCCCAACACCCACTCGCCCTGCATCGTCGCCTCGCCGGCCCGCTTGAGCCGCGCGATGCAGTCCGCCTCGCTCCTGGCCGTGGAGAGGTCCGCCAGCGTGAGCGCCCGGCCCAGCGACGCGAGGTGCACGTGCGCGTCGACGAGGCCCGGCACGATGACGGCATCGGGGAATTCCTCGACGGCGGCGTCACTGCCCGCCACGTCCAGCGCGTCAGCGCGGCTACCCACGTAGATGATGGTGCCGTCCTTCATCACCAGCGCCTCGGCCATCGACTGCGCCGGGTTCTGCGTGCGGATCCGCTTCGCGACGAAGACGACCGTCTGAGGCTCGCCGGGCATGCGCTTGGGACAGGCGGTGAGAGACAGCGCCAGGGTGGCCAGGGCGAAGACGCGCGCCACCTTCACGGCAGCTCCGGTTCGCTCGTGTACGTGGACTCGCCGGTCAAGGACTCGAGGAAGGCCTTCAGCTGCGCGGCTTCCTTCTTCGAGAGCTTCTGCGGCTTGAACTTCGCGTCGAGGTGCGGGTTCTTGTTGCCGCCCTTCGCCATGAAGGCGATCGCCTCCTCCAGCGTCGCGGTCTTCCCGTCGTGGAAGTACGGGGCCGTGAGCGCCACGTTGCGGAGGCTGGGCGTCTTGAAGCGGCCGGTGTCGGCCTCGTCCCTGGTCGCGTCCTTGCGGCCCGCGTCCTCACCGATGCCCGCGTTGTGGAAGTCGAGGTCCGTGAAGAGCGGCGGCACGTGGCAGGTGACGCAGCCCTTCGTGGTGAAGAGCTTCGAGCCCGCCTGCGCGTCCTTCGACAGCGCGTCCTCGTCACCGGCCTGCGCCCTGTCCCACGCCGAGTTGCCCGTCTTCAGGGCGCGCAGCCACGCCGAGAGCGCCTTCGGCACGTTGTCCGCCGTCGCGTCCTCGTTGAACGCCCGCTGGAACATCGCCTTGTACGCCGGCACCTCATTGAGCGCCGCGGCCACGGCCTTCGGGTCCGCGCCGAGCTGGCCCGTCCACGCGGCCTGCGACACCGCCTCCAGCGTCGGCTTGCGGCCGTCCCAGTAGAAGGACGGGTGGTAGCCGACGTTCAGCATGGTGGGCGCGTTGCGGGAGTTCATCGCGCCGCCCACCTTGGCGTCGGTGACGGCGCCCGAGGTGTACGCCTTGTCGATGTGGTGGCACGCGGCGCACGCCATGATGCCGTCCCTCGACAGGCGCTTGTCGAAGAAGAGCTTGTGGCCGAGGTCCGCCTTCTCGGGCGTCGTGGGGTTGTCCCCGGCGTCCTTCAGTTCGGGCAGGCCGGCGGGCGTCGCGGGCAGCGCGGGCGCTGGCGGCAATTCCACCTTCGGCGCCGGCGGCGGCGTGGGCTTCGCGGCCGGGGCGGGCGGCGGCGGCGGCGGCGCGTCCTCCTTGCACGACGAGACGAGGACCACCACGGACAGGGCCAGCGTTCGGAAGGGATTCATGCCCCTCTTCCTGCACCACCAGGCCGGGCCACGCAGCGAAAAAAAAGAAAGCCGCACCCGGACCTTACGCACGAAGCGCACAGGACCTCCCCCCGCGGAAGATCGTGCACGCCTCAGCGAAGAGGCGCCGGGGCGGCTTTCGACCCCCGGGGGCACTTCGCAGTGTCCGTGATGGGCCACCGCACGGGGGTTATTCGGAAACGAAACCGGGGCCGAGCGTGTCGCGGAGGGCGCCTGCCAGTCCTTGATCTGGGTCGAGCGGAGCCGGGAATTCTTCTGCTCAGAATCAGAAGGAGAAGCCAACGGTGGCAGTGAAGCGCTGCTCGCCGAGCGGCACCACCTCGGCGGAGAGATCGACCCCCGCCGGCAGGCCCACCACCAGGCCCGCGCCCACCTGGAAGTGGTACAGGTCCGTGCCCGCTCGCCCCGCGTAGAAGGCCGGGCCGCCGAAGGCCCGCGCCACCGCGTACGGCGTCACCCGCTCGACGAACGTGTAGCCCACCACCAACGCGGCCCGCAGGTCGGCCGCGACGTAGGCGGACCGCGGCGCGGACACGCCGCTCACCGCGAGCGACAGGGCGAGCTGGAGGAACGGCCACCATCTGCCCTGCTCCAGCGCGAGGAAGCTGCCGGCCACGCTGCCCACCGCGCCACCGCCCAGCCTCTCCCCGCCGAGGCTGCCGGCGAAGGTGCCGCCCGCGGAGCCGACCAACGTCCACCGCGGCGACGCGTGCCACTCCAGCGACGCGCTCGCGGCGAGCTGCTCCAGCGCGAGCTGCTGCGCGCCGTCGAACACCAGCGTGGTGCGGAAGGCCGCGAAGCTGCCGGCCACCCGGAAGCGCGGAGGCGACGCCTCGGCCTGGCCCGCCTTCGGGCGACCCATGCACCGCTGCGCGAGCCCGGTCGGACCGACGGGCGGCGAGACGCCTCAGGCGCCTGCTTCGCCCGGCGCAAGCGCGACGACGGCGGCGAGGCCGTACAAGAGGTGCCACCAGCGCACGCGAGAAGGTGTAGCGCGGACGACGCGCGGTCGCCACGTGTCGTCGCGACGCGCCGCGCCCAGGGCGCAGGAGAACCAGCCGTGCACACCTCCGGCCCCGTGACGGGCGCCGCCACAGCCCGGCGACGGCTCTCCGGTCGTGGCGCTCGGGGCCGCCCGACGGCGACCGGCGGGGCTCGCCGCCGGCGCGCTCGGGGCCGCTCGATGTTGCCCCGAGGACATGACCCTGCGCGGCGCGTCCTTTGGGTCGGCTTCCGCGACGCTGGCGTCCGCGGTACGAGCGAACGCCCGGCCGCCCTTCGCGTCCATGGGCGCGTCGTTTGTTGCTGGCCGTCCTGTCCACGGAGGCGCCGTCACCCGGCCGCCCTCCGCGTCCATGGGCGCGTCGCTGCCGAACAGCACTTGCGCGGTCCCGAAGAAGTCGACGGCCTGCCTCAGCACCTGCGGGCTCACGGCCTACGTCGCGGTGTCGACGAAGGAACGTCGCGGAGGGCGGCTCGTGCGGCGCGCGACCCGATTCTGGCGGGCGCGGCGGGGGACGACGAGCGTCAGCGCGCGTCCACCACCGCCGGAGCGGCGCCGTGTTTCTTCACGTCGCGCGCGAAGAAGGCCAACACCGCCGCCACCACGCCGACGTCGTCCAGCCAGCCGACGACGGGCAGCATGTCGGGCACCGCGTCGACGGGCACCACGACGTACACGAGCGCCAGCAGCCCCAGCAGCTTGCGCCAGCGCGGGACGAGCGGGCTCGCGAGGTAGCGGCGGACATGCAGCAGGTTCATGCCGATTCCAACGCGCGGGCGGCGAAACGATTTCTCTTTCGTCCCGGGCACGGCGCAGACTGCCGGAATCCATGGCTCCCACGCTCGTCACCGGCCAGGCGCTCGGTCCCGAGTGGCGCGTCGAGGCGTACACGCCCGGCGAGCGCCTCGTGCTGCGCAAGGACACCGCCGGCGATCGCGCGCGCGCCCGGAGCACCATCATCGTGGCGCTCGGCGCCTTCGCCTGCGCGGTCGCGCTCGCGGCCGCGACGCCCGACGGGCTCGGTCTCGTGACGTGGCCGGTCGCGGGGCTCTTGCTGGTGGTGGCCGGCCTCGCGGTGCCCGCCGCGGTGCGCAGCCTGCGGCGCGCGTGGCTGGGCGTCGCGCTGGAAGCGACCCGCGACGGCGTCACCGGGTGGCCGGTGCCCCGCGGGGCCCTTCACGCCGTGCGCGCGCGTCCCCGCCGCTGCGCCACCACCGAGGTGCTGGCCGTGGAGGTGCGCACCGCGCCGCACCCACCCCTGGTGCTGTCGATGCTGGAGGTGCGCCTCGCCGACGGGCAGCGCCTCGCCGGCCCGGAGGTGGCGGTGCCCGAAGACGCCGCGCCGCCGCTGGAGGCCACCGCCCAGGCCCTGAGGCGCCTCTGGGCGCGCGACACCCCCAAGTGAATCTGCGGGCTCGCATCAGCCCCGGGGGACGGTCGGACTTGCGCTGGCGGGCGACCGGTATACGAGACGCATCGCGCATCGGGTGCTACTGAATCCCCCGGTGACCCGGCCGTCTCTGACGCCGGCTTTCTCAGGCCTCACACCTCGTATTCAAGACGGAGCAACATCTCATGAAGCAGGCACTTCTGGTTGGCGCGGTCCTCCTGTCCGGCACGGCGTTGGCGGGCGACAAGTTCGAGCTGAAAGGCGACGCCGCCAAGGGCGAGGCGACCTTCAAGGCGATGTGCGCGTCGTGCCACGGCGAGAAGGGCGACGGCAACGGCCCCGCGGGCGCGGCGCTGAACCCCAAGCCCACCAACTTCGGCGACGCGGCGAACGCGGACCGACTCACGGACGAGTACGTGTACAAGGTCATCAAGGAAGGCGGCGCGGCGGTCGGCAAGTCGCCGCTCATGGTGGCCTGGGGCGCCTCGCTGAAGGACGACCAGCTGCGCGACGTCGCGGCCTATGTCCTCAAGTTCAAGCCGGCCAGGGCCGAGCCCGCGAAGGACGCGAAGAAGGACGCCAAGAAGAAGAAGTAGGGACGCACGCGCGCGGGCCGGCTCTCACAGTTTGCCGGCCTGCGCCATCGCCTCGAGCTGCTGAAGCGTCGGGAAGCCCCGCACGCGGTAGCGCTCGGGCCAATCGCCGCTCGGTTCCATCAGGTCGCCGACGGTCTCGAGCGCCACCTCAAAGGTGGTGCTCCACACCTGTCCTCCGGTGGCGCCGCCGGTGGGCCCCAGGCGGACGAAGTCGATGCGATCGGTCCGCGGCAACAGGGCCTCGACGCCCTCGGTCCACGCGCTCGCGGTGAAGATGTCGCCGGACGGGCCGCGGAAGGCGCGCATGGTGCCGACGAAAAGCTCGTGACCATTCGCCTCGAGCAGCGCCTCGAGGACTTCCTTCTGCCGGGCGTAGGCGCTGGCCAGCGTCTGCAGCGCGAGCAGCTTCAGCTTGCCCCACGCCGGGTGGCGCTTCTCGGGCATCCACGACTTCCAGGCTCCCTCTTCCAGCCGGAACGCGACGGCGCTGTGGGCGCGCGGCTCGAGCAGCGCCTCCTCGGCCCACGCGGCCACCTGGGTGAGGCCTTTCTCGTCCTCGTCACCGGTGACGAAGAGGATGTCGTGCGTCGGCGCCAGCACCACCGGGAGGCCCTTCACCTCGAGGCCCTCGAAGAGCTCCGGCAGCACCATGCGCGTGGCGTCCAGCCCGTCGTGGTACGGCGACACGTAGAGGCCCGGCGCCGGCATGTCGAAGGCCCGCGTCGAGCGCGCCTTCAGGTTCGCCTTCGCCTGCGAGAAGGCGGCCTCGAAGGACACGCCCCACGCGTCCAGGCGATCGGGCCCCAGCTCCATCATGCTGGTGGGCAACTCCCAGGCGAGGTGCACCGCGAGGTCATCGTTGAGCACGCGGTGCGGCAGCATCACCTCGTCGATCGCGCCCTCGTCCGCGCCCAGCTCGAGCTCGGCCTGGCGGCGCAACGCGGAGAACCAGGCACGATCGCGCACCCTCGGAAAAACGCCGCGCAGCACGCGCCCGGGATCGCCCGACGCGGGCGCGTCGATGCTCGACCAGAAGCGCCGGGCCAACACGCGCTCCTGCTCGCCCGCGGGCGCCGCGTCGTACTCGCGGCGGGCGTGGCCCAGGAACAAAAAGGACACCGGCCCCGGCGGCTCGCCCAGCACCAGGCGATCGCGCGCGGCGTCGACCGTCACCGGGCGGCGCTCGCCCTGCGACTTGATGTACTCGACGGCCACCTGGGCGAAGTCCGGCGCTTCGAGACTCATCGGCGCGCGCATCCTCGCATGATCAACGGCCGCGCAACGAAGCGAAAAGTGGAGAAGGGGTCAGGTGCGGTAGCGTGGGTCCATGCGGCAGGCGCACGGCACCATCGAGATCAACACGAGGCGGCGCGGGCTGTACGACGTGACGGCGCAGATCGCCGCGTGGCTCACGCAGGAGGGCGCGCGGGACGGGCTCTGCGTCACCTTCCTCCAGCACACCAGCGCGAGCCTCGTGGTGCAGGAGAACGCCGACGCGGAGGTGCGCGCGGATCTCGAGCGCTTCTTCGCGCGGCTGGTGCCCGACGGCGATCCGCTGTTCCGCCACACCGCCGAGGGCCCCGACGACATGCCCGCGCACGTGCGCGCGGCCCTCACCGCCACGCAGCTCAGCATTCCCGTGGTGGGCGGGCGGCTCGAGCTGGGCACCTGGCAGGCGGTCTACGTGTACGAGCACCGGCTCGAGCCGCATCGTCGCCGGCTGGCGCTGCACTACCTCGGAGACTGACGAGCGCAAGGGCTGTAACCAACCACGACTTCATGCGTCAGGAGCCGTGAACACCGGCGACGAGGCCCCGTCGAATGGCCTCAACAACGCGCCGCCACGCCCCTATCGTGGGGCCCCCAACGAAGCCCTCACCGGAGGAAACACGCCCATGTCATGTCAGTCGATGTCGCGGTGGTTCGCAGCGCTCTCCGTCGTCACCGCCTCGCTTGCGCTCGCCGGGTGGGCCAAGCAGGGCGACGCGGAGGCGACGTTCAAGGCGACCGGGCCAGCGGGCCTGAAGATCGTCGGCAAGACGACGGCCGTCGAGGTGGCGGACGACGGCGCCCACCTGACGGTCACCGTGAAGGCCACGGAAATCGACACCGACAACAGCCTTCGCAACAGCCACATGAAGGAGGACATCGAAGCGGAGAAGTTTCCGCTGATCACCCTCAAGGTGCCGGTGGCGTCCCTGAAGGTGCCGGAGGACGGCCAGTCGGTCGAAGCCGAGACCCGAGGCGTGTTCGGAATGCACGGTCAGACGAAGGAGATCCCCTTCAAGTACAAGGCGTCCTGCAAGGGCGGCAGCTGCGACGTCGACGGCACGGCGGACATCAACCTGAAGGACTACGGGGTGAAGATCCGCAGCTACCTCGGCATCACGGTGAAGCCCGAGGTGACCGTCGGCGCGAAGTTCAAGGTCAGAAAGTAGCTTCCGCGCGAAATCGCGCGTGACTCCGGTAGGGCAACGAGGGCAAGAAGCCGGCGGCCCGTCCGGCTTCGTCTTCCCTGAGGTCCGCTCTTGAGCTTCTCCTCTCGTTCTTCGTTCTCCTGGCTGCTGCGGCTCATCGCGGTGTCCGCCACGCTCGCGGGGCCCGCCTTGGCCTTCCCGTGGATGGTGAAGCACAACTACGGCAGCTGCGCCGCCTGCCACGTCGACCCGTCGGGCGCCGGCCAGTTGACGGCGTACGGCCGCGCGCAGGCCGACGTGCTGGTGCGTTGGCGCGTCACGCCGCGCAAGGAAGAGGACGAGGTGCCACCCTCCGCCAACTTCCTCTGGTTCCTCGAGCTGCCCGAGTGGCTCAACCTGTCGGGCAACCTGCGCGGCGGGCCGATGATCCGCCCCGCGGCGAGCCAGAAGGTGGTGCCCCTGCTCATGGCGGCCGAGCTGTACGCCACCTTCAACGTCGACCGCTTCGTCTTCCACGCGTCCGGTGGCATGGGGAAGGGCCCGCCCAGCTACGTCGGCCCGGCCATCGTCGCGCCGAAGTGCGACCCGGCGACCGGCACCAACTTCAACGTCTCGACGGGCTCCTGCGGCTTCGCCTTCGTCTCGCGCGAGTACTGGGCGGGCGCGAAGTTCGCCGACGAGGCGGTGATGGTGCGCGCGGGGAAGATGAACATCCCCTTCGGCCTGCGGAACAACGAGCACTTCATGTTCGTGCGGCAGGAGACGAAGACGGACATCAACGTCGGCCAGCAGGTGGGCGTGTCCGCGGCGTACAACTCGGAGCTCTTGCGCGGCGAGGTGATGGCGCTGCTCGGCAACTACCAGGTGGGGCCGGACGCGTACCGCGAACGCGGCTACTCGCTGTACGCCGAGTACGCCATCAAGCCCAACGCCTCCATCGGCCTCTCCAGCCTCATCGCCTGGTCGCGCGCGGACCCGCTGCAGCAGCTGCCGCTCACGCGCCACGCGCACGGCCTCTTCGCACGCTTCGCGCCGGTGGAGTCCCTGGCGCTGCTCGCGGAAGGCGACCTGCTGGTGTGGCAGCAGCCCGGCCTGCTCGACCGCATCGGCTTCGCGGCGATGGTGCAGGGCGACTGGGAGGTGCTGCAGGGCATTCACGTGCTGGGCACCATCGAAGGCGGCCACCGCGGCGACGGCTCGCAAGGCCCGAGCCTGGGCTTCTGGGCGTCCGTCGCCTGGTACGCCTTGCCTCACCTCGAGGTGCGGCTCGACAATCTCGTCAGGCGCTCGCCCACCGCGGCCGGCGGGAGCGCCATCGACTACTCGCTGCTCCTGCAGCTCCACACCTTCCTGTGACGGACCCGATGTCGCGACTCGCCCTGCCCTTCCTGCTGCTCGCCGCCCCGGCCTGGGCGACGGCCACCTACCCCACCGCCATCAAGACGCACCTGTCGCTCGCTTCAGAGCCACCGCAGTCGTGCGCCGTCTGCCACAGGAACAACCAGTTGGGCGCCGGCACCGTCACCACGCCCTTCGGCGCCAACATGCGCGCGCGCGGGCTGGTGCCGAACAACGAGCCGTCGCTCAACGCCGCCCTCGACCAGATGGGCACCGACATGGTCGACAGCGACGGCGACGGCGTCACCGACATCGACGAGCTCAAGGCCCAGACGGACCCGAACGTCGCCGGCGCGCCGTCAGACGGCGGCATGGGCGGTGGCACCGGCGGCGGCACCGGCGGCGGCACGGGCGGTGGCGCCGGCGGCGACACCTTGAGGCCCATCGCCTACGGCTGCGGCGCCAACACGGTGCCGGGGCTGCTCGGGCTCGCGGGCGTGGCGCTCGCCCTGGGCCTGCGCCGGCGCCGCTGAGCGGCTTTCCACCTGCCGGCGGACGCGGGTTTTCGGGTAGAAGCCAACCCGCCATGAACGTCGACGACCTTCAGCAGCGGGTGCACGCGGCCTTCACCGACCGCGAGAAGCTGGCCGAGCCGTTCTACGCCATGGCGGTGCGCGAGACGATGAACCTCGTCGACCGCGGCGTCATCCGCGTGGCGCAGAAGGGCGCGGGCGGCTGGGAAGTGAACGCCTGGGTGAAGGAGGCCATCCTCCTCTTCTTCTCGCTGTCCGAGATGAAGACCATGGAGGTGCCGCCCTTCGAGTTCCACGACAAGATCCCCCTCAAGAAGGGCCTCGCCGAGGCGGGCGTGCGCGTGGTGCCGCCCGGCGTCGTGCGCTACGGCGCCTTCTGCGAGCGCGGCGTCGTCGTCATGCCCGGCTACGTCAACATCGGCGCGTGGGTCGGCGCGGGCACCATGGTGGACACCTGGGCCACCGTCGGCAGCTGCGCGCAGGTCGGCCGCAACGTGCACCTCTCCGGCGGCGTGGGCCTCGGCGGCGTGCTCGAGCCTCCGTCGGCCTCGCCCGTCATCGTGGAGGACGGCGCCTTCATCGGCAGCCGCTGCGTCATCGTCGAGGGCGTGGTGGTCGAGGAGGAGGCTGTCATCGGCGCGAATACGGTGCTGACCGCGTCGACGCAGATCATCGACGTCACCGGCCCCAACGAGGTGGTGACGAAGGGCCGCGTGCCCGCGCGCAGCGTCGTCATCCCCGGCACGCGCCCCAGGAAGTTCCCCGCCGGCGAGTACCAGGTGCCGTGCGCGCTCATCATCGGCAAGCGCAGCGCCACCACCGACCAGAAGACGTCGCTCAACCAGGTGCTGCGCGACTTCGCGGTGCCGGTGTAGCGCGTGGTGACCGCGGCGGCCCTCGCCGAGCGCGCGCTCGGGCTCGTGCGCATCCCCTCGGTCATCGGGGACGAGCGCGCGCTGGCGGACCACGTGGAATCGTGGGCGCTCGGCCGCTTCCCGGCCAGCGAGGTGCTGCGCGTCTCCCACTCACTCGTGGTGGGGAAGCGGGACGACCCGCGCCCGTCGATCGCGCTGGTGGGCCACCTCGACACCGTGCCGGGGCACGCGGGCGACGGGCCGCCGCGCCTCGAGGGCGAGCGGCTGTACGGCCTGGGCGCCTCCGACATGAAAGGCGCGCTGGCGGTGATGATGACGCTGGCCGAGGCGCTCGACCTGTCCACGCTGCCCGTCAACCTGCTGCTCGTCTTCTACGAGCGCGAGGAGGGCCCGTTCGAGGAGTCGGGCCTGGGCCCGCTCTTCCTCGCCGCGCCCGTGCTGTCGAAGCTGGCCTTCGCGGTGGCGATGGAGCCGACCGACGGCGCGGTGCAGGTCGGCTGCGTGGGCTCGCTGCACGCGACGCTCACCTTCGAAGGGAAGTCGGCGCACTCGGCGCGGCCATGGCAGGGGAAGAACGCGATCCACGCCGCGGGGCCCGTGCTGGCGGACCTGGCCGCGCGGGAGCGCCGCGAGGTGCTGGTGGAGGGCTTCACCTACTTCGAGGTGATGAGCGCGACGCTGGCGAAGGGCGGCCGCGCGCGCAACGTCGTGCCGGACCACTTCGAGCTGAACCTCAACTACCGCTTCGCGCCCGGCAAGTCGCTCGAGGCGGCGCAGGACGACGTCGAGGCGCTGGTGGCCGGTCGCGCGCACGTGCGCTTCACCGACCTGGCGCCGTCGGGCCGGGTGGGCGCGTCGAACCCCTTCGTGCAGCGCCTCATCGCGCTGTCCGGCAAGCCCGCCGAGGCGAAGCAGGCGTGGACGGACGTGGCGCGCTTCAGCGAGCGCGGCGTGGTGGCGGTCAACTTCGGTCCGGGCGAGACGGCGCAGGCGCACCAGCGCGACGAGAGCGCCAGCGTGCCCGCGCTCCTGCAGGCCTTCGACGTGCTGGCCCGCCTCTTGCGCGGCGAAGGCTGAGGCCGCGCACGTCATGTGCGCCGCGAGCGCACCTCGCCTCGAGGCGAAGCTGGCCTACACTCGCCGGATGCTTCGACGGCTCGGTCTCATCGCGGCGCTGTGCGCGGCCGCGCAGGCGGCGGCAGCGGACAAAATCATCCAGAACGACACCTTCACCGGCTCGGGCACGGTGAACAGCGGCGTCAGCTTCGGGGAGTACCAGGGCGCGGGCGTCCTCTTCACGCCGGCGCCGGGCGACTACCCGCTGAAGATCGTCGCCATCGACGTCTTCTCGGTGACGTACAACGGCGGCGCACCCGGCAACTACGGCGCGTACGTCGTCAGCCTGTGGAACGAGTCCCAGGGCACGTTGAATCCGCCGCGCCTCTTCGACGGCGGCTCCTACGTGCCGCAGGTGAACCAGCTGGGCGCGCAGTTCCTCACGTCCAACACCATGCTGAACCGCTTCACGCTGCCTTCACCTTTCGTCGTCGACGCGGGCCAGGTCTTCGTCGCCGTGACGGAGCAGCTGCAGACGTCCCTCGACTCCACCACCATCGCGCTCGACAATGGCCCGCTGAAGCCGGGCGCGAACTACTTCTTCAACGGCGGTGGCGGCTTCGAGCCCATCGACCTCCCGGACGGCGGGCGGCCGCTGGGCATCAACCAGAACTGGATCATCCGCCTCGTCGCGGAAGGCGCGGACCTCCCCGTCACCGTCACCTCCATCACGCCGTCGTCGGGGCCGGACAACGTGGGCACCGACGTCACCATCACCGGCACCCACTTCGAGCTCGGCGCCGAGGCTTTCCTGGGCGCCAACGCGCTTGCGCTGCGCTCCGTCACCACGACGACCATCGGCGCCACGGTGCCCGCGGGCCTTTCGCCCGGCCTCTACGACGTGCGCGTCCGCAACAGGAACGGCGTCGAAGGCACGCTCCCCAACGGCTACCGCGTGCTGCTCGCCGACGGCGGCACCGGCGAGGACGCCGGCACGGGAGGCGGCGCCGGCGGTGGCGCCGGCGGAGGGACGGGCGGTGGCACCGGCGGCGGCGGCATGAGCGGCCAGCTCACCGTGGCGACCGTCACGCCGACGGAGATGTTCGCGGAGGACGGCGCGACGCTCGTCGTCACCGGCGAGGGCTTCGCGCCCGGCGCGCAGGTCTTCATCGGCTCCACCGTCATCGAGCAGGTGGACGTGAAGTCGCCCGCGGTGCTCAACGTCACCGTCGCGAAGAACGCGGTGGCGAAGGGCCTCTACGACGTGTCGGTGCTGAACCTGTCAGGCCAGCGCGCCACGCTGCCGATGGCGCTCACCGTCTACGCAGGCACCTCGGTGAAGCCCGGCTGCGGCTGCACTGCCGTGGAGCCGATGACGCTTTGGGGCGTCGCGCTCGCGCTGACGGTGCTGCGCCGGCGGAGACGGTGAGGCGGCAGCCCTCCGTCAGCACCGCCCGCACGCGCTTGAGCGGCTCCGTCTCCTCGGGCCGCACCTGGCCGTCGGCCAGCACCAGCGCGTGCGCGGCCTGCAGCGCGTCGTCGGGGCGCTGCCTGAGCAGCGTGGAGTCCGGCCCGGCGGGCCGCTCGCCGGCCGTGATGACTTCCATCAGCTTTTCGAGCGCGGGCCCGGGCACGGACCAGCTGCGGCCCGGGCCCAGCAGCTTGTTCGCCTCGTGCTGCTCCACCGCGCCGTCCACCCATGCGACGTTGAGGAGCAGCTTCTGGACCTCGCGGTTGAAGAGTTTTTTTTCGCGCGAGGCGCTCTCGAGCGCCAGGGCCCCTCAGCGGCCGCCGGAGGTGAAGACGAGCGGCACCTCGAGCTCGGCCTCGGCGCCCAGCGGGCTCAAGGCGAGGCCCTTCGCGGTGCGCACCAGGCAGTCCGCCGACGCCTTCGGCACCACGCCGCCGCGCACGCGCGCGGCCGTCACGCGGCCCGACGCGCTCACCACCAGCGACAGCTCCACGGTGCCGCTCGCGGCCGGGTTCGCCTTGAGCCACTTCTCGTAGCAGGCGGCCAGCTTCGGACGGTGGCGCACGAGGTCCGCCTGCACGCGCGCGAGCGCCTCGTCCGACGGCGGCGGGCCTTCGCGCGGCTCCGGCAGAGCGGCGACGAAGGGCGTCTCGCCCACCAGCTCCACCCACGACTCCGTCAGCGGCTGGCCGGGCGGCGTGAGACCGAGGCGGTGCCGGCCCTGGCCGACGAGCAGCTCGAGCGGCGCCTGGCCCAGCGTGGCGCCGTCCAGCGTCACGGCGGTCCCCGCGGGCAGGCCCGACGCGTCGAAGCGCACCCACGGCTTCGCCGGCACCGTGGGCGGCGAGACGCCGGCGAGCGTCTCCTCGCGGCCCTGCGCCAGCGGCGCGCCGTCGGCCCAGCGCAGCGTCGCGGGCGCGGTGACGCGGCGGCGCTCGGCGGAGACGGAGTCCGTCACGTCCACGCTGCCCTCCGCCACCGACGGCACCACCTCGGCGGCCGAGCGCGACACCGAGAAGAGCGCCTCCGACGCCTCGAACAGCCGCGTGCCCGCGCTCACCGACGCGGCCTGCGCCACCTTCGCGGACAACTGCCCCGCGCCCAGGTCGACCGACGCCGCGCCGCCCAGCGCCAGCGAGCCCCGCGCCTCGAAGGCCCAGGCCACGTCCGCCGCCGGCGCCAGCGTCACGCCACCGGACGACAACGCGTCACCCGCGGCCAGCACCGCGCCGGCTTTCAGCGCGCGCCACGCGCCGCCGCCCGAGCGCACCTGCGAGTCAGGCGCCGCGCGCAGCACGGTGAGCGGGTGGAAGACGACCGCGGGCCGCACCACCGGCGGCGGGCGCGTGACGACCTGCGGCGCCGGCACCTCGCGCCGCTGGACGACGGCCAGCGCCACCAACGCGACGGCGGCGAGCGCCGCGGGGACGAGCCAGGCGAGCCACGGCGTGCGCGACGGCAGCCCGGCCTCCACCTGCTCCATGAGGCGCGCCTCGACGCGGCGGAACGCCATGTCCGACAGCGTGTAGCCCTGGAGGCCGGCCAGCATCGCCCGGCGACCCTTCGCGTCGCGCACGGCGGCCTGGCACTCCGCACAGCCGGCGAGGTGCGCGGCCGCCTCGGCGTCGGCGGCGTCGCCGCGGGCCACGGCCTCGCGCTGCGCGTCGTCGAGGTGCTTCACGGCTCGCCTCCCCCGAAGAAGTCGGCCAGCGCGGGGTCGCCCTTCGCCAGCGCCTCGAGCTCCCGGCGCGCGTAGAAGAGGCGCGTACGGACGGTGAGGACGTTCGTGTCGAGGATCTCCGCGATGCGCTGCGCCTCGACGCCCTGCAAGTCGTGCATCACCAGGACGGTGCGCTTCTTCGGCGACAGCTTCTCCAGCAGCGCCTCGACGCGCGCCTGGCGCTCGGCGGACAGCGACACCTCGACGGGCAGCGGCGCCTCGTCGGCGCGCTCCGGCAGGTCCTCCACCACGTCGAGGCGGCTGCGGGTGTGCTTCCGCCGCGCCTTCATCGCCACGTGCACGGTGACGCGGTACAGCCAGGTGGTGAAGGCGCTCTTGCCCTCGAAGCGGCGGATGCTGCGGAACACCTCGATGAAGACGTCCTGCAGCACGTCCTCGAGATCCGCGCGGGGCACGAGGAAGGCCAGCTGCCGGGCCACCTGCCGGTGGTGCTGGGCGTACAGCTCGCGAAACGCGGCGGCGTCGCCCGCCCGGGCGCGCTGGATGACATCGGCCCGGGCGGCGTCGCGCATCGCGGGGGCGTGTAGCGCCGCGCTCCCGTCGCTGTAAAGCAGCAGGTCCACGAAGCGTGTGTCTCCGCGACGTCACCTGCGATTCACGGCTTCGGAACGCCACTGGAACCGGCCGCCGACCACGCCAAGCCCCGGAAAGGCAAGGCCCTTTCAGAAGGCTTCGAGGAAGTTGAGGTACACCGCGCGCGATTCCCGCCCGAAGCCGAAGTCGAGCCGCAGGGTGATGCGCGTCTGCACGTCGAAGCGGGCGCCCACCCCGGCGGCGGGCAACAGGTGCAGCACGTCGGGCACGGGCCCTTCCCCCAGCGCGCCCACGCCCAACCAGCCGGCGAGGCCAAAGCGGGAGAAGAAGCTGGTCGGCGCGAAGGGCAGCATGAAACGGTACTCGACGACGGCGGACAGCGCGGTGCGGTCGCGGTAGCGGCCCCAGCGGTAGGCGCGCAGGTCCCACGGGGTGCCGAGCTGCGAGAGGTCGCTCCACGGCACCTCGCCCCACGCGGTGCGGTACTTCACCTGCCAGGCCAGCGTGCTGCCCGGCCGGCCGAGGGTGACGTACTGCCGGTAGTCGAGGTTGAAGGCCTGCCACTGCGTGGTGGCGCCGGCCCACGGCGCGTAGCCGAGCCACGTCGCCGCCAGGTACACACCGCGCCACGCGTTGACGGGCACGTCGCGGGTGTCGATGGACAGCGTCGCGCCCCAGCCGGAATTCACCACCCGCGGCCCGCCGCGCTGGAAGTCGGGGTCGGCACGCACGCCGGCGCTCTCGTCGCGCGTCAGCGTGCCGGTGAAGTCGAAGGTGGTGCCGACGAAGACGGGCCCAAAGACGCGGAAGAGGAAGGCGGGCGTCACCTGCCACCAGGTGCGGCGGTACAGCGTGGTGGCGTCGCCCTGCGGGCGCGTGAGGCCGTTCTCGAAACCGACGCCGAAGGAGTGATCCGGCATGTCGCGGACGTCGAGCGTCAGCGCGGCGCGCACCGTGTCGGCGCGCCAGAAGGACGCGACGCGCACCTGCCCGAGGAAGGCGCCCACCGTGCCCGCACCGGCGATGAGCGTCGCGGACGAGCGCGGAATGTCCGGCCGCGCCGGGTCGCCGTTCCAGCTCAGCACGCCGCCGGCGGCGAAGAGGAAGCCAAGCTCCGGCGTGTACGCGGGCGCGGCCACGGGCGTGAGGGCCACCGCCCAGCCACCGGCGTCGGGCCCGCCGCCAGCGGTCGCGGCGTCGGCAAGGCCGCCGTCCGGGCGCCGATCCGCGGCACCGCGCGGCGCAGCGGCGTCACCCGCCGCGTCGGAGCCCGCGGAGGCGAAGGGCTCGATGCCGTCGGGCGCGACGGTGCCCGCCGCGCCGGAGCGCGCGGAGTCGAAGAGCTCGCCGCCGTCGGACGCGCCATCGCCCGCCGCGTTGGAGCGCGCGGAGAGCAAGGCCTCGCCGCCGCCGCGCGCGCCTTCGCCCGCCGCGTTGAAGCGCGCAAAGCGCAAGGCCTCGCCGCCGTCGCGCACGCCGTCGCCCGCCGCGTCGGAGCGCGCAGCATGGAAGTGCTCGACCGCGTCGCCGTCGGCGCCCGGCCCGCCCGCCGGCGCTGGCACTCCCGCGAGGAGCACCTCGACGCCAGCCGCGACCGGCGGCGGGGCCGCGCTGGCCGAGGCGAGCCCCAGCGCCAGCACGGCCACCGCGCGCGCGCTCACTTCGGGCGCTTGAAGCACAGCACCGTCGCGCCGCCGCCGACGGAGGAGCCGTTCTGCACCACCGGCGGCCGGAAGGTGGCCGACACGAGCTCCCAGCCCTCGGCGCCGGCGCGCTCGAGGTCGCTGTTCTTCGGCACGCCCTCCACGTCGACGCACCAGTGCTCCCAGCGCGGCAGGCCCTGCGCGTCGGCGCGGGCCCGCGGCACCTGAAAGGCGGCCGTCGCCGCGCACCCCGCGACGAAGGCCACAGCCACCATCCACCCACTCGTCTTGCGCGTCATGCGTGCCTCACTTCCCGAAGCGGCGGTAGCTGTGCACGACGCCCTTGAGGACCGGCGCCGAGCTCGAGCCCGTGTTGCGGTAGCCGGAGAGGATGATGCCGTCCTCGGTCGCCTTCACGCGTTCCCAGACGATGCTGGGCGTGGTGGCGCTCGACGGAAGGGTCACGAGGCCCCAGCTGCCGCCGTCGAAGTACGCCGCGCGGCTGCCGTTGTTCCCGACCGCCCACACGTCGTTCACGCCACCGACGCTGACGGAGCGCAGCGCGAAGCCTGCGTCGAAGACGGCCTCGAAGCCGCCGTCGGTCCCCAGCCGCGCGACCATACCGCTGCCCGAGACGACCCAGGCGTCGTCGCCCACGCCGTCGATTTCATTCCACCCATTCTGCGTGCGCGAATCGACGTCGTTGGGCGCCGAGACGCTGATGCCGTTGCTCAGGAAGATGGCGCTGTTCGCCCGGCCGTTCATGTACTCGCCGCCCACCACGTACTCCACGCCCGAGGCGGTACGGTAGGCGTCGTAGAAGTACATGTTGGGCGGGGCGGTGTCTGCGTCGACCAATTCCACGAGGCCGGTCGTCGGCGTCCACCGGCAGATGGTGAACGGGTAGCCGAGGAAGAGCACGTCGGTAGGCGAGAAGACCTCGAGGCCGTACCAGTAGGGATCATTCACCCCCCCGTCGGCCTTCTGGCACTCGCCAAAGCCCGCGACCGACACGTCGTTGACGTAGTGGCGAATGAAGCCGCGAGTGCCTGTCCAGTGGTCCGCCAGCGAGCCCTTCGAGACGACAGCCTCGATGGCCGAGCCGAACTCGAACGAGCGGTCGACTTCGACGACGCCGCCGTCGGGGTAGCGGTTGTACTCCCAGAAGTCGAAGTCGTCGTTGCTCCCCATGATGAGGTCGGCGCTGGACCACACCTGGTAGCTCCCCAGCGAGTCCGCGACGATGCCGGGCGCGACGGTCCAGTACGAGCTCATGTACGAGTCGTGCGGAAGCGTGAGGATGTCCTGCGGGCAAAGGAGCTGCGGGCAGCCAGCGTCCACGCCAGCGTCGACGCCCGCGTCCGTGCCCGCGTCCACGTTACCGCCGCCACCCGCGCCACCGCCGGCCCCACCACCCACGCCACCACCCACGCCACCACCCACGCCACCACCCACGCCACCACCCACGCCACCACCTACGCCACCACCGGCGCCACCGCCCGTCCCACCGCCGAGGCCGCCGTCGTCGCCGCCACCGCCGCCGTTGCCACCACCGGTCCCACAGCGGCCACCGTCACAATACGAGGCGTACGCCCCGTCGAAGTCGAAGCAGCCGGACAGGCCGGCGGCGACGAGGCCCAGCACTACGAGCCGCTTCATCGCGCGCCTCCCAGGTCGAAGGTGAAGGAGACCGATCCGAACGCGCCGCCCGGCGTCGGCACCACCGATACCGCCGGCGCCGAGTCACCGCCGAGCAAGTACATGAGCGCCGCCGCCGCGACGCCCGCGCCCGCCACGCCGATGAAGACGTAACCCAGCGTGGCTTCCAGCTTGCCCGCGTCGCGGATGCCGGCGGCCTGGTCCGGCGGCGCGGTGCCGTTCACCAGCGCGCCGTACTTCGCGCCTGCGTCGATGAGCAGCCCGGCCGCGACGCCGCCCGATACCGCGCCCACCGCGAGCGGCACCCACGACAGCGAGCGCAGCTTCGAGCCGGCGGGCTTCGTCACCGCGGGCGGCGGCTGGTTCTTCAGGCGCTCCTCCTCCTCCTGGCGCTTCGCCTCGGCGATGCGATCCGCCTCGGCCTTCGCGGCGGCGTCCGCCTTCGCCTGCTCCTCGGCCTTGAGGCGCTCGGCCTCCAGCCGCTCGGCCTCGAGCCTCGGCGCGAGCATCTTCCGCACGTTGTCGCGCGCCTTCTCGGCGATCGCCTGCACCTTGGGCGACACCTCGATCGGCAGCTTCGCCTCGAGGTTCAGCCCGAAGCCCGTCTTGAAGGCGGTGAGCGCCTGCTCCTCCTTGCCCATGTCGGCCAGCACGCAGCCCTCGAGCAGCGCAATGCGCGTCTCGTCGTCGGGGCCGTCGGCCTTGGGCTTCGCCTTCTTCAGCTGCTTGAGCGCCTTCTCGTACTCGAGGTTCTCGTACAGCGTGATGGCGGCGTTGAGGTACTTCTTCACCTCGGGGCTCTGCGCGCGGGCGGTGAAGGCCGCGAGCGCGACGAGGACGATGGCCAGGCGCATGGCCCGGCATCATGGCACGCGGCGCCGCGAGCGCCCTATTCTTTGAGGTTCGCCTTGTAGACGTTGGCGCCCGGGTGGAGGTTGAGCTCGACCTCGACGTCCTTGCCCAGCGTCTCGTTGACGAGCCGCAGCGTGTGCTTCCCCGCCGGCACCGTCTGCGTCTTGAGCGGCGTGTCGCCCAGCTTCTTTCCGTCGAGGTAGACGGTCGCGTACGGACGGATGCGCAGCTCGAGGCGCGCGGGCCTGGGCTGGGCGACGTCCACCGGGGCCGTACCGGCGTCGGGCGCCGGCGCCTCCACGACCGAGCCCGCGTCAATCGCGACGGCGCCCGCGTCCGGCGTCGGCGCGGTGCTCTCCGCGACGCCGGCGTCCATCGCCAAGGGCGGCGCCGCGACCGGCGGCGTCCCGTCGGAGGGCTCGCCCCCGAGGCGGTCGCGCATCATCAGCGCGCCGCCGACGACGCCGGCGAGCGCCACCCCCGCCAACGCCAGCAGAAGGCCGGTCCGCTTCGGCCGGACGCCCGCGCGGCTGAGGGCGGTGTGCGAGAGCCCCGTCGACCCGGCGGCGACGTCCGGCGCGGCCTCGCTCGCGGCCTCCGCGGCGGCCTGCGGACGCTCGGCCGATGGCCGGCTGGGCGACGTCGGGTCGAGCTCCCCGCCGAAGTCCGGCATCTTCGTGCTCTGCGTGGCCTCGGTGTCCGGCGGGAAGAGCCGCTCCACCGCCTGCGCGATGTCGGCGGTACCGACCGGCTCCCCGGATGACTGGATGTAGCGCTCGAGGTCCTGCTGCAGCTCGCGGCAGGTCGGGTAGCGGTCGGCAGCGTTCTTCTCGAGGCACCGGCTGATGATGGCTTCGAGCGCGGGCGGCACGTCGAACCGGTACTTCCGCGCCGGCTCCAGCGGCTCTTTGCCCATGATGGCCTGGATGATGCTGACCTCGCTGGTGGCGTCGAACGGCATGCCGCCCGTCACCAGCTCGTACAACACGATGCCCAGCGCGAAGATGTCCGCGCGCCGGTCGAGCGGCTCGCGCGCGAGCTGCTCCGGCGGCATGTACGCCATCTTCCCCTTGATCATCCCCGACTTCGTCAGGTGCGGCTGGTTGGCCGCCTTCGCGATGCCGAAGTCGACCACCTTCACCGCGCCGTTGCGCGAGACGAGGATGTTGTCGGGGCTGATGTCGCGGTGGACGAGGTTGACCGGGCTCCCGCTCTCGTCACGCAGCTCGTGCGCCGAGTGCAGCCCTTCAGCCGCCAGCCCGATGATGCGCGCCACCAACGGCAGGGGCAGCGGGCCTTCGTACCGGCGCGCCTCGCGGTTCAGCACGCGCAGGTTCGGCCCGTCGATGTACTCCATCGCGATGAAGTACTGCCCGTCGACGTTCCCGAAATCGAAGATCTGCACCAGGTTCGGGTGCGACAGCTCGGCCGCCAGCCGCGCCTCGCCGAGGAACATCTCCACGAAGCGCGGGTCGTCGACGAAGTGCGGGAGGATGCGCTTGACGACCACCTTCTTCTGGAAGCCCATCGGCCCGTCGGCGCGCGCGAGGAACACCTCGGCCATACCGCCCACGGCCAGCTTGCGCACCAGCGTGTATTTTCCGAGGGTGTTCGACATTCCCCGCCCGCGCCCTCGTGCCTAGCGCGCGCAGCGCGGCATGGAAAGCCCGACGTCGGTGCTACCGTCGTCCGCCGTGACGGACGTGACGCCCCGCCTGGCCACGGCGGCCGACAACCAGGCGTGCCTCGAGCTGTTCAGCGCGGTGCCAATGCGCGGCGAGCTGGTGCTGTCCACGCGCCGCGAGCCGGACTTCTTCGCGCTCTACCGCATGCAGCGCGCCGAGGCCTTCACGTACGTCGGCGAGGACGAGAAGGGCCTGCTCGGCATGGCGACGGCGCTGGTGCGCGACGGCTGGCTGGACGGCCGCGTGCAGAAGGTGGGCTACCTGGGCGACCTGCGCGTGCGCTTCGACCGCAGCCGCGCCTTCGGGCGCCTCTTCGGCGACTCCTTCGACGCGCTGTGCGCGCAGACGGGCTGCCGGGCGTACTACACGGCGGTGCTGGCCTCGAACCGCGCCGCGCTGAACGCGCTCGTGCGCCGCTCGCCGAAGCGGAAGAACCAGCCGTACTACCACCCGCTGCACCGCTTCAGCGCCGTGTCGGTGCAGCTGACCCGGCGGCGCACGCCGTCGAGCGACGTGCAGGTGCGCAGCGCGACGGCCGACGACGTGCCGGCGCTCGCGGCGCTGCTGGCCGACGCGCACCGGCGCCGGCCGTTCGGCTACCGCTTCGACGACGGCGAATTGCAGCACCGGCTCGCGCACTGGCCGGGCTTCACGCTCGCCGACACGCTGGTGGCGACGGGCGCGAAGGGCGAGCCCGTGGGCGTCACCACGGTGTGGGACCCGTCGCCGGTGAAGCGCTACCGCGTGCACGCGTACAACGGTGCCATGCGCTGGGTGAAGCGCACCTTCAACCTCGCCGCCACGGTGACCGGCTGGCCGAAGTTGCCCGCGCCGGGCAGTGACTTCCGGTACGCGTACCTGTGCAACCTCGCGGTGAAGGACGAGTCTCCCGCGGTGTTCCGCGCGCTGCTCGAGCACGCCTACGCGCGGCTCCAGCCGAGCGGCCGGCACTTCTTCACCTTCGAACTCGACGAGGGCGACCCGCTCGCGGGCGCGCTGGTCGGCCTCATGGCGCGGCGCCTCGACTTCCAGCTGTTCGGCGTGACACCGGCGTCGGAGCGCCGAACGAACTGGCCGTCGGGACGCACCGGCTTCGAGATCGCCCTCGCCTGACGCCACCGGAGGCGCGGAGGAAGATGCCTGCACCTTCAGCCGATCGCGCCGCGACCCCCACGCCCGTGCGGAGACGTCAGGCGTGTGCCCCGCCCAGCGCTGCGCCGCGCCGCTTCCTCCCCACGCGCTCCACGGCCGCCATGCGCGCCAGCCCCTCGCCGCCGGAGGTGGCCCACGACGCGAAGCGCGCGTACGCGTCCTCCGCCACCGCGTAGAAGTCCGCCGCGCGCGCCGGCTCGTCGAGACGCACGAGGCGATCGCCCCAGGCCTCGGCCAACCCGCCGACGGTCTCCGGGTCCTGCACCTCGGGGTGGGCACGCAAGTTCGTCTCCAGCGCCGCGAGCGCGTCGTCCCACCGGCGGGCGGCGGCGGCGGCGCGGGCGCCCGAGAGCGGCGCCTGCGGCTCATCGAGCGGCTCCTCGCGTTCGAGCAGCTCCTCGTAGAGGTCTGCCTGCGCGACGCGCCACGCGGCGGCCAGCGCGTGACCCGCTTCGCCGCCGTGGGCCTCGAGGTCATGGCAGGGACTCTGGTCGGACCAACGCGGCAGGAGCGCGCGCGCGGCGGCCTGCTCCTCCACCGCCTCCAGCGCGGTGAGCGCGGCCTCCTTCACCTCCGTGCGCAGGGCCCTGGCGCGCGCGGCCAGCGCGGCGAGCGGCTCCCGCGGCGCGTCGGGGCCGACGACGGGCCTGGCGGCCTCGAGCGCTTTGTTCCGCTGTGTCTCGTCGAAGACGTGGAGAATGAAGCGGCGGTGCTGGTGCAGCACGTGCGTGAGCGCGCCGATGCCGTCGAACAGCGGCCGGGTGTACTCGCCCTTGCGGTCGACCTCCTGTGCGCGCCGCAGCGCGCCGAGCGCCCGCCGGAGGCAGCCGAGCGCCGCGTACGACTCGCCGAGCCGCACCCACGCCTCGTGCGGGCGGTAGCAGTCCTTCGACTGCACCGCGAGCACCAGCTGCGCGACGGCCTCGCGCGGCGCGCCCTGCTTCGCGTGGAGCCGGCCGAGGTTGAGCCGCGCGTCGCCGTACCAGTCATGGCCGGCGACGGCGCGCTCGAGGGCCGCGCGGCCGGCGGCGAAGTCGTCGCCCACCACGCCGAGCAGCCAGCCCAGCGTGTTCCACGCGGCGCGCGCGCCGGGGTGCGCCTCCGCGAAGGCGCGGACGCGCGGCACCGCGTCGGCGGAGCGATCGCGCCGCGCGAGCGCGTCGGCGTAGTTGACGATGACGCGGACGTCGGAGGTGCCGAGATCCAGCGCGCGCTCGAGCTGCGCGAGGCCGCGCTCCCACTCGCCGGGGACGTCGGACTTCAGGGAGGTACGAAGGAAGCCGGCGAGGTTCAGCGCATCGAGGTGGCCGGGCTCGAGCGCGAGCAGCGCGTCGGCGGACGCGAGCGCGGCGGCAGCGTCGCGGCGCTGCCACGCGGCATCGGCGTCGGCCCAGAGCTCGGCAGGACTTGGCACGGCGCGGACCATAACCGCCACGGGCCGCGAATGCCTTGCGGTGCGGGGCACCTCGCGCGAGAAACGCGTCGATGTCGCTCGCGCTCGCGCTCTCGACGGCCCTCGCTCTCTCCGCAGCTGCGGCGCCCGCGCGGCAGCCGGGCGACGAGACGGTTCGGGCGCCGCCGGGGCCTGGCTCGGCCGGCCCGGCGATGCATGCTGCGGGCGCGAGGCCCCCGGCCACCGCGGCCGCCGCACCGGCGGTGCTGCCCAACCAGCCGACGAGGACGCCCCCGTCCGGCGCTTCGGCGACCGACGCCGTCGCACAGACACAGACGGCGCCGCCCGCGGCCAGCGAGCGGGCGAAGGCGCCGCCATCCGCGGCGCCGGTGACGCAAACGCCCGCGAGCGACGCCGCGGCTGCCCAGCCGCAGGCGGCGTCGCCGCCCGGCGCTCCCTCCACGGGCGACGCCGAGCCACCGACGGAGGCGCCGGGGGCCGCGACGGACGCCGCGCCCTGGCCGACGCTCGCGACAACCACGCAATTCGCGAGCGGCGCCACCGCGCCTCCCGGCCCGCAGCCCTCGGGCGCCGCCGCGCCCCTGGACGGGTCCAAGCCGAGCTCGACGCCCGCCCCGCCCCACCTCGGCCCGTTCCGCCTCGGCCCAGCCGGACACTTCGTCGAGCTGGGCTTCGCGGTGCAGCTGCGCTTCAACCTCCACAGCGCGACGGGAACGCCCGTCACCGGCGACGTGGAGCTGCGGCGGCTGCGCCTCCTCCTCCGGGGCCACCTCCTCGACGACCGCCTGGCCTTCGTCGTGCAGCTCAATGCCACGCCCGCCGCGCTCGAGCTCATCGACGCGTGGGCCGGCTGGCGCTTCACCGACGCGCTGTGCGTGCGCGTCGGGCAGCTCAAGACGCCCTTCACGCGCTACCGGCAGCAGTCCTTCGCGACGCTGGCGCTGGCGGACTGGTCCGTCTTCGCCACGCACTTCGGCGCCGAGCGCCAGCTGGGCGTGATGCTGCACGACGGCGGCGGCGACCGGGCGCACTGGGTGTACCAGGCGGGTGTGTTCACCGGCGTCAACGCGCGCGCGTCCTTCGCCCGCGGCCTCGCGGCGCTCTACGCCGAGTCCGTCACCAACCGCTCGGACCTGCGCACCTTCCACCCGCCGACGGAGGTGCACCCGGCCTTCATCGGGCGCTTTGGCCACGAGAGCGCGGGCATACGCAGCGTCACGTCCTCGGACGAGGCCGGCGGCGGGCTGCGGCACGCGGTGTACCTGTCGGCCGCGTGGGACGTGCGCCCGTCCTACCCCGTCGACTTCCCGCTGCGCCTGGCCCCGGAGCTGCTGCTCAAGTGGAACCACGTCTTCCTCGACGTGGTGGCCGCGACAGGCTTCTTCGTCGACGGCGCCGGCGCGTGGGGGCTCGCGTCGGTGGGTGAAAACGTCGAGGTGGGCTGGCGCTTCTCGCCGCGCTGGGCTGTGGCCGGCCGCTACAGCCGCGTCGACGCCCTGCCGGCCGCGCGGAGTGACGCCGCCGCGCGCGCCGCCGCCATCATCGCCGCCGCACCGTCCGACGACGCCGCCGCGGTCGCCGCGCGCTACGAGAAGGCCGGGACGCCGCGCTGGACGCAGGAGGTCGGCGCCGCGCTCAACCTCTACCTCGTCGGCGAAGGCCTCACCTGGCAGACCGACGTGACGTGGGTGCGCACCGACGGGCCGCCCCACGACGAGGTCCGCCTGCGCACGCAGCTCCAGCTCGCGTTCTGACTGACGGTCACCGCGCGCCATTGTCGCGCCACCTTGCGCGCCATGACTCACCCGATGCAGCGCGCGACCGTCGTCCTGCTGGCGTGTCTCGGGGCGCCTCGGGCGCGCTGGTGCCGGGCTACGCCTTCCTCGAGGACCAGCTCCTCGTCGGCGCGGGCATCAACGTCGCGTCGGCCGCCTTCCGTTTCGAGTCGGTGTCGCGCTCCGACGTCGGCGCCAACCTCGGCGCGGGCACCGACTGGCGGGCGCACACCCGGCCCCTGCGGCTCGCCGTCAGCTACGTCTCGCAGTCCGACGCGCAGCCGCAGTGCGCGCTCGACGCCACGCCCGAGTTGGCCGGCCAGCCGCTGTACCGGAGCGCGGTGTCGCCCGCGAAGCTGGCGGTCGGCGCGTGCACGCGCATCGGCGCCGAGTCGTGGCGCTCTGATCTGAACCGCCAGTCGCCCAGCGCGATGCGCGTGCACGCCTCCACCGACAGGCTCGCGACGGTGCCGCGCCGTCATCGAGGACCGGGAGCCGCCGGGCGCGGTGCTGCTGTGCGGCCAGGTGGACCTGGTCCTCCCCGTCGACAACGCGACCACCATCACGCCGTTCCCGCTGGGCGGCGACGCCCCGCGCGCCGGCGCGTACACCGCCTTCATCCCGCGCCTCGCCGCCGAGTGGGAAGGCATCACCCGGCGGTTGCGCGTGCGCGGCGGCACCTGCCTTGACCCCGCGCACGTCGAAGGCAGCACCCCGCGCCCGCGCGTCACCGCCGGCTTCGAGGCGCGGGTGATTCGCGTGCTGGGCGCGGACTGGTCGTTGAGCGCGTCCGCCGACCTGGCGCCGCGGCTGTTCACCTTCAGCTTCGGCCCGGGCTGGTGGCTGTGAAGGCGCCGCCTGGGACGGCAATCCCGGGCCGTCCACGCGCGGCTCGATCTATGCTGTCGGCCAGATGAGCGTGGCGGCTCTGGAGACCGGCTCGGTCTTCGCGGAGAAATACCGGATCGACGGCGTGCTGGGGAAAGGCGGCATGGGCGTCGTGTACGCCGCCACCAACCTCGCGGTCGGCCGGCGCGTGGCCATCAAGGTGATGGACGCGGGCAACGCCGACGAGGAGACGCGCGCGGATCTGCTGCACCGCTTCCGGCTGGAGGCGCAGGCCGCCGCCGTCATCGACCATCCGGGCATCGTCGACGTGCTGGACATGGGCGAGACGGCCGAAGGCTCGCCCTTCATCGTCATGGAGTTCCTCGAGGGCGCCACGCTGAAGGCGACCCTGAAACAGCTCAAGGTGATGACGCCGGGCCAGGCGGTGGCGGTGATGGCGCCGGTGCTGGAGGCGCTCGCGGCGGCGCACCAGGCCGGCGTGGTGCACCGCGACATCAAGCCCGCCAACATCTTCCTCTGCACGCGCCCGCGCCGCGCCATCAAGGTGCTGGACTTCGGCATCTCGCGCTTCGGCGAGGGCAGCGGGCTGACGCAGACGGGCGTGTCGATGGGCACGCCGCAGTACATGTCGCCCGAGCAGGTGAAGGGCGAGCGCGGCGTCGGGCCCGAGTCGGACCTCTACTCGGTGGGCGCGGTGCTGTACCACCTGCTGTCCGGTGCGGCGCCGTTCAGCTCCGAAGGCGGCGAGATGGCGACGCTGGCGCGCGTGCTGACGGAGCCGCACGTGCCCCTGCGGCAGGTGCAGCCGGAGCTGCCGGTGGCGCTCGGGAAACTGGTCGACGGGCTGCTCGTGAAGGACCGCGCGCACCGCGAGCGCGACGCGCTGGAGGTGCGGCGCATCCTCCTGGCGGTGGCGGCGGCGGACGAGGAGCCGGTGTGGACCGCAGCGCAGGCGGCGGTGAAGCAGGAGCTGGCGAAGGGCGGCACGCCGCGCCCGGGAAGCTCGAAGCGCTCCTCTCCGGGCGTCCTGGCGATGCCCGGCCGCACGCCGTCGAAGCCGTCGAACCCCGCCGCGCGGCCGAAGGGCGTCACCCCGTCACCCGGCGAGACGCGCGCCGAGCGGCGCCAACCATCGAAGAGGCCGGTGGCGCTCATCGCCGGCCTCGCGGTGCTGGGCGTGCTGCTCGGCGGCGGTGCGCTGGCGCTCGTGTGGAAGTCGCCGCCCGAGCCCGTCGCCAGCGTCGACGCGCCGCCGCCCGTGAAGAGCAGGGACCCGGCCCCCACGCCCACGCCGCCGGACGAGCCCGGCCCGCCCGCGGCCAGCGACGTCGACGTCACGCTGTCCGCCGAGCCGAAGGAGGCGCGCTTCGTCGTCGCCGGTGAGGCGCTGGACTGCAACCCGTGCACGCTGACCCGCAGGTCCGGCGAGAAGCTGCCGGTGAAGGCGTCCGCGGAGCGCTTCGTGGCCAGCGAGTTCGAGGTCGTCTTCGACAGGCCGCACGAGCAGCACGTCGCGCTCGCGCCGGTGCCGGACGCGCCGGCGCCCGGGACGACGGTCAAGAAGCCGAAGAAGCCGAAGGGCGCGCTGACGGTCGACGAGTCGAACCCGTACCGCTGACGGGCGTCAGGGTTCCAGAGCGACCGTGCCGTACAGCGCGTCGACGTCGAGGCGCACGGACGGGTCGGTCAGCACCACCTGTTGTCCCGCTCCGACGTCGCGGGTCTCCCAGCCGTTGGCCGAGCGCTCGACGACCGTGACGCGACGCTCGCGGTGGGAGATGAACAGCACGGCCCGCACCGAGGGCAACCGCTGGTAGTGCAGGAGCTTCTCTCCGCGATCGTAGTCCTCGGTCGAACGGCTGGTGACCTCCACCAGCAGCGAGGGGTTCACCAGCGCGTTCGGGTCGATGCGGGACGTCTGGCGCTCACCGCAGACCACGGACACGTCGGGAAAGCCGGCGAAGTCGCTCGCCTCGACACGGACCTTCGCGTCCGAGCTGAAGACGGTGCAGCCCGGCGGGAGCGCCTGCCGCAGCAGGCCGATGGCCGCGGCGCTCAGCTCCGCGTGCGCGAGCGTGCCGCCGGCCATGGCGTAGATGACGCCGGCGCTGTACTCGAGCTTGATGGCGCTGTCGTCGAGGGCCCGGAGGTAGTCCTCGTAGGAGTAGCGCAGCTGCCGGGCCACGGTCATGGCCGCATCATACGTCGGGAAGCGCGGCGGGCCGCCCACCCCCGCGCACCCGGGACAAAGAGCGGGCAGAGCGGGACGCCTCGTGTACACTGACGGGCGGTGCGCACTCGCTTCTCCACGGTGGCGCTCGCGCTGGCGGTGCTGCTCGGCGTCGCGCCCGGCAGTCCGGCGGAGGCGGCGCCGCATTCACGCAAGGAGGCGGCGGAGCGCTTCCAAAAGGGCGTCGGCCTGTACAAGGAAGGCGACTACGCGGCGGCGCTCGCCGAGTTCCGCGCGGCCTACGAGGCGTCGCCCACCTGGGAGGTGCTGTACAACATCGGCCTCACCGAGCGCCGGCTGTTCCGCTACGGGCAGGCGGTGCAGACCTTCGCCCGCTACCTCGAGGAGGGCGGGAAGCGGGTGCCGAAGGACCGGCGCGACAACGTGCAGCGCGAGCTGGAGCAGATCAGCGCGTTGACCGCGAAGGTGACGGTCAAGGTGGACGGGCCGCCGGCGCGCCTCTTCGTGGACGGCGAGCCGCTGGGCGTGACGCCGCTGCCCGACGCGGTGCTGCTGGGCTCGGGCCCGCACACCTTCAAGGCCGAGCGCGACGGCTTCATCCCGGTGGAGAAGAGCCTCGAGGTGGTCTCGCGCAAGGACGTGACGCTGGAGCTGGTGCTCAAGCCGAAGGAGGACACCTCGGCGCCGGCGGACGTCACCATCGAGTCCAGCCCGCCGGGCGCCATCATCACCATCGACGGGAAGCTCGCGGGCCTCGCGCCGACAAAGGTGAAGTTGCTGCCGGGCGGGCACGAGGTGCTGGCGGACCTCGAGGGCTTCGCGACGACGCGCATCGAGGTGGTGGTGAGCGCGGGCCAGAGCCGGAAGGTGACGGTAGCGATGGAGAAGGGCGGCGGCGGCGAGGGCGGGGGCGGGCGGCGCGTGCGCGTGCCGGTCGCGGGGCTCATCACGCTGGGCGTGGGGCTGGGCCTCGTCGGCGGCGGCGTGGGGCTGGCGCTCAAGGCGCAGGCCGACGCGAAGAAGGTGTCCGACCTCTTCCGCACCGGCGGCACCTGGGACGCGAACGCCATCGCGCTGGAGTCGAGCGGCCACGCGGCGCAGACGTGGGGCTGGGTGCTGCTGGTGACGGGCAGCGCGGCGACGGTGACGGGCATCATCCTGTCGGTGGTGACGCTGGTGCGGAGCGGCGGTGACGACTCGGACGAGTCCGCCCTCTTCCTGGTGCCGACGCCTCAAGGAGCGACGCTGGGATGGACGACTCGGTTTTGAAACGGTCGCGCCCGGCGCTGGCCCTGGTGGCCGCGGGCGTCCTGGGCTTCCTCGGCGGGTGCGCCTTCTACGCGCCCGACGTCGTGGACTGCAGCGTGCGCTGCGGCGAGAACGACGCCTGCCCGTCGAGCACCGTCTGCAAGGACGGCTTCTGCCGCCCGAAGGACGCCACCACCCGCTGCGACTGCAAGCCCGGCGACACGCGGCCGTGCGGCGGCGGGAAAGGCGAGTGCACGCAGGGCCTGCAGTCGTGCACCGAGTCGGGCGCGTGGACCGCGTGCCTCGGTGAAGGGAAGCCCTCCGAGGAGAAGTGTGACGGCAAGGACAACAACTGCGACGGCGTGGTGGACAACTCGGTGGCCGATCCCCCGCTGTGCGAGAAGAGCCTGGGCGTGTGCGGCGCCGGCCGGCAGGTGTGCGTGGCCGCGTCCTTCCAGGCGTGCACCGCCGCCGACTACGGGCCCTTCTACGAGCCCGTCGAGGTGAGCTGCGACGGCATGGACAACGACTGCGACGGCTTCGTCGACTCGACGGCGCCGGTGGTGCTCGCGACGGGCGTGGTGAGCCCCTACGCGTTCCTCGCCGAGCCGGCGGGCTTCGCCGCGGTGTACGCCGACGGCACGGGCCTCGTGGTGTCGCGCTACGACCAGGCGCTGGCGAAGCAGGGCACGACGACGGTGGTGGCGGGCCTCGCGCCGCAGCTGTTGGGCGCGGCCATCGACGGCGCGGACGTGTACGTGGCGTGGGCGGCGGACGGCGGCGTCGCGGCGGCGCGGGTGAGCCCTTCGCTGACGGGGCCGGAGTACCTGCCGGTGCTGGCCAACGCGCAGGCGTCGAGCGACCTCTCGGTGGGCGCGCGGCCGGGCGAGCTGGTGGTGGGCTTCCTCGCGGCGGCGGACACGCGCGCGGAGTTGGCGGTGTGGCCGCTCGACGGCGGCGCGCCGACGAAGCGCACCCTGAGCACCGGCACCGACGGCGGCGTGTGGACCGAGCTCACGTACATGACCGTCAGCAACGGCGGCCGCTACGCGGCGTTCAAGGGCAGCTACCTCGACAACCCCGACCCGGACGCGGGCGCCTCCAGCACCACCGAGTACCGCACGGTGCTGGCCAGCCCGCCGTACACCGTCGTCGACACCAGCTACCTCGGCTCGAACGGGACGCTCCTCGAGGAAGGGACGCGGCTGACGTACACGTACTCGTACTCGTTCTTCTCCATCATCCCGTTCATCGACAGCTACTCGGGCGTGTACTTCAAGAAGAACCTCCTGGTGAACGGCGACGAGGTGGCGGTGAAGCGCGTCGACAAGGAAGCCGATGTCTTCGGCGAGGTGCACGCCATGGCCGTCAACGGCCAGGTGCTCATCGTCTACATGGACCGGCAGACGAGCCGCCTCGTGCTGGGCGCCGAGTCGCGCTCGGGCTCGCTCACCACGTTCCGCCTGCGCGACGTCAGCAACGACGGCGGCTACGGCATTCCCCGCCTCGCCGGCCTGTCGCCGTACCTCGCGCTGGCGTGGGAGCAAAACGGCGTGCTGAGCGCCCAGCGCACCTGCTCGCCCTGACTGTAAGCGCCTGAAGCGACTGACTTCTCAAGCACCCGGGCCATGTCTTGTCTTTATGCGCAAGAATGCATAGATAGGCCTCGTGCAGCTCGCTCCCCGCACGCCGCCGAGTCCGCCGCGCCTTGCGCGCGTCGAGTTGTACCGCGTGCTGGCGGAGGCGAGCCGGCTGCAGGTGCTGGCGCTGTGCGCGGAAGAGGAGCTGTCCGTCTCGGAGTTGGCGACGCTGCTGGGCGACAGCCAGCCGCAGGTGAGCCGCAAGGTGGCGGCGCTGCGCGAGGCGGGGCTGCTGGACGCGCGCCGTGACGGCACGCGCACGCTGGTGAAGGCGGCGAAGGGCGTGGACGCGGACGCGGTGGTGGCGGACGCGGTGGCCGAGGGCCGCCGGCTGTGCCTCGCCGACGGCAGCCTCGCGCGCATCCCCGCGGTGGTAGCGGCGCGCGAGGAGCAGGGCCTGTCGCACTTCGAGGCGCCGCGGGTGACGGCGACGGCGTCGGTGCCGGCCTCGCCGGAGCACCTCGCGCACCTCGCGGCGCTGTCGCCGCTGCTGTCCGGCCGGCAGTTGGCGGTGGACGTGGGCACCGGCGACGGGCTGTCGCTGGACGTGTTGGCCCCGCTCTTCTCGCGCGTCATCGCGGTGGAGCGCAGCCGCGCGCAGCTGGCCCGCGTGGCCGAGCGCGTGGCGGCGCGCGGCTTCCACCACGTGTCGCTCTTCCCCGGCAGCTACGACGACGCGGCGCTGGTGGAGCGCGTCGACGCGGCGGGCGGCGCGGACCTGGTGTTCGCCGGCCGCACGCTGCACCACGCCTCGCGGCCGGCGCAGGCGGTGGCGGCCTTCGCCCGGCTCTTGAAGCGCGGCGGCCACCTGGTGGTGCTGGACTACCTGCCGCATGACGACGACACGCTGCGCGCCGAGGCCGGCGACGCGTGGCTCGGCTTCTCCGCCGACGAGGTGACGCGCTTCGCCGCCGACGCGGGCCTGAAGCCCGTCGCCGACGTCCCCATCCCCGCCGCCTTCCACCCGCAAGGGCCCGACGCGCAGCTGACGTGGCACGCGTGGGTGGCCGTCAAACCGAAGCCCTGAGGCAGTCCTTCTCTGCAGTCCCCTTCCAACAACCCCAACCGAAAGCGAAACGAGCCATGGACCACAAGACCGAGTTCCCGTCGTACAAGGTGAAGGACCTCTCGCTGGCCGAATGGGGCCGCAAGGAGATCCGCAACGCCGAGAAGGAGATGCCGGGCCTGATGAGCCTGCGCAAGCAGTACGAGGGGAAGGCCCCCCTCAAGGGCGCGCGCATCGCCGGCTGCCTGCACATGACCATCGAGACCGCGGTGCTGATCGAGACGCTCGTCTCGCTGGGCGCCGAGGTGACCTGGACCTCGTGCAACATCTTCTCGACGCAGGATCACGCTGCGGCGGCGATCGCGAAGGCCGGCGTGCCGGTGTTCGCGTGGAAGGGCGAGACGCTGGAGGAGTACGACTGGTGCCTCGAGCAGCAGCTCAAGGCGTTCAAGGACGGCAAGGGCCCGAACCTGCTGCTGGACGACGGCGGCGACCTGACCCTGTGGGTGCACCAGAAGCACCCCGAGCTGCTCAAGGACATCAAGGGCCTCTCCGAGGAGACCACCACGGGCGTGCACCGCCTGTACGAGATGTCGAAGGAGGGGAAGCTGAAGTGCCCCGCCATCAACGTGAACGACTCGGTGACGAAGTCGAAGTTCGACAACCTCTACGGCTGCCGTGAGTCGTTCCTCGACGGCTTGAAGCGCGCCACCGACATCATGGTCGCGGGCAAGGTCGTCGTCGTCGCCGGCTACGGCGACGTGGGCAAGGGCTGCGCGCAGTCGGCGCGCGGCATGGGCGCCCGCGTGCTGGTCACCGAGATCGACCCCATCTGTGCGCTCCAGGCGGCGATGGAAGGCTACGAGGTGGTGACGATGGAGGACGCCGCCCCGGTGGCCGACATCATCTGCACCGCGACGGGCTGCGAGGCGGTCGTGACGGGCGAGCACATGACCGCGATGAAGGACGGCGCGATCCTCTGCAACATCGGTCACTTCGACTCGGAGATCGACGTGGCGTGGCTCGAGAAGAACCCGGAGATCCGCGAGGAGAACGTCAAGCCGCAGGTCGACCAGTTCATCTTCCCGAACGGCAAGCGCATCACCCTGCTCGCCCGCGGCCGCCTGATGAACCTGGGCTGCGCCACCGGCCACCCGTCGTTCGTCATGTCGAACTCCTTCACCAACCAGACGCTGGCGCAGCTGGCGCTGTGGGGCGCGCTGGACGTCGGCACGAAGTTCGAGGCGGGCAAGGTGTACACGCTGCCCAAGAAGCTCGACGAGATGGTGGCGCGGCTGCACCTCGACAAGGTGGGCGCCAAGCTGTCGAAGCTCACCGAGAAGCAGGCGAAGTACCTGGGCGTGCCCGTCGACGGGCCCTACAAGCCCGAGCACTACCGGTACTGATGGACGCAGCGCCCCGGGTGGGCCCTCGGGCCGCCTCCTGTCCGAAGGGGGCGGCCCGTCGTTTTCGGTGAATCCCCGCCGGGCCGGACCGGCTCCTTCTGGCCGTTCGGCGCCACCCGTGGGCGCCGCGAGGAAGGACTTGAGGACACCATGCGCGTACACCCGATTTTCGACGAGCGGACCAACACGCTGACGTACGTCGTCTCCGACGAGGCGACGAAGGACGCGGTGATCATCGACCCCGTCCTCGACTTCGACCCGGCCGGCGGCAAGCTCTGGACGGAGTCCCTGGACAAGACGGCGCAGCTCGTCACCGAGCACGGGCTGAAGGTGCATTACGTGCTCGAGACGCACGCGCACGCCGACCACCTCTCGGGCAGCCAGTGGCTCAAGAGCCGCTTCGGCGCGAAGGTGGCGATCAGCCGGCGCATCACCGAGGTGCAGGAGGTCTTCCGGGACGTCTTCAACCTGGGCCAGGACTTCCCGGTCGACGGGCGGCAGTTCGACGAGCTGCTCACCGATGGCCAGGTGGTGAAGGCGGGCTCGCTGTCCGTGAAGGCGCTCGCCACGCCGGGCCACACGCCCGCATGCATGAGTTACTTCGTGGGCGACGCGGTGTTCACCGGCGACGCGCTGTTCCTGAACGACGTCGGCGTGGGTCGCTGCGACTTCCCGAAGGGCGACCCCGCCGCGCTGTACGACTCGGTGACGTCGAAGATCTGGACGCTGCCCGATGCGACGCGGCTGTTCACCGGCCACGACTACCCGCCGCAGGGCCGCACCTGGCAGGCGAGCACCACCGTCGGCGAATCGAAGAAGAAGAACGTGCAGCTCAACACGGCGATGACGAAGGCGCAGTTCGTCGAGAAGCGCACCGCGCGCGACCGCACGCTGGCGCCGCCCAGGTTGTTGCTGCCCAGCATCCAGGTGAACATCGACGCCGGAAAGCTGCCGCCCGCGGAGTCGAACGGCACGCGCTACCTGAAGATCCCGCTGAAGGGGCTGTGAGCGAACGCTGACGGTTTCGTGAAGCAGCGCGCGCGGCTGCATGGGACCCGGCTGCATCGTGGAAGCCGAGATCGACGGAGACCTCGTCGCCAGCGTCTCCCTCGACGGAAACGGTGTTGCGAAGGCGAGCTGGAAGTGCCGGGCCGACGGCGCCGAGGCCGACGTCGAGCTCGTCATCCCCTCGAGCGCTGCCCGAACCCACGCGGCGCCCGGTCGCTTCCGAGCAAGCAGGTGGGTGGTCCTCTCCCAGGCCCTGCTTGAGACAGCCCCGGGTCTCAGTGTTCACCCGAGCGCACGTTGAGCTGCTTGAGCCGCTCGTACACCGCCAGCACCCTTGCGGCGTAGCCGTTCCGCGCGTCCTGCCCTTTGCGCAGCGCGAGGTCCACCGGACCCGGCCCCCGGTTGTACGCGGTCAGCGCCATCTCCAGGTCCTGGTACATCTCCAGGTAGAAGCCGAGCACCTGCAGCCCGTAGTGGATGTTGGTGCCGATGTCCTCGAGGTCGCCCTGGATGCCCAGCACCCGCTTCCAGTGCGGCATCACCTGCATCAGGCCCCTCGCGCCCACCGACGACACCGCCTTCGGGTTGAAGTCGGACTCCACCGCCATGATGGCCAGCACCAGGTCCGGATCGCGTTGCACCAGCTGCGCCTGCCGGTGCACCTCCACCGCGATGGTGCGCGCCAGCGGCACGTCGATGTTCGACTTGAGCAACAGCACCTTGAGGAACAGCACGTCCTCGCCGGTGTGGCTCGCCACCGTCTCACGCAGCTTCTGGACCTCCGTCCGCAGGGCCTGCGTGTCCGCCGCGAGCAGCTCCACCTTCTCGCGCGTACCCTCCGACTGCTGGTGCTGCGCCAGCAACGCGGCCTGCTGCGAGTCGAGCCGCTGCGTGAGCAACCAGCCGGCGAACACCATGAGCGCCAGCAACGCCAGCTGGCCCACCAGCGTCGCCGTGAGGAAGCGGCGCGGGCCCTGGCTCACGTCCATCCACGGTGACTTCACGGTGGGATTCAGCTCGCTGACGGCGTCGACTGCCAACTCCGAAGACGATGGCTCCAAGACACACCTCCAGTGCGCCGGGCGGACGACCGCCCCGCGTCGGTGGACCACTCGAACCGGCGCCCGCGCCCGGGCCGCCCCCGTCGAAGCCTCACCCGGCTCGCACGCCGCCTGGCCTGGCGGTCGCACCCGGGGAACCCTCGCGAGCGGACGCATGAGACGGCCCGCCGCCGGACCCGTCAAGCGAGACCTTCATGCCAACGAAAGCTGCTTCGATTCCGGTGGGTTGGGCACGCGCAAACCGTGTGACACCTTCGGCGGCGGCGGCCGCGCGTGCCGCGCGTGCGAATCGAGTGACACCTCGCGTTTGACGCTGCGCGTCGCGCTAGCGCTTGAGCAGGTGGAAGACGGGCTTCGGCCCGAGAATGGAGGCCGAGGTGATGAGCCCGCCCAGCACCGCGCCCGCCACGCCGCAGGTGGCGAGGTCCGCCCCCGTCAGGAACAGCCCCTCCACCGGGGTGCGCGCCCGCAGCGGCAGGGCATAGCGCGCCGGCGTGTGGTCGAGCCCGTACAGCTCGCCCTTCGGGTGCCCCGAGAAGTGCGCCGTGGACAGTGGCGTCGACAGCTCGACGTGCGCCTCGCGGCCTTTGAGCTGCGGCAGCCGGCGGTGCAGCACCTCGAGCAGCCGCGCGGTGAAGCGGGCTTTGAGCGCCTCGTAGTCCGCGCCGCGCCTCCTCCACTTCGTGTCCTGCCACTTCGTGAACCAATCCCACCGCGCCATGGTGATGACGTCCACGGTCGCGTGCCCCGGGTGGCGATTCTGGAAGTCCGGGTCCTTCGCCGACGGGAACGAGCAATACACGACGGGGAACGGCGCCTCGGGGTCCGCCTCGAAGCGCGCGGCGTTCTCGTCGTGCTTCTCGTCCGGGTACAGCCAGAGGTTGGTGCCGGTGAGGCCGAGCTCCGCGTCCGTCGCCGCGTAGCCCAGGTACAGCGAGAGGTAGCTGACCGACGGCGTCACCGTGGACAGCGCCCGCGTCCACGCCGCAGGGCGCGACGGCTCCGGCAGCAGCTTGCCGAACGTGTTGGCGGCACCCGCGTCGCTGATGATGCGCGGCGCGAACAGCTCCTCGCCGGACTCGAGGCGCACGCCGACGGCCTTCCCCTTCTCCACGATGATGCTGGCGACCGGCGCGCTGACGCACACCTGCCCGCCCGACTCCTCGATGAGCGGCCACAGACTCTTCGCGAACTCCGACGAGCCGCCCACCGGGTAGTAGCCGCCGCCGAGGTAGTGGCCCGCCACCGCCGCGTGGATCGCGAAGGACGAGCGCCGCGGCGGCAGCCCGTGGTCGCCGTATTGCCCGGTGAGGACGGCGATCAGCTCCTCGTCGTCGGTCAGCTCGCGCAGCACGTCGTACGTGGTGCGGCCCGCCACCTTCGCGAAGCCGCGGCTCGTCGCCCAGCCCAGCGCGCCGGCGATGGGCCCGGGCAGCGCGCGAGAGAGGAAGAAGGTCGAGCTCTGCCGCGCCGTCTGCTTGAGCAGCTGCACGTACTTCTCCAGCACCTCGCGGCGTCGGGGGAAGCGCTCGGCGAGCGTGTCGACGAAGCGGCGCGCGCCCGCCACCAGCGGGTAGCGGCGGTCGCCCAACTCGATGGAGTCGTACACGTCCGGCAGCGCCGCCCACTTCAGCCGGCCATCGGTGAGCCGGTCGAAGATGTGGCGCATGCCACCCCTCTCACCGACCTGGCCGACGTAGTGGACGCCGACGTCCCACTCGTAGCCGGGGCGGCTGAAGGTGTGCGTGTAGCCGCCGGCGCGGTAGTGGCGCTCGAGGACGAGGACGCGCTGCCTGCCGTGGCGCGACAGCAGCGCCGCGCAGGACAGGCCGCCGATGCCGGAGCCGATGACGATGGCGTCGAACTTCCCGGTGGGAGGCGACTGCTTGAAGGACGTGCCGACGTGCATGGACACGCGCGTACCACGCTCGCCGTCACCGCGCCGTCATCGGGCTCAAGGGCAGCCGGGACCGTTGCCGGTGTGCCGCGGGCTGATGTTCGTGGAGCCGAGCGTGCAGCCCGTCGAGGCATTCAAGCGAATGCGGCCCACCGACGCGCCACCGCCACCGCCGCCGCCCGCGCCGAAGCACAGGCCCGGGCCGCCCCGCGCGCCGGCCTGCGAGGTGCCCGCCCGCGCGGCGCCTCGACCGCCGTTGCCGCCGCAGAGGTTGCCGTTCGCGCCACCGTTGGCCGTCGCGGTGTCGCGCCGGCCCGTTTCGCCCGCGCTGCCGCCGTTGAAATCCGACGCGCCTTCGCCGCCGCCGCCGCCGTTCGCCGCGAGCACCGCGCTCGAGCCGACCGTCAGCGTCGCCGCCTCGAGGAGAATCGCCCCGCCGCTGCCGCCCCCTCCGCCGCCGCGGCTCGGCGCGCTGGCGCCGCGGCCACCCGCCCCGTTCGCTGAGAGAATGCCGGACACGGTGAGGCTCGCGGCCGCGCTCACCTGGACCGCCCCGCCCGCGCGCCCACCCGCGGCCATCGACGCGCCGCCGCCCGCGCCGCCGTTGCACCCGCCGCGCAGGGGCATGAGGGTCGCGGTGCCGACGCTGGTGCCGCCGGCGCCCGGCGCCGAATTGTCGCCACCCGCGCCGCCCGCCGACGCGTTGGCGCCGAACGCGCCGCCGCCGCCGCCGCCGCCGCGCGTGCCCGTCGCGCCTGCGCCGCCGGTGCCGCCGCTGCACGCGAGGCCCGCGCCCGCGGCCGTGCCCGCCGCGTTGTCGCCGTCGACGTCGATGAGGCCCGCCAGCGTGGCGCTGCCCTTCACCGCGATGATGAGCGGCCGCGCGCCCTCCGCCCGCAGCGTGCCGCTCGCGCCCAGCGTGAAGTCCTTCGTCACCAGCACCGCCGCCTCGATGCCGCCCGCCTGCGTGACGATGACGTGCGGCGGCGTCGCCTCGGCGCAGCCGGACGTCACCTGCACGCCGCCGTCGGCCAGCCGCGTCGCGACGGTGGTGAGGCAGCTGACGACCCAGGTGCCCGCGTCGACGCTCGCCACGTCGGCCTCGGTGAAGTTGCTGGGCGTGTACGGGTAGACGGGCGTCGGCGCGGCCGGCTGGCACTGCCCCAGCGCGTTGCAGGTGCCGCCGTCGCAGGCGACGCCGGTGCGCGGCGCGTAGGTGCAGCCCATGACGGGGTCGCAGCCGCTCGAGGTCTGGCACTCGCCGGGCGAAGGACAGGTGACGGGCGTGCCTTCGCAGCCGCCGTCCGCCGCGCAGACGTCATTGTCGGTGCAGGCGTCGTTGTCGCTGCACACCGCGCCCACGTCGGGCACGACGCCGCAGCCGCCGTCTGCCTCGATGCACGTGCCGACGAAGCAGGCGCCGACGTTCGGACACGTCACCGGCTCACCGCCACAGCCGCCGTCGCCGTCGCAGCGGTCGCCGATGGTGCAGCGCAGGCCGTCGTCGCAGCCCGTGCCCGCGTCGGCCGGCTGGTCGAGGCACACGCCCGCGTCACAGCCCAGGTTGACGAAGCACGCCGGCGCCGCGCAGGGGAGCGGCGCGCCCGCGCCGCAGGTGCCGTCGGTCCGGCACGTCTCGCCGGTGGTGCACGCGTCGCCGTCGGTGCAGGCCACGCCGGGCTGGCAGTCGGAATCCGCGCAGTCCACGAGGGTGTCGCCGTCGTTGTTGTCGACGCCGTCGTTGCAGATCTCGACGTTGGCGTTGCACACCATGGCGACGCAGGTGCCGCCGTTGGGGCACGCGCGCCCGTCGCAGTCGGAGTCCACGCAGTCGACGAGCGCGTCGTCGTCGTTGCTGACGCCGTCGGCGCAGCTCGACTCGACGCACACGCCGCCCTGGCACTGCGCGGCGGCGGCGCTCGGCCTGCCGCAGCCCATCAGGTTGCAGTCGGGGTCCATGCAGTCGGGCTGCAGGTCGCAGTCGTCGTCCTTCCGGTTGGTGCACGTCTCGGCGTTGCCCGGGAAACGCTGCGGGTCGCCGTCGTCGCAGTCCACGCCCGCCGGCGAGCCGTCCTGGTCCGCGTCCACGCCCGCGTCCGCGCCGCCGTCGATGCCCGCGTCGGTGCCTGCATCCAGGCCGGCGTCGACCCCACCGTCACCCCGCGCAGCGGCGCGCACGCGGAGCGACACGTCGACCGTCTTCCCCGCGCGGAAGGTGGCGCTCACGGGGCCCGACGTCTCGAGCGGCTCGGTGAGCAACGTGCACGCCTCGTCGGCGAAGCCCAGCGCCTCCACGCGGACGCCGGCGGGCAGCGCGTCCTGGTACACGGCAACGACGAGGGACGCGCGGTCCGACGGCCGGACGAGCGGACCAGAGCGGACCGCCGTGCCACCGCCTTCCGGACGGACCTGTACGCGGAAGCACGGCGCGGTGACGCCATCGTCCCAGGAGACGGTGACGGACATGTAGCCCGAGCTGGCCGCGGGCGAGCCGCAGCCGGCCGCCAGGCCGGCGGCGAGGAGGAGGCCGAGGCGGGCGCGGGAAAGCATCGGGCGCACAGTGTGCCACGCCTGCGCGGGTGGCGGGAGCGGCCTGTGCGGAAGAGTCACGGCTCCGGGCGCCCCCCGCCGGCTCGGTCGGAGGTGAGCTGCGGCGAGGCCCCGTGGAGCCGCGAAGGACGTGCCCGAGGCAAGACTGGCGCGGCGGCCACCCGCGCACGCGAAGGAGGACGTGAACGCGCTTCATCCCGCGGGAGCGCTGCGGGTGCGCGAGTCGCTCGACGCCGCTCGACCCGACGTGCCGTGACGGTCCGCTGGTGATGCCGCGAGCCTGGTCGCCAGCGGCACGGCCACCTCCCGAGCCCGGGCCTGCCGCTTCCCGGAGGCGACAGTCGGAGACTTCGCGCGCCGCGCGCCGCCGGAGACCCGTCCCCGACACGACGCGCGCGGTCCTCGCTACGCGGCCTTCCTCTTCCCGGCCAGGGCGGCGTCGACGTACTTCACGCCGTTCGGGGTGATCTGCGGGCCCTTCGCGGTGCGACGGGCGTAGCCCACGTGCTCGCGCAACGCCTTCGCGGCGTTCGGCGCGGCGTACTTCACGCCGTGGTGCGCCCAGAACCTGGACGTCGTGCCCGAGGAGATCGCCACGCCGTCGAGTGAGCGCGCCAGGTACAGGGGGATCAGGGAGCGCAGCAGCTGGTCCTTCTGCTTGCCGGCCTTCGCGAGCTGTGCGCCCTTCGGGTGCGCCGCGAGCGCGGCCAGCAGCTGGTCGAGCGGATCCGCGCTCTTCGCCGCGCCCCTCGCGCCCTCCTTCGCGGGGGCCTTCTTCTTCTTCGACGACGCCTTCTTGCCGCCCTGGGCGAGGCCGAGCGCCTTCTTGAACTCGGCGAACTTCTTCTCGATGAACGCCTCGAGGCCGTGGATCTCCAACTTCCCGTTCTTCCCAGACGCCTTGAACGCCATGCGAGGTCCCTCCAGATCAGTCGGAGCGCCCTTCCTACACCGCGCCGGACGCGCGCGGGGCCGAAAAATCGGCCTCGGAGTCGACGCGGGCTGATCCGCTGCTACGGTGCGCGACATGGTGCTCGCCTTGACCGTCTCGGCGCTGCTGTCGGCGCCGAGGGCCCCCGCCGATGCCGCGCTGGTGACGTACGTCCCGAAGCTCGACGCCCTGTCCACGCTGATGCCGTTCTTCACCGCCGCGGGCTCGCGCTCGACGCTGCTCCGCCCCGAAGGCTGGCGCGCCGTCGCGCACCCGGTGCTGGAGTTCGACGTCACCGACGCCGCGTCGCTCGAGGCCGCGGGCATCGACCCGCGATCGTCGCTGTCCGCTTCGCGCCTGGGGGACTCGTCGGTGAGCTGCGTCACGGTGAAGGACGTGAGGACGTACGTCGACCGCTCCGAGGCACGGCTCCAGCGCCTCGGCGAGGTGTCCACGAAGAAGGAAGGCGGCGTCACCGTCGTGGGCGCGCGCGACGCGCTCCACCGCGTGCTGGCGGGCTACGTGCTGGCGGGAAGCGAGTCCTGCGCCATCTCCGGCCACGGCCGCTCGGTGGAGAAGCAGCTGCCCGAGCTGGCGAAGGCGCTGGGCAAGGCGGCGAAGGGCCCCGGCTTCTCGCTCGCGCAGGGCCTCGGCGGCGCCGCGCAGGTGGTGGTGCCGAAGGGCAGCCCGTTGGGCGCGCTGGCGCTGTCGGGCGCGGGCCTCACCCTGACCGCCGACGCGAGGGCGAGAGGCCTGCCGGTGGCGCCGCTCGCGGGCGCGGGCGCCTCGCCGTTCGCCGCGCTCGCCCCCGCCGGACTCGCCACGGTGCGCGCGAGGCTCGAGCGCGAGGCGCTGGCGCCCGTCCTCGAGCGGGTGCTGCGCGAGATCCCCAACGCGCGCGCGCTGGTCCCGCTGGCCTCGCAGGTGGCGCCGCTGCTCACCGGCAACGTCGCGCTCTACGCCTCGAAGGTGAAGGTGACGCAGGGCCTGCGCTCGCGGGAGGCGCGGTACTTCGCGGTGAAGAACGTGCTGCTCGCCGAGGTGACGGACGCCGCCGCGGTGCGGGCGCTGCTCGACGCCGCGAAGCTGTCCACGCTGGCGTCGCGCGAGGGCACGGTGGAGGTGGGCCTGTCGGGCACCACGCTGTACCTCGCCAACGACACCGGCGCGCGCGACGTGGCGCTCGGCGCGCTCGAGAAGGCGGCCGGCAAGCAGGCGCACGCGGGCGAGGCCATCGTCGACCCGCGGCTTTTGGCGGACGGGCTGTCGCAGGTGCCGCTGCTCGAGGTGCTCCAGGCGCCGGAGCTCGCGGGCCTCGTGGCGGCGGCGACGGAGCTGGGGCCGCTGCTCCTCGCGTCGAAGCGCGTGTCGGGCTGGCTGGACACCGCGGGCCCGGGCCAACACCGCGCGCAGGCCACCTGGCAGCTCGACGCCGAGAAGTTCCCGGCTACAGGGACAGCACGTCCGACGCCTTCTCCATGAGCGCGAGGCGCCGCTTCGTCACCGGGCTCGAGCCGTCGATGAGCGCGCGCGTCTCCTCCAGCACCCGCTCGAGCGGGAAGCGCTGCACCGACGAGTCCGGCGTGGGAATGCCGCCCGGCACCGGCGGCAGCCACGCCACCATCTCGTCCGTGGCGCCCGACAAGAGCGCCTGCACCGCGGCGAAGCCGAGGCGGCCCGCGACGGCGCGGTCCTGGTAGCTGGGGTTGCCGCCGCGCACCACGTGGCCCAGCACCGTCGCGCGGATCTCCACCGTCGGCATCTCCGGGCGCAGGTGCTCCTCGGTGAGGCGCACCAGCCGCGTGCACGGCACCTGCACGCCTTCGGCCTTGATGACGAGGATGCGCCGCTTCCCGCGCGCGAAGCCGTTGCGGATGATGTGTGCGACGTCCTCGACGAGCTGCTCCTCCGTCTTCCCGCGCTCGCGGATGAGCGCGGCGTCGGCGGCCATGGCCACGGCGCTCGCCATCGCCAGGTAGCCGCAGTCGCGGCCCATCACCTCCACCACGAAGGCGCGGCGGTGCGCGCGGGCGGTGTCGGAGATGTGGTCGCACGCCTGGACGATGGTGTTGAGCGCGGTGTCCACGCCCAGCGCGGTGGCGGTGCAGCCGATGTCGTTGTCGATGCTGCCGGGAATGCCCATCACCTTCACGCCGTGCTCCACCGCGAAGGCGTGGGCGCCGGTGAGACTGCCGTTCCCGCCGATGACGATGAGGCCCGACGCCCCCAGCCTGTCGAACTGCCTCTTCGCCTCCGCGCGGCCCTCCACCTCCCGGAAGCGGGCGGAGCGCGCGCTGCCGATGAGCGTGCCGCCCTGCCCGCCCGCGGTGTCCACCTCGACGTCCACGCTGACGCGTCCGTCGGACAGCGTCTTCGTCAGCTCGCGGAAGCGCCCGTCGATGAGCCCTTCGTAGCCTTCGAGCGCGCCGTACACGCTGATGCCCTGCCCCGCCGCCAGCTTCGCGATGGCGCGGATGGCCGCGTTCATCCCCGGGGAGTCACCGCCCGACGTCAGCACCACCAGCTTCTTCATGCGAAAGGCCCTCGACCGTCGACCGCGTGGAGGCTCGCGAGTCTGAACAAGTCGCCCGCCGCAAGTCACGAGGTTCTGCGCCAACGGGTTGCGCGCGCGCTTCGGAGGCGTCAACGTGGCCCGCATGGATTCCCACATGCTCGAGGTGAAGTCCGGCGTGCTGCACACCTACGACGGCGAGTCCCACGAGGTGCACGGCGGCGCCTACCTCTCGCCCGAAGGCTTCCTGGCCACCAGCGCGGAGCTCGACAGGCTGCGCCGCCACCACGCAGACGTCCAGTCGAACAAGGGCCCCATCATCGTGCTGGGCGCCGCGCTGCTCGGCTTCGCCGCCGGCTTCTGGCTGGGGCGCCGCCGCGACGACTGACGAGGCGCGCGGCCCGAGGTGGGCCTCCCGAGCAACGCCCCCGCGTCCGCCGAAGGACGATCGCCCAGCGCCGTCAGCAGCCGCAGCGGCTCCGGGTCGCTGGCGGGCGGACGACGACGGCGTGCGCGGCCTCGCCGCGCGCCTGGTGGCGACCCCGGGCGCCTCGCTGGTGCCGGTGCGCCACAACGCCCGGCTGCGGCCCGCGCCCGCGTGCGTTATACGCGGGGCCGCCGTGCGTCGCGCGCTCCTCGCATGGGTGTTGCTCCTGCCCTTCGCCTCCCTCGCGCAGGGTGGCTCCGACGCAGGCGCGCCCACCGGCGTGCTGACGAAGCCGCCGGCCCTGCTCAAGCAGGTCGAGGCGCCCTTCCCGCCCGAGATGCTGGACGCGGGCCTCGGCGGCACGGTGGTGATGGAGGTCGACCTCGGCCCCGACGGGAAGGTGATGGAGGCGCGCGTGGTGCAGAGCGCGGGCGAGGCCTTCGACCGCTCGGCGCTCGAGGCGGTGCGGCAGTTCGAGTTCAGCCCCGCCGAGGTGGACGGGCAGCCCGCGGCCGTGCGCATCCAGTACGCGTACGAGTTCTTCTGGCGCGCGGCGCCCGAGCCGGAAGGCGCGGCGCTCGACGGCGGCGCCGACGGCGGCGCGCCGGTGGTGAACTTCGCCGGCCGCATCGTCGAGCGCGGCACCCGCGACCCGCTGCCCTCCGCGCAGATCGTCGTGGGCGAAGGCGAGGCGGCGCTGGAGGCCTTGAGCGCCGACGACGGCACCTTCGAGCTCGCGGGCGTGCCGCCGGGCACGCACCCCGTCACCGTCGTCGTCGCCGGCTACGAGAAGTACCAGGTGCAGGAAGACTTCGCGCCCAACCGCCGCACCGAGGTGACGTACTTCGTCCGCAGGAAGACGTACGGCGGGTACGAGACGGTGGTGCGCGCGCCGAAGGAGCGCCGCGAGGTGGCGCAGGTCACCATCAAGGCGGAGGAGATCAGGCTCATCCCCGGCACCGCGGGCGACGCCTTCCGCGTGGTGCAGAACCTGCCGGGCGTGGCGCGCGCGCCGTTCGGCATCGGCCTGCTGGTGGTGCGCGGCGGCAAGCCGTGGGACTCGAAGACGTACGTCGACGAGGCGAACGTGCCGCAGCTGTTCCACTTCGGCGGCCTCTTCAGCACGTACAACGCGAACCTCCTCGACAACCTGTCCTTCCAGGCCGGCAACTTCGGCGCCGAGTGGGGCCGCGCCATCGGCGGCGTCGTCACCGCCGAGGCGCGCACGCCGTCGAAGAAGGGCTGGCACGGCTACGCCGACTTGAACCTCGTCGACACCTCCGCGCTCATCGAGGGCCCGCTGTCGGAGAACTGGTCCGTCGCCGCCAGCTTCCGGCGCAGCTACATCGACGCCATCCTCCCGGGGGTGCTGCGGCTGTTCGGCGCGGAGGACGCGGTCGCCTTCTCGGTGGCGCCCCGGTACTACGACTACCAGCTCCGCGCGGAGTGGCGGCCGCCGGGCGGCAAGCGCCGCTTCTTCGTCAGCTTCTTCGGCTCGTCGGACCAGCTGGTGGCGCTGCTGCCCAACCCGGCGTTCGACCCGGAGGGGCGCGGGCAGTTCGGCACGGCGCTCGCGTACAACCGCCTGCTGGTGGGCTTCGACACCGCGCTCTCGGCGCGCCTCGACTTCCGCACCCGCACCTCGCTGGGCGTCGACAACTACCAGTTCACCGTCGGCAGCGACCTCTACGCGAAGAGCTGGCAGTTCCCGGTGCTGTCGCGGAACACGCTGACGGTGAAGCTGCCCGAGGCGAAGCTGGAGCTGGACGCGGGCGCCGACCTGCAGCTGTTGCCGTACAGCGTCGAGGCGCAGCTGCCGCCCCCCATCAAGCTGAACCAGATCCCCGACCCGTTCGCCTCGCGGCGGCTGGTGGCCGAGACGGCGTTCTTCTGGCAGCTCTCGCCGGCGCTCTTCCTCGACGCGGTGTGGAAGCCGCTCGCCTCGCTCAAGCTCGTGGGCGGCGTGCGCGCCGACTACAACTCGCAGATGAACAAGGCGTGGGTCGACCCGCGCCTGTCGGCCTTCTGGCAGCTGCACGAGCGGGTGCTCTTGAAGGGCGGCGCGGGCCTGTACCACCAGCCGCCCGACTTCCGGCAGGGCCAGCTGTCGCCCACCTTCGGCAACCCCGACCTGCTGCCCGAGGGCGCCAGCCAGTACATGGTGGGCACCGAGGTGCGCTTCACCGACGCCCTCAGCCTCGACGTGCAGCTCTACTACAAGCAGCTCTTCAACCAGGCGCGCGCCACGCTGGGCGCCGGCGGCGGCGACGTCGACGTGGACAACGTCGACCTCCGGTACACCAGCATCGGCCGGGGCCGCAGCTTCGGCGCGGAAGTCCTCCTGCGGCACGCGCTGACGAAGAACTTCTTCGGGTGGGTGAGCTACAGCCTCTCGCGCACCGAGCGCGACTACGGCGGCGGCACCAGCTACGGCCTGTCGGCCTTCGACCAGCCGCACAACCTGGTGGTGGTGGCCAGCTACAAGCTGCCGCTCGACTTCATCATCGGCGCGAAGGTGCGCTACACGTCCGGGCCGCTCAACCGCCCGGTGCAGACGGCCGTCTACGACGCGAACGGCAACTACTTCGTGCCGGTGCAGGGCTTCGAGTTCTCCCGCCGCCTGCCCGACTTCTTCCAGCTCGACGTGCGCCTCGACAAGCGCTTCGTCTTCGAGAAGTGGATGCTGGCGCTCTACGTCGACGTGCAAAACGTCACCAACCGCGCCAACGTCGAGGCCGTCGTCTACAGCTACGACTACTCGCAGGAAGGCTTCCTGCGGGGGCTCCCCATCCTCCCGGTCTTCGGCGCGCGAGGTGAGTGGTGAGGCGCGAACTCGTGTCCCTCGCGCTGCTGGCGCTCGCCGGCTGCGACTACGGCTTCCGGCCAGAGACGCTGGTGGAGAACATGCGGCTGCTCGGCATTCGCGCCGAGCCCGCCGACCTCGCGCCCGGCGAGACGGCGAGGCTGGAGGCGCTGGTGCTCGACCCGTCGCGCCCCGGCCAGAAGAACACCGTGCTGTGGCTCGGCTGTGACCCCGACCCCTTCAACCTGAACCGCAGCGCGTGCAGCGACTTCAGCGTGCTGGCCGACGCGGGCGCCGTCTTCTCGCCCGACGCGGGGTTGCCCGCCGGCGTCCACGTCATCGGCTTCAACGAGAACGCGGCGTACAGCGCGAGCGCCGACGTCTTCGACGCGCTGCCGCCGGGCGACGAGCGGCGCGTCAGCGGCACCGTCGGCCAGGCGCTGGCCTTCGCCATCGCCGAGGAGGTGTCGCCCGCCGCCACCGAGGAGGAGCTGCGCGCGCTCTTCACCCGCGTGCAGAGCAAGGAGGTGCGCAGCGTGACGGCGCTCTTCCGCGTGCGCATCTCCGAGAGTCCGGAGCGGAACCAGAACCCGACGCTGTCCAGACTCTTCGTCGCGCGCGAGGCGTGGCCCCGGGGCGCGCACGTCACCGTGCTGCCCGGCGAGAAGGTGGAGCTCGACGCCGACGCGCCCGACGCGGCCTTCGAGCGCTTCACCAACGTGACGCCCTCGGGCGTCGAGGAGAAGACGGAGCGCATCCTCCTCGCGTGGTACTCCACCGCCGGCCGCTTCTCCGAGGAGCGCACGGCGCTGCGCGAGGCGGTGAAGACCGTCTTCACCGCGCCCGGCGGCGAAGATGAGCAGGACCCGGTGCCGGCGAGCCGCGAGGGGACGCTCTTCGTGGTGCTGCGCGACACCCGCGGCGGGCAGGCGTGGGTGCAGGTGCCCTTCTACGTATGCGACGCCGCGCGGCCCGCCCCGAAGGTGACGCAGGTGGACTGGCCGGCGAGCGCGACGGACCCGGTGGTGCTGCACGGCAGCGACCTCGAGCAGCTGCTCGACGTGGTGGTGGACGAGGTGGCGCTCGAGGACGGCGCCTACTCGCCGGTTACCGGCACCTGGCGCGGCTTCCTCCCCGCCGGCGTCGACGTGGGCACCGCCCGCGGCCGGTACCTCACCCGCGCCTGTGGGCGGGGCGTGCTGCGCTGACGTCGAGGGGCAGAACTGCGCCGCGCCTGATGGTCTCGGGGCGGCCCACCTCGGCGCGAAGTGACGCGCCGCTCCGGCCGACGTTCCCCCGGGGTTCACCTGTCGACGCGCTTTACAGCCCCGCGACACATCCGGCGCCTCGCGCGAGCGACAACCGCGCATGACCTCGATTCAGCGCCCCTCGAGCCGCAGCGTCGGCGCCGCCTCCTCGGGCCGCTTGCAGCAGGGGGCCTCGGGGCCGGCGGTGACCGACCTGCAGCACCTGCTCCGGTCGGTCGGCTTCTACGGCGCCAACGTCGACGGGAAGTTCGGCCCGGTGACGGACGCAGCGGTGCGCGCCTTTCAGCGGAAATACGGCCTCACGGTGGACGGCTGGGCCGGCCCGCAGACGATGGCGGCGCTGCGCGCGACGACGGGGAACGTGTCCCCCACCGCGCCCACGTCCCCGATGTCCTCCACCTCGAACGCGACGCGCGTCCAGTCGGCCATCGACTTCGGCATGGGCCACCTCGGCGCGCCATATGTCGGCGGCGGCAGCCCGTACCGCTTCGGCAAGCCCGGCGACGGCCGCGTGTACCAGATGCAGGGCCAGCGCCCGTACCTCTCGCCGCGGGGCGTCGTCGGCTTCGACTGCTCGGGGCTGGTGGTGGCGATGTTCCGGCGCGCGGGCGTCGACCTCGCCGCGCGCGGCATGGCCAGCAGCAGCACGATGAAGAATGGACTGCCGGCGGTGCCGAAGAGCGAGTCGCAGAAGGGCGACCTGCTGGTGAAGAACGGCCACGTCGTCGTGTACCTCGGCAACGGCAAGGTGCTCGAGGCCACCAGCGACGGCGACCCGGACGGCGACGGCCTGGGCAACGGCAGCGTGCGCGTGAGCGACGCGAGCAGGTTCCTCAACGACCCGTCGTACGTCGGCCGCCGCGTCCCGCTGTAGAGCGCCGAACAGACGCTCCAGGGCCTCACCTCACAGCTCGAGGCGCCGCGCGAGGTCCGACGTGAAGACGCGCCGCGGGTCCCACTTCGCCTTCGTCTCCGCCCACTCGGGGTACCGCGCGTACATGCGCCGGAACATCGCCGCGGTGAGGTACGAGTCCTTGCCCAGGTAGATGCGCCCGCCCGCGTCGGCCACCACCTCGTCCAGCTCCCGCGTCAACTCGAGCAGCCCTTCGCGGACCGGGAAGTCCACGGCGAAGGTGAGGCCCGCGGTGGGGAACGAGAGCGGCGCCTCGTTCGCCGGCCCGAAGCGCTTGAGGATGTTGAGGAAGGGCAGCTGGTCCGAGCGGGTGATGCGCTCGAGCAGCCGCCGCACCAGCGCGGGCCCGCCGTCGAAGGGCACGACGAACTGGTACTGGATGAAGCCGCGCCGCCCGTAGCCGCGGTACCAGTCGTTGGCGATGTCCAACGGGTAGAAGAAGCCCTGGTAGAGATCGAACTCGGGCTTCGTGCGCAGCAGCGTGGAGATGGCGACGTTCACCGCGCGGATGGTGAGCGGGTTGAGCGTCAGCTCGGGCAGCTCGAAGGGCACGGTGGGCACGAGGCCGCGGTGCACGCGCAAGGGCGCCTTCGCCAGCTTCGCGGGCAGCTCGTCCTTCCTCGCGTGGTCGCCGACGGTGAGGACGCCGCGCCCCAGGTGCCTGCCGCGCGCGGTGATGTCCAGCGTCGCCACCGAGTACGGGAAGGCGTGGTCGTTCTCCGCGAGCAGCTCGAGCATGTGGTCGAGGTCACGCGCGACGAAGCACCTCTGGCGGAAGTACGTCGTCTCCACCTTCCGCAGGGTGAGCGTCGCGTCCAGCACCACGCCCAGAAGCCCCAGCCCGCCGAAGGTGCCCCAGAAGAGGTCCGCGTTCTCGGTGCGGCTCGCGTTCACCACGCGGCCGTCGGCCACCAGCACCCGCATCGACTGCACGCAGGTGGCGAAGGTGCCCTGCGCGTGGTGCGCCTTGCCGTGCACGTCGTTGGCGATGCAGCCGCCGACGGTGACGAACTTGGTGCCCGGCGTGACGGCGGGGAAGAAGCCGCGCGGCGCGAAGTCGGCGATGAGCTGCGCGAGCGACACGCCGGCCTCGCAGGTGAGCGTGCCGGTCGCCTCGTCGAAGGCGAGGTAGCGGTCGAGGCTGGTGAGCTGCAGCACCCGGCCGCCCTCGTTGAGCGCCTGGTCGCCGTAGCTGCGCCCCAGCCCGCGGGCGATGGTGCCCGCGTCGTCCACCTGCGCCCGCACCTGCGCGGCCGTCTCCGGCAAGCGCAGGTCACACCGCACCCGCCGCTGCGCGCCCCAGCCATGGAGAGTCGTCCACGTCATGAGCCGAGCGATAGCACCCCCGCGGCGCAACGCATCGCTTCGATTTGGTGGGGCCCGGTGCTACGAGGCGGCGCCTGTTCCGAGCGCAACCTCGCCACCGGCCGCTGAAGTCTCCTCCCCACTTCTCACGTCAAGGAGCGCCACCATGCTGAAGCCCATCACCGCCGCCTGCGCCGCCCTCGCCCTGGGCGCCTGCGCCAGCACCGCCGCCACCGCCAGGCCCGCCGACGGCGCCGCGCCGGAGCCGGTGCGCGAGAAGATGGCCGTCGGCAACAACAGCCCGTTCGACCTCGCGGTGTGCGGCTCGCGCGCGCTCGAGCTCGAGCCCCTGTCCGAGGAGGTGGTGATGGGCGCGCTCCTCACCCGCGGCCCCGCCTTCCAGGAGTGCTTCCTCGACCCCAAGGCATCGGCGGGCACGCCGGCGGACGTGACGGTGAAGGTGACGGTGGCGGACAGCGGCGTCACCGTGGCCGTCGGCGGCACCGGCGTGTCGGACGCCGGCAAGGCGTGCCTCGAGGCCGCGGCCAGGGCCGTCCGCTTCCCGGCGGTGGCCGCGGGCGCCCCGGCGGTGTCGGGCCAGGTGCCGGTGATGGTGGGCGTGAAGCCCATCGCCTGGGGCAACAACGTGGCGAGCGACGTGGCCGGCACGGTGCGCCTCGCGCTGCCGAAGATGTGCGACTGCTTCGCCGAGCTGGGCGACGCGGCGCCGCCGCAGCCGGTGGTGAAGCTGAAGTTGACGGCCACCACGCCGCCCGACGTCATCGTCGACGGCGTCGCGGGGACGCCGGGCGTGGCCACCTGCATCGTCGACAAGGTGAAGGCGCTGGACCTGCCGAAGGCCGACGTCGAGATGGGGCTGCCGCTCATCCTCGTCAACGGGTGGGCCAGCGAGGCGACCGCCGGCGTCCCCGCGCCGCTGGAGTTCCAGCAGCTCGAGGCGATGCGCGCGCGCCGCACCGCCGAGGTGCTCATCACCGGCGGCCGCCGCGGCACCGCGGCCCTTCGGTACGACGAGGTGGTGAAGAAGTACAAGGCCAAGCCGACGCCCTCGCTCATCAGCGAGCTACGCACGAAGTGCGCCGCGGTGCTGGCCGGCGACGACGCCAACCTCGCCGCCCTGAAGGCGCTCGTCGCGGTGTACCAGGCCGAGGCCAGGCTGGTCGCCGCCGAGAAGGCGAAGGAGCCGGCGTGGGCCAACGTCGAGCCGAGCCTCGTCAAGCAGCTCGAGCAGACCACCGGCGAGGTGGTGCGCGTCGAGCAGCAGCGCGTCAACGACGCGAACGCCTGCCCGAAGAGCAGGTGACGCCCCGGCCCGGCGGGGGCCGCGGCCCGCGGCTACACTCCGTCTGAGCGATGACGCTGTACGCCGACATGGCCGCGCTGCTCGAGGAGGGCCGCCCCTTCGTGCTGGCGACCGTCATCGCCTCGCACGGCAGCACGCCCCAGAAGCCGGGCTCGAAGCTGGTGGTGCTGGAAGGCGGCGAGCTGCGCGGCACCGTGGGCGGCGGCGCCATCGAGAAGCAGATCGTCGACGCGGCGCTCGCGCTGCTGGCCGACGACACCGCGCAGACGCGCACGCTGGAGACGCACCTCACGCACGACCTCGGCATGTGCTGCGGCGGGAAGATGACCATCTTCCTCGAGAAGCACGGCGCCGCGCCGGCGCTGGTGGTGTTCGGCGCGGGCCACGTGGCGAAGGAGGTCGCGGCGCTGGCCGCGCACGTCGGCTTCAGGGTGTCCGTCGTCGACGAGCGCGCCGAGTGGCTGAGCGCCGAGCGCTTCCCTTCGGCGTCGCGGCGCCTCGAGCCGCCCGAGGTGGTGGCGAAGGCGCTGCCCGGCGGCCGCGACGTCTACGCGGTGGTGGCCACGCACGACCACCCGTTGGACCAGGCGTGCGTCGAGGCGCTGCTGGGCAAGCCGCTCGCGTGGCTCGGTGTCATCGGCAGCCGCCGCAAGGCCGAGCGCTTCCGGCAGCGGCTCAAGGCGGCGGGCTTCTCCGACGACGCGGTGGCGCGCTTCGAGAGCCCCATGGGCGTGCCCATCGGCGCGCTGACGCCGCGGGAGATTGCCGTCTCCGTCGTCGCCCGTCTCGTCGAGGTCCGCCGCAAGGCCGCGCCGCGGTGACGGACGCGCGTCACTCGCCGAAGCGGTGCCGCACCACGAGGCCCTTCTCGGCACGTCGATGGTACGCGTCTGGCACTCGCCGATGTTGGCAAGCGCGTCCTGGCCCATGCCCCTTCTGCCGGGCGCCAACCCTCCCCCGAGGCGGCGGCCCGCCCGAGGGTCGCGCACCGGGGGCATTTCACGTAGGGTGACGGCCCGTGCGTCTCGTCCTCTCTGCCTTCGCGCTCCTCGCGCTGTCCGCCTGCCCGGCGGGCGCGCCCGGCATGGACGCCGGCGGCGGTGACGACGCGGGGCCGCCCGACGCCGGCCCGCCCGACGCCGGCCCGCCGCGGCGCGACGCCGGCACACCCGACGCCGGCTTCACGCGCGTGGACGTCGACGACTGGTGCGCTGCGAAGGGCCGCGCCCTGTGCGCCCGCGACGTGCGCTGCGGCCGCCTGTCCGCGGCCCGCGTCGCCGACTGCGAGGCCCGCCGCGGCTACGACTGCGACCAGCCCGCCACCTCCCGCGCCGTGGCCGAGGGGCGCCTGCAGTACCTGATGGGCGACGCCGTCGACTGTCTCAACGGCTACGCGAAGGGCAGCTGCACCGACGAGCCGCCGGCGTGCGCGTCCGTCTTCACCGGGCTGGTGCCGCCCGACGGCGGCTGCATCCTCGCCGCCGAGTGCGCGCCCGAGGGCTTCTGCGACCTCTACGACGGGCAGTGCCCGCACCGCTGCCGCGCCTTCCTGCCGCGCGGCGCGCCCTGCGACGGCTTCTCGGCGCGCTGCAACCCGGCCACCGACACCTGCGCGCTGGGCGACGCGGGCGCGCGCGTGTGCCAGCCCTTCGCGCCCCCTGACGCCGGCTGCGTCTCATGGGACGAGTGCGCGCCCACCCACGCCTGCGTCAACAACCGCTGCGTGCAGCGCACGGCCGGGCCCGGCGAGGCGTGCGCCCTGACCAGCGGCTACCCGTACTGCACCGGCGAGTACTTCTGCCGCCAGGAGGCGCCGGTGAATGGCGTGTGGCCGCCCGGCACCTGCCAACTGCGCGCGGGCCTCGGCGGTGCCTGCACCGGCCCGGGCGCCTGCCTCCCGTCGCTGCGCTGCAGCACCGTCATCACCACCGGCACCTGCCTGCCCAAGGCGGCGCTGGGCGACAACTGCGTCAACTACGACGACTGCGAGGACGGGCTGTACTGCGACGGGCGCGCGCAGCAGTGCAAGGCCCTGCCCACCGACGGCGGCGACTGCTCGAGCAACGGCAGCTTCTACCGGTGCGCGCCCGGGTACTCCTGTGCGTTTTCTGCCACCGGGGACGACACCTGCGTGGCGCGCCGCGCCGACGGCGCCGACTGCAACTATGATGGCTTGTGCCTGTCGAATGAGTGCACCTTCGGCACGCTGCCCGACGGCGGTTTCGGCGGGCGCTGCGTCGCCGCCTGTGCACGGAGGGCCGACGGCGGGTTTTGATTTCGTTGGGTGACGGTGACGCGCTTCTCTCTTCAGGGCCCGGCGGTGGCGGCCTTCCTGGCCGGGCTGATCGTGTCGTGTGGCGCGGTGAGGCTGACCGGCGTGCCCGACGGCGGCAACGGCGACGGCGGGCAGATGCAGCCGGACGGCGGCAGCGACGCGGGCCTTCCCCAGCCCGACGGCGGCCTGCCGCTCGACGGCGCGTGCGACGTCCTCAACCGGGAGCGCTGCGCGTACTACGCGCGCTGCGGCCTCATCGGCGACTCCGGCGGGCAGTTGCAGCGCTGCCTCGAGCTGCTCGACGCCACCTGGTGTGGCCCATCGACGTGGCCCGCCCGCGTCGTCGCTCCGGTCAACACGCTGAAGTACGACGCGCGCCTCGCGCAGGACTGCGCCGACGCCTACGCCACGCGCTCCTGCGCCGAGTACCAGTCCACGCCGGACTCCTGCGTCAACTTCCTCAAGCCGGCCGCCAACCTGCGGCAGCCCTGCTACGACGACTTCCAGGAGTGCGTCGAGGGCGTGTGCCGCGGCGCCGCCTGCCCGCGCACCTGCCAGCCGCGCGGCGTGGCCGGCGAGGTGTGCCGCCAGGACTCGGACTGCGTGGCGCGCCTGTTCTGCCGCAAGTCCACCACCACGCGCGGCGTGGGCACCTGCGCCGCGTACGCGGGCATCGACGAGGCCTGCGACACCGACACGCGCTGCCTCGATGGGCTGTGGTGCTTCATGAGCCGGTGCCGCCAGCTGCCCATGGCCGGCCAGCCGTGCCTCTACGGGCGCTGCGACGAGTCGGCGTACTGCGACCAATCGCTGGACGGCGGCACCTGCGCGCCGCGCAAGAATCGCGGCGCGGGCTGCCTGCCGGGCCAGTGCCTGCCGGACCTGGTGTGCGGGGTGCTGACGCAGGTGTGCGAGCCCCGCGTGCTGGAGCAGGCCGGCGTGCCGTGCACCTGGGAGCAGCGCTGCCCCGTCGGCACCGTGTGCGTCGGCTGGACGCTGGACGCGCCCGGCACCTGCGAGGCGCCGCGCGTCGAGGGCGAGGCCTGCACCCGCCACGACGACTGCGTGGCGCACCTGGCGTGCCTTTCCGTCGACGGCGGCAAGGTGTGCAGCCGGCGGCTCGACAAGGGCGCCTCCTGCGACGACCCGCGCGCCTGCGGCCTTCTGGCCACCTGCGCGATGGGCCGCTGCGTCGAGCTTCGCGAGCCCGGGCAGGCCTGCGACGAGGCCGGCGCCTGCCTGTGGGGGCCGTGCGTCGACGCGGGCAGCTCGGGACTCAAGTGCGCGGGGCCCCTGGGCCCCGGCGGCGCCTGCGCCACCGGCGACGACTGCGCCAGCGGGCGCTGCGAGCAGGGCGAGTGCATCGCGCCCTGTACGCCGTGACTTTCGTCCGCTGCGAAGGGCCCGGTTTCGCGTACAGTCGGGCCCCGGCATGGGCGTCACCGTCGAGCAGTTGGGCGCATCGCACGTCGGCGCGCTGAAGGCGCTGCTCACGAAGGACACCCCGCACAACCTCTACCTCCTGGGCCTGATGGAGGAGTTCGGCGTGGTGTGCGGTCCCAACCGCGCGCCCTTCGCCTTCCACGGGCGCTTCGCGGACGGCGAATTGACGGCGGCGCTCTTCGTGGGCGGCTCCGGCGGCCTGGTGGTGCCGTCGGCCAGCCCGGTGACGCACCTCGCCGACATCACCCGCGCGCTGGCCGGCAAGGTGGCGATGAAGAGCTGCCAGGGAGAGAAGGCGCTGGTGGACGCCTTGTGCCGCGACTTCGCGGTGACGCCGAGGGTGTCTCGGCTGCACAAGCTCTTCTACGTGTCGGCCGACGACCTCGGGCCCTTCACCAACCCGCTGTTGCGCGTGGCCACCGAGAAGGACGTCGAGCAGCTCGTGCCCATGGCGTCCGATTGCGTGAAGGAATTGTACGAGCGCGACCCGCTCGCCGAGGACCCCGAAGGCTTCCGCGTGCGCATTCGGCAGCGCGTCCGCGCGGGCCGCACCTACGTCCTCGAGGAGAACGGGAAGCTCGTCTTCAAGCTGGACGTGGGAAGCCGTAGCCAGTTCGGCGCCGAGCTCGAAGGCATCTACACGGTGCCCGCCGAGCGCGGCAAAGGCCACGCGGTGCACTGCCTTGGGCAAATCAGCCGCTTCCTGTTGTCGTCGCTGCCGCGGCTCACCGTGCGCGTGGACGACGCCAACCCGTCCTTCGCGAACATCGCGCGCAAGGTGGGCTACCTCACGGGCCGCGCGCAGCGGCTCGTGTGGGCGCCCTGAGTCGGGGCGGGCCTAGAGCGCGCCCGTCGCGTAGATGAACGCGAGACACATCTCGTCGTCGGTGCCTTCGCCCCAGCGCACCTGCACGTCGCTCGGGTTGTCCCAGGTGCAGGTGAGCCGCAGCGTCTGCCCGGCCTCGAGCGGCAGGCCCGTCCTCGACTCGAAGAAGTAGAACTCCTGCCAGTGGAAGTCCCACCGGGGGATGTCGACGAGGCACTTCTCGCCGGCCGGGTCGCCCGCCTTCGACACCAGCTCGACGCTGATGCGCTTGCCGCGCGTGTGCATGTGCGGCACCACGCCCCACAGCTGCGCGTCGACGGGCAGCTCGAAGTCGACGCTGGTGGAGTAGTCCATGCCCATGGGCGGAATGCGGAAGTCGTGCTGCACCAAGGGCAGCATCTGCGCCGAGTAGGCGACGGGGTTCTTCGCATACTGCAGGCGCACCGTCGTCTGGTCCGGCGCCGGGTCGCCCGACGACAGGTTGTAGTGAACCTGCATCACCAGCACGTCGCCCGAGAACATCCGCAGGCCCGTCTGCCCGGGGAAGCGCACCACGTCGGTGCCGGGCACCCAGCCGCCGATGAGCTTCGGCGCGTCGGTGCCGGGGCCGCCGAAGCACTGCCAGCCGTAGCCGGGCGACGCGTCCTCGAGCGCCTGCGCGTCGGCCTGCGGCACCGAGTAGAAGAGCACGTGGTGCACCTCGCGCGTCACGCCGGGCGTCACCTGGAAGCCCACGACGTCCTGCGGGCCGCCGAGCGCCGGGTCGAGGATGAAGCAGTGGTAGTCGTCGGGCCCGCGCGCGCGCGTCGGCGTGTACGCCTCGGTCATCGTCAGCGTTTTGTCCACCCACGGCAGCGTGCCGGGCGGCTCGAGCGCCCGCTGGTCGGCGGTGCTGCCTTCCTTCGCGCCCGTCGTCACCCACGCGTCGAGGGTGTCGACTTCCGCCTGCGTCATCCGGCGGCTGCCGCGCAGCGGCTCGCAGGTGTCCGACGGCATCCACGGCGGCATGCGCTTGTTCTTCACCGAGTCCAGCACCGCCGCGCCCTGCGCCTTCACTTCCGCGTACGTCGTCAGCGGGAAGGGGCCGATGCCGCCCTCGCGGTGGCAGCCGCCGCAGCGGGCGGTGACGATGGGCTGCACGTCCTTGTACCAGGTCGGATCCGTGCCGACGGGCGGCGGCGTGGTGGCGGTGCCGCAGGCGGCGAGCACCAGGAGGAGCGCGGGGGCGAGGCGGGACATGGGCCGCCTGTCTACTGGAAGCGGCGCCGGCCAGCGAGCGGGGGGCCGGCGGAACCGCGCGCGCCGGAGGTTTCGTCCCCGGGCGCTCAGTGCACCGCCGCCCGCAGGGGCAGCGTCCGCACCAGCTCGGCTTCGGCGACGAGCAGCTCGTCGAGCCGTGCCTCCACCGTCGCGGCGTCGGCCACTTCCAGCGCGAGCCGCTCGAACAGCTTCGTGTGGCCGTCCTCGCTCTGCGCGAGCTCCGCGTAGAAGCGCTTCAGGCCTTCGTCCGCGAGGCCCGACGCCAGCAGCTCGAGCCGCTCGTGGCTGCGCGCCTCGATGATGCCCGCGACGAGGAAGCGGTCGAGCTGCCGCTCCTTCGCGCCGGTCCGAAGACACTTCTGCAGCCCCTGCGCGTAGGGGTCGCCGCCGTCGCGGCCCAGCGTCAGGCCGCGCCGCTCCATGATCTGCAGCACCCGCGCGAGGTGGGCCGACTCCTCGCGCGCGAGCCGCGCCATCTGCGCCGGCAGGCCCGGCACCGTGGGGTACGCCTGGAGCAGCGAGAGCGCGTTGGCGGCGGCCTTCTTCTCGCAGTGCGCGTGGTCCACGAGCACCTCGTCGAAATGGGCGAGCGCGTGGGGGAGCCACGCGCCCCGGGTCGCCACCTTGAGCTTCACGCCCTCACCGCCTCCTCGAGGTCACTTCGGCGCGGCGATCTTCTTGAAGTCGCCCACCTTCAGCGCCGCGAGCTTCTTCGCGTCGACGTACTTCTTCAGCACCTCGCCAATCTCCGACACCTTCAGCGACTTCAGCTTGTCGTCGACCTGCTGCTCGAAGGCCATGGTGCGGCCCGCGTCGAGCTGATCGACCAGCTCCATCGCCAGCATCATGTCCTCGCTGCGGCCCTGCTCGCGCTCCTTCAACAGGCCCTCCTTCGCCAGCGCGAGCTCCTTCTCGGTGAAGCCGCCGGTGACGGCCTTGTCCACTTCCTCGAAGAAGCCCTTCTCGACCCTCGACACGTTCTCGGGCGCGTAGATGGCGTAGCCCATGAGCGCCGCGCGATCGTCCCGCGAGTCCACCCGCATGACGGTGCCCGCGCCGTACGACAGGCCTTCCTTCTCGCGCAGGCGCTGCGGCACGCGGCCGGCCATGAAGCCGCCGCCCAGCAGGTACTCGGCCATCATCATCGCCGGGTAGTCGGGGCTGTCGTCCTTCATCTGGAACGTGAGGCCCGCGCCGAAGAAGGCCATGGCCTTGTCCGGCGTCTCGATGGCGCTGACCTTCGCCTCCACCGGGGAGTACGGCACGGGGATGCGGGTGTAGCCGACCGCGTTCTTCCAGCCGCCGAACAGCTCGCCGAGCTGCTTCGTCACCGCGTCGGGCTCGAAGTCACCCACCACCGCCACGTAGCCGGCCTGCGCGCCGTAGAACTTCGCGTGGTAGTCCTTCGCCTGCTCGAGCTTCACCGCCTGGGTGTCGGCGATGATCTCCGGCCAGCTCGGCACGTACAGCGGGTGGCCCTTGGCGAACGGCGACAGCATGCGCTGCAGACCCAGCTGGCCGATCGCCATCGGGTCGTCCTTCTGCTTCTCGGCCTCGGCCAGCACCTCGCGGCGCAGGTTCTCGAACTCGGTCGCGTCGAAGGCCGGCTCCTTGAGGCACTCGGCGACCAGCGCCAGCGTCTCGGCCAGCTCGGGCTTGTGCACCTCGATGGTGACGGTGGCGCTCTGCGGGCCGGGCCGCACGCTGACCAGCGCCTTCAGCTTGTCGAACGCGTCCTTCACCTGCTGGCGGGTGTGCCTCTTCGTGCCGCGCAGCAGCATCTTCGCGGCGAACTCGCCCGGCGCGCGCAGGTTGGCCAGCGTCTTCTCGTCACCCCAGTTCAGGTCGATGACGACGCTCACCGACTCGCCGCGCGTCTTCTTGGGCAACAGCGCCAGCTTCATCCCGTTGGGCAGCGCGGTGCGCGTGGTGCGGGCGTCGATGTTCGCCGGGGTCGCCTCGAACTTCTCGCCCTCGGCCATCGCCGCCTTGCCCTGGTAGCCCTTCAGCACGGGGCCCAGGTCGACCAGCGCGGGGATCTCCGCGCGGTCTGGATTCTCGGTCGGTACGTACTCGGCGAGCGTGCGGTTCGACGGCTTGAAGTACTTCGAGTACACCCGCATCACGTCGTCCAGCGTGGCGGCGGCGATGCGATCGCGGTGCAGGAAGAGCATGCGCCAGTCGCCCATCGCGGCGAAATCGCTGATCATCACGCCGACGCGATCCGACTGCGACAGGATCGTCTCGAAGTCCTTCGCGAGGCTCGTCTTGGCGCGGTCCAGCTCCTCCTGGGTGACCGGCTTCTTCGCCAGCCCCTCGAGCGTGGCGATCAGCGCCTCGCGCGCCGGGCCGACCGCGTCCTTCGGACCCAGCTCCGCGGTGCACATGAAGTAGCCCGGCTCCTTCAACTGGAAGTTCTGGCAGTGCACCTTCGCGGCCTTCTTCGTCTCCACCAGCGCCTTGTAGAGGCGGCCCGACGGCGAGGCGCCCAACACGCGGTCGAGGAGGTCGATGGCCGCGTAGTCCGGGTCCGTGCCCGCCGGTACGTGGTAGCCGGCCATGAGCACCGGCGCGCCGCCGACGCGACGCACCATCACCGACTTCTCGCCGTCCTGCGTGGGCTCGACGGTGTACGTGGTGGGCAGCACGCGCTTCGGCCTGGGCAGCTTGCCGAAGGTGTCGGCGATCGCCTTGAGCGCCTTCGACTCGTCGAAGCGGCCGGCGACGATGAGCAGCGCGTTGTCCGGCTGGTAGTACGTCTCGTACCAGTTCAGCAGCCGCTCGTTCGGCACGTTCTCGATGTCGCTCCGCGGCCCGATGGTGTCGTCGCCGTAGTTGTGCCACTCGAAGGCCTGCGACACGAGGCGCTGCTCCAGCACGCGCACCGGCTGGTTCTCACCCATCTCTAGCTCGTTGCGCACCACCGTCATCTCGGTGGCCAGCTCGTCCTTCGAGACGATGGCGCTGCGCAGCCGCTGCGCCTCGAGCTCGATGGCGCGCCGCACCTTCTCGTCGTCGGCGGGGAAGGACTCGAAGTAGTTGGTGCGGTCGTACCAGGTGGTGCCGTTCGCCCAGCCGCCCAGCTTGGTCAGCTCGTCCTTGATGGAGGCGAACTTCTTCGTCTTCTTGAAGAGCATGTGCTCGAAGAGGTGCGCCATGCCCTTCTCGCCGTAGTTCTCGTGGCGGCTTCCCACGAAGACGGTGAGGTTGACGGTCACCGACGGCTTCGACGGATCCGGCACGAACAGCACGCGCAGGCCGTTGGGCAGCGCGTACTCGGTCATGCCTTCGACCGAGGCGACGGTGGTGAACGGCTTCGGCGGCCCCTTCGCGGCAGCGGGCGGGGCCGACAAGGACACGGCGACGAGTGCGGCAAGCAACATGCGGGAGTGCTCCTCGCTCGGGTGTTGGACGAAACAGTGCAGCCTTCGGGGCGGGTGACACCACCAGCCCCGGTGCAGGTCAATGAACAAACGCACCGGGCCGTTTCAGCCCGCTGCGCGACACGTCACGGGTCCGCGGTCAGGACGGCGACGCCGGCGGCGCCCGCCACCTCGTCGGCCTTGGCCTGGGTGAGCAGCGCCTTCGAGCCTTCGGAGCCACGCAGGTGCGCGTTGAAGAAACCGACGCCGAAGTGGTTGATGATCGGCTGGGCCACGGACGCTGGCGGCGCGGGGGGCGCGCAGCCGTCCTCCAGCACCTTGCGCACGTCGACGCCGTCCACGTTGACGCTCACCTTCTCGGCCAGCGTGGCGAGGTCGAAGGCGCAGAGGTCCGAGAAGGTGAAGTGCCCGCCGTGCACGAGGTCGAGGAGCCAGCGTGGGCGCTCGAGGAGAGGCCAGGTGGGGACGATGTTGGAGTCCCACTCGAGCGTCTTGTCGTCGTGCGCGGCCTGCACCATCACGGGAATGCCGAGGCGCACCGGCATGGGCAGCCCCAGCCACGCGAGGTTCACGTCGGTGGGGGCCTGCGGGACGATCGCCTTCACCCGCTTGTCCATCGCGGCCACCCGCAGGCTCGTGAACGCGCCGAAGGAGTGTCCGGTGACGCCGATGTGCTCGAGGTCCAGGTGCCCGTACAGCGGATCGTCCGCCTTGAGCCGCGCCAGCCGGTTCATCAGGTAGATGACGTCGCCCGGCCGGTGCTCGAGGCCCTCGGGCGTCGACTCCATCTGGTTGCGGACGAGGTCGTACAGCGTGCCGCCTTCGTGGTCGCACGACACCACCACGTAGCCATGCGAGGCGAGCAGCACCGTGTAGTAGGTGGACTGCCAGCGGATCGCCCCCATGCCGTGCGCGAAGATGATGAGCGGAAACGGCCCGTGCGACGCGGCGATGGGCGCGTCGCGCACCGCGCTGGTGTGCAGGATCGGCGCCTGCGAGCCCGCCAGCGCCGCGCGCTGCTCGTCGGTGAAGACGGTGGTGATGTCGTAGTCGACGCCCGGCTGGCCGCGCGTCTCCTGCGTCGCCGGGTACCAAACCTCCGTCACCAGGACGCGCGGGGAGCCGTCGGGCTTGCGACGGCCCGTGTCTTCGTACGTCACGGTGCGCACGCCCACCGGGAACGGGCCCGGCTTCGTCGGATCCGGCGCGGCGGTGGCCGAGGCGGGCTCGAAGGGCAGCGGATCGACCGGCGGCGGCGAGCCGCAGGCGGCGAGGGCCACAGACAACGCGACGGCAGAGAGGAGGCAGCGCATGAGCTCAAAGGGCTTTACGCCGCTCAGGCGGCGCGTGCCAAGCGCCCGCTCCGCCGGCCCCCCCGCGGCAGCGCTCACGGACCGACCGCGCGCGCCACCTCGGCCGTGACGCTGCCCCTTCAGCAGACACCGGCGATGCGGCGACGCCGCGCGGTGCGCCGGCCGCCGCGCCACCTCGCGCTATGCTACGCCGACGCCCCGTGGCTGACGCGCGCACACCGCTCGACGTCGACGGCTACCTCGGCGTCACCCCGGGCATCACCGACCGCCTCGAGCGCGACCTCGCCGTGGCCTGGACGGCGCGCGGCTGCACGCTGGCGCCCGAGCGGCCCGTCGCCTGGCGCGCGCGGTCCTCGACGTACGTGGACGGCCTCTTCATTGCCGAGGAAGGCGAGGCCCCCGATCCCTTCCCGCCTGGCGGGCTGGTGGTCGGCACGGTGCGCATGGGCTACGGCCACTACCGCATGGCGCTCGGCGTGTGCTCGTGGGCGCTGAAGCGCGGCGCGGCCCCGTGGCTGATTGACCTCTTGGCCACCGAGCGCGACGAGTCCCGGCTCATCCGCCGCGCCGACGCGCTGTACAGCCGCCTGTCGCGCCTCGCGGCCGACACCGGTGGCGTCGTGGAGTGGGCCTGGGGCCGGCTGATGAAGTCCGGCGGCCTCGCCAGCCTCCGCGCGTCGTGCGCGCTGGCCGAGCAGCTGGCGGCGCTGGTGAACGGCCTGCCCGGCGAGGCGCCCATCGTGTCCACCTACCCGCTCTTCGGCCAGGCGGCGGTGGCCTGCGGCTTCGAGCGCGTCGTCAACCTCGTCTTCGACAACGACCCGCAGTACTTCCTCGTGGTGCCGCGGGCGCTCAACCTCGTGCAGTCGCCGTCGGCGTACCAGCGGCTGCGGCAGCTCGGCGTGCCCGCGCGCGACCTCGCCATCGCCGGGCACTGGGTGGGCGCGGACATCGCGCTCAACGCCGCGCGCGACTGCGAGCTGCGCATTCGCCGGGCCGACCGCGGCACGCCCAAGCGGCTGTTGGTGTCGGTGGGTGGCGCGGGCGCGCAGCGCCGCTACCTGTCGCGGCTCTTCACCGCATTGGCGCCGCGGCTGAAGGACGGCGAGCTGCGATTGCTGGTGAACATCGGCGACCACCGCGACCTCGAGCGCCCGTTCGTCGAGCTGTTCGAGCGGCTGCAGCTGTCCTGCGAGCTCGTCGACGGCTGGGAAGGCCTCGCGCCGTTCCTCAAGGCCAACGACCTCGGCGCGCCGGACCACGCGGGCCCGCCGGTGACGCTCTTCTCGATGAAGGCGCACTTCGAGGGCGTGCTGGCGACGGACCAGCTGGTGCGTGTCGCGGACGTGCTGGTGACGAAGCCGTCGGAGCTCGCCTTCGTTCCGGTGCCGAAGCTGCACATTCGCCGCGTCGGCGACCACGAGGCGCGCTCGGCGCGGCGCTCCGCGGAGCTGGGCGACGGCACGCTCGAGTGCCGCACCGTGGCAGACGCCACGCGGATGACGGCGATGATGACGGAGGAGCCCAGCCTCATCCGCGCGATGAACGAGGCCATCATCGCGAACGCGGCGCGCGGCACCTATGACGGCAGCCGGCGCGCGGTGGAGTACGCGCTCGACGGCGCGCCGCGCCGCTGAGGACGGACTCACCTCGAAAAGACGCCAGCCCCCTCGCCCCGCCCCTCGCGCGGTCGGCCTCTCGAAACGCCCGCCTCCGTCGACCTCGGCCTTCGACGTGGTCGCGTGAGGCGCGCGGCGCGACAGACGGGCAGGCGCGAGCGCCGTCGTCAGTCACGGCCCGCGGGCGAGGCGTGCGAGGCGCCCTCCGCTGGCCCGGCCACGGCCGCCTGGCTCACGGCGGTCAGCAATGCCGCGGGCGTGAAGGGCTTCGCGAGGAACTGCGCGCCACGCGCCACCAGCCTCTCGGTCGCGGCCGGGTCCGGCGCAAAGCCCGACACCAGCACCACGCGCAGCCCGGAGACGCGGGCGAGGCACTTCTCGGCCAGCTGCGCGCCGTCCATGCCGGGCAGCATCACGTCCGTCACCAGCACGTCCGGTGCGAACCCGGCGTCGAGCGCCGCCAGCGCGTCGGCGGGGGTGCCGACCTCGCGCACCTCGAGTCCGCTGCCCGCCAGCACCTTCACCATGAGCGAGCGCACCGCCGGCTCGTCGTCCACCACGAGGACGCGAAGCACTGGCCGCGCGGCGGCCGAGGCCTGCCGCGCCGGCCCCTCGCTGCCCTCGGGCGTGCGGGGGATCAGCACCCGGAACTCGGTGCCCTTGCCGAGCGCCGTCTCCACGTCGACGCGGCCCCCGAGGCTGCGCACCACGCCGTAGACCGTCGCCAGACCCAGCCCCGTGCCACGCCCGGGCGGCTTGGTCGTGAAGAACGGCTCGAAGATGCGCGCGCGAACCTCCTCGCTCATGCCGCTGCCGGTGTCGCGGACCGACAGACGCACCACCTCGCCCAGCGCCTCGTCGCGAGCGGGCTCGACCCGCAGCTCCAGCAGCCCGCCGTCGGGCATCGCGTCGCGGGCATTGACGGCCAGATTCATCACCACCTGCTCCAGCTGCGACGCCGCGGCGCGGACGGTGTGGGCCCCGGGCGCAACCGCCAGGCGGACCTCCACGCGGGCGTCGAGCAGGCGCCGCACCATGTCCACCACCGGGCGGACCACTTCGCCCACGTCGACGCGGGAAGGCGCCACCACGTCCCGGCGGCTGAAGGCCAGCAGCTGCTTCGTCAGCACCGCGGCGCGCTCGATGGCCACCTGCAGGTCCGCGAGGTCGCGCGTCGCGGGGCTCTCCTCGGGCAACTCGCTGCGCGCGAGCGACGCGCACGTCTGCATCACCGACAGCAGGTTGTTGAAGTCGTGCGCCACGCCGCCGGCGAGGCGCCCGAGCGCCTCCATCTTCTGCGACGCCTCGAGCTGCGCCGACAGCGCCCGCACCTCGCTCACGTCGCGCGTCGAGGCGACGATCAGCTTCTCGCCCGGCACCGGCGTCATCAGCGACTGGTACCAGCCAAAGGAGCCGTCAGCCCGCCGCACGCGCAGCTGGGAACTGCCGGTGCGCCCGCCGACCGCGGCCTTGAACGCCTCGTCCAGCAGGTGGACGTCGTCCGGGTGGAACAGCTGCCGCCGGAACTCCGCCGCGTTCAGCGTTGCTCCCTCGGCGCCGAGGATGCGCTGGTGCGACGCGCTGGCCCAGAGCACGTTGCCGTCGTGATCGAGCAGCGAGACGAGGTCGGCCGAGTTCTGCGCGATGATCTCCGCGCGGGCCGACGAGCGACGAGCCTCTTCGCGCGCGACCTCCGCGTCGTGCTCCTGCTGCACGAGGTCTCGCAGGAGCCGCTGCACGCCCACCGCCATCAGCCACGCGACCGAAGAGATGAGGGCGAAGAGCACCGCGCTGTTGATGAGGTCCGTGCCCGCCGCCTCTTCCCGGCGCACGTAGCCCTGGCCGACCACCGACATCAGCGCGAGCGCGCCGGTCGCCACGCCGGTGACGATGCCGACGTCCCGCGGCTCGAGGGTGACGGCAGCCACCAGCACCGCCAGCACCAGGAAGAAGGGCGCATAGCCGACCTGCTGCCGCACCAACTGCCCGAGCACCACACCGACGATGACGACGGCGGAGAGGATGATGCCCGCGGGCCGCACGTGGCCGCGCCGCGCGACCTCGATGACCGCGCCAATACCCAGGGTGACGCCCCCCAGCACGCCGGCGACGCCCCACTCGGGGCCCGGCGAGCGGATGAGGGACAACACCAGCAAGAGCGCCGAGGCCACCGCCATGGCCGCGCCGACCCACATGACCGCGCGCCGGCGCCGAGCGAGCTCCGCGCCCTGAATCGCTGACGTTCCCACGAGCCTCCCAAACAGCTGCCTGACTGAGATTTAGGCACGCGCCCCGCGATGGCGGCAAACGCCCGCTCGACGATTGGCGTTCGCGACGGACACGAGGTACCCCGGGCTCGACCGTCAACGGGCCAACCGCGGGCGCGTGGTGATGATGCGTGCGGCGGTCGGTGTCAAGCCCGAGGACTCCGAGGACTCGTGGTGGTGCTGGGGTCTCTGCACCAGCACCCTCGAGACGAGCGCGACGACGCTGGAAGCGCTGCTCGAGACATTCTTCGGCGCCGGTGGCGGGACGCGTCGTCCACCTGCGGGTGACGGACACCGGCGCCACGCCAGCGACGACGAGACCGGGCCGAAACGCCTTCGCCACCGGCAGCAGCCTCGGCCCGGCGCCGACGCCGCCCGCGGCCGCGAAGAGCGGCGGGCCTCTTTCGCGCGCACCGCGTCGTGCTCCCGCACCTCGAGTTCTCCCCACGGGCGCTTTCAGGGGCCCGTCAGGGCACGGAGACGCGCGCGGTGCCCTGCTTGCAGCGGATCACCAATTCCCGGGACACGGCCTCGGCGCTGGCGTCGGACCGGAACGCGCGCAGCGGCACCTCCTGGCTGCCGCCGGCGCTGAGCGGCTTGAGCGCGGCGACGCGCTGCCCCGGCGCCACCACCGTGCAGCCCGACCACTTCACCTTCGACGCGTTGCTGATGATGTAGGAGCTCCCGGTCGAACGGGCGCGCGCGGTGAGGCTCGGCGCGGCGTCGGACGCGTTCACCGGCGGCGGCGCGTCCAACCCGCCCACTCCGGGCGGCGGCGTGCCGGTCCCGGCGTCGACGACGTCCGCGACGGCCACCATCGTCGGCGCGCCCCCACCCGCGTCGACGACGGGCACCTCGGCGACCACGGCGGTCCCCGCATCCCCGTCGGCGCCGGCGGCGGTGCCAGCGACGGAGCCTGCGTCGGCGAGGCCGGCCACGCCCCCGTCCCCGGCGCCGCCTCCTCCCAGCGCGAAGTACGCGGCGCCCACCAGGCCGATGGCGGCCACAGCGATGACGGCGCCGACGAGCGGCCCGCGCCCGCGCTTCATCGCGGCGGCCTGCAACTCGCCCGTCGTCATCGGCGGCTCCGAGGCGGCGCGCGCCGTGGCGCCGGTACCGGCCATGGGCGTGGGAAGGGGCGGCGGCGGCAGCGGGTGCTCGCCACTCCCGCGCACCAGCGTCGAGCCGATCTCGACACCCGCGTCTGCCGGCGTCGCGCGCTCCGTCTTCGGCCCCACGTCCTCCGTCGGCCTGCTGCGGAACGAGGCCACCTTGGTGAGCAGCTGCTGCTGCGACGCGTACGACTCCGAGCAGTACGCCTTCACGTACTCGCCGACCTGCAGCTTCGACGGCAGCGCCCCCAGCCGCAGCAGCTCGTCCATCAGCGCGCGCGCGAGGTCGTCCGTCGTCGGGAAGCGCCGGGCCGGGTCGGCCGCCAGCGCCTTCAGCACCGTGGCCTCGAGCGACGGCGGCACGTCGGGCCGCAGCGGCGCCAGCGGGCGCACCTGCGGGTTGGCCATGGCCACCACCATCTCGGTGAGCGTCCCGCGCGGCACGTACGGCGCGTTGGCGAGCAGCTCCCACAGCACCACGCCCACCGCGAACTGGTCCGCCCGGTGGTCGACGGGCTCGCCGCGCGCCTGCTCGGGCGCCATGTAGCCCAGCTTGCCCATCACGCTGGCTTCGGCGGTGTGGCGGCTGCGCGCCTCCGAGCGCGCGATGCCGAAGTCGATGACCTTCACCTCGCCGTCGTAGGACACCATGACGTTCTGCGGAGAGACGTCGCGGTGGACGATCTGCAGCGGCTTGCCGTCGAGCGCGGCGCGGCGGTGCGCGTAGCCGAGGCCCTCGGCCATCTGCTGCGCGATGGAGACGGCGAGCGACAACGGCAGCTGCTCTTCCTTCGCGCGCACGCGCTGGTGCAGCGTGGAGAGGTCCACGCCCGGCACGTACTCGAGCGCGAGGAAGAGCGTCCCTGCCTCCTCGCCCATGTCGTAGACCTGCGCGATGTTCGCGTGGTGCAGCTGCGTCAGCACGCGGCCCTCGTGGAGGAAGCGGCTGACGAATTCCGGGTCCTTCGCGATGGACGGCAGCACCGTCTTCACCAGGCACAGCTTCTCGAAGCCGTGGGTGCCGGTGAGGCGCGCGAGCCACACCGCGCCCATGCCGCCTTCTCCCAGCGCCTCCAGCAGCTCGTAGCGCCCCAGCCGCTGCGGCTCGCTCATGCGGACCTCCGTGAGAGAGTACGGGTGGCTTGGAACGCGACGAGCGCCGCCACCGCGACGCCGGCGACCCACCCGAGGAGCGCCGGCGTCCGGCTGAAGCCGGTGTACAGCATCCACCCCGAAGAGAGCACATACACGGCCGCTGCCAACAAGCTGGCCGGCCGCGGCTTCGCCTCGGGTGTCTTCGCGGTGAGGAAGGCGCGGAAGAGGCCGGCCACGGTGAGCGCCGCGAACAGCACGAGGATGGCGCCGACGTTCGACAGCACCGTGCGGACGTCGTGCGTCGCCAGCAGCGCGAGCGCCAGCCCGCCCTGCAGCACGATGGCGCCGACGGGCGGGGTGCCCTCCTTCGCCGCGAGCGCTCTGGGCAGGTAGCCGTCTGCCGCCATCGCCGCGTACACGCGCGGGCCCACCAACATCATCGCGCTCATCGCGGACACGAAGAGCAGCACCATCACGCCGCTCATCACGCGCGCCGCCGCCGGCCCAAGCAGGGCGCCCATCACCGCCTGGCCCAGCGTCACCTGCTCGTACTGGCCCTTGAGCGCGGCGAAGTCGTCGTAGTGGAAGACGACGGTGCCCTGCTCGGGCGTCAGGTTCGCCACGAAGAGGTAGTTCACCACCAGGTACAGCGCGCCGACGGCGAGGCAGCCCAGCAGCATCGCGCGCGGTACGTCGCGGCCCGGCTGCTTGAACTCGTCGGCCGCGTACACCGCCGCGTTCCACCCGCTGAAGGCGAAGGCGATGAAGAAGAGACTGCCCACGAGGTCGCTCCACGGCGACGGGCCCGGCTGCGGCGGCGTCCAGGTGGGCCACGCCACGCGGCCCTTCACCACCGCGACGGCCACGAAGGCCGCGAGCAGCAGCACCTTCACCGTCACCAACGCGTTCTGCGCACGCGACGACACCCTGAGACGAAAGGCGTGCAGCGCGGTGAGGAGGACGATGAGGCCGGCGCCCACCACCCGCGGCTCGAAGGCGTCGGACACCGCGCGCGCGAAGGCCCCGGCGGCGACGGCGTCGAGCGCGATGGGCGCGGAGAAGCCGACCAGCAGCGACGCCCAGCCGGCGAGGTAGCCCAGCGACGGGTGGAGCAGCGTGGACAGGTAGCGGTACTCGCCGCCGCTGTGCGGGACGAGGCGCGCCACCTCGGCGTAGGCGACGGCGCCGCACAGCGCCAGCACCGCGCCGAGCACCCAGGCGAGGAGAATGTGCGCGGGCCCGAGCGACTGCGCCATGAAGCCGGTGGACAGGAAGACGCCCGCGCCCACCATGTTCGCGACGACCAGGCCCGCCCCGGACCAGAGACCGAAGGGTTTCGCTGCGGGAGGCCTCGACGGCTCGGGCGTGGACAGGTGGTGCTCCTTCGAGAGAGCGGCCACACTTATCGGAAGCCGGGCGTTCTGTCAGACTGTCGGTATGCGCCTCCTCGCGCTCCTCTCCGCGCTGCTGCTGTCGTCCGCGTGCCCCGGCTCCACGGTGATGGACGCGAGCCGCTACGACCAGTCGTGCGCGCAAGACGCCGACTGCGCGGTCGTGTACGAGGGGGACGTCTGCGCGCCCTGCGGTTGCCCGAACGCGGCCATCAACGCCGGAAGCCTCGCGGCATGGAACGCCGAGGCGTCGCGCGCGCGCCAGTGGTGTGGACCTGTGCCCGCGGTGGCCTGCGGCCCGTGCCCCACTCGCGTGGCGAGGTGCGTGTCGCAAGCGTGCACCACGGCGCTGAGCCCGTGACGGTCAAAACGTGCCGGCGACGCCGGCCGGCGTGAGCGCGAACGTCACCGGCGGCTGGCCGTTCGTCGCGTTCGTCCTGAAGACGGGGAGGACGTGGGCGCTGGGCGCCGAGTCGACGATCATCCAGATCGACACCGCGGTGAGCGCCAGCGTGACGCCTGCGGTGATGAGGCCCGCCGTGCACAGGCCGGCGCGCTCCTGCGTGTTGCTGCAGCCGACCGCCGTCAGCGTGATGCCGGCGATCGCGCCCATGCCGCCCAGCGTGGTGAAGACGATGCCGTTGATGCGCTCGCCGAGGTTGATGCCATCGATGACCACCAACGCGCGTTGGGCGCCGGGTGCCTCCACCGCCATCGGAGGTACCAGCAGGCGGCCGCTGCGCGAGGTGAGCAGCAGCTCGGACGACGCGCTCACCGTCTCGGTGCACGGCGTCTGACAGAGCGGCGGCCCCCCGGCGCGCACGTCCCACACCTGGCCGGCCTCGGCCACGACGTTCACCTGCACCATGCCGGGCGGGGGATCGACCACCGGTTGGTTCGGGTCGTCCGGCGGCAGGAGCGCGACGCGGCGAACACAGCCCGTCAGCGAGGCGACGAGACAGAGCAGGACCAGGGGGAGCGCGCGCATGGGCCCTCTTCGACGGAGATGAAGCCCAACCTATCAACGCCCCGCGCGCGGGCGAAAAACCGCGGCCATCTGCGGACCTCAGTCGGTTGACGCGCCGGCGGGCACGCTCCGCAGGATGTCACCACGCGCTCGCCGCCGCGTCGAGTGACGACGCGGACCCGTCAACGTGTCGGCGCAAACGCGCGCAACCCGTGAGGCATCGGCGAGCGTGCGCGCTTTCGGATTCCAACGTGCGCCGCGGCCAGTACGCTCGGGGCCTTCGGGAGGGGACACCACGTGACGGACGCGAATCCACTGCGGCAGGGCCTGGTCGACGAGCGCCTGCCCGAGCCGTGCACCCTGGTCATCTTCGGCGCGTCCGGCGACCTCACGAAGCGCAAGCTCGTGCCGGCGCTGTACACGCTGGCCGCCGAGCGACTGTTGCCGTCATCCTTCTGCATCGTTGGCTTCGCCCGCAAGGACGTCAGCGACGCGGCGTTCCGCGAGGAGATGAAGGCGGCGTGCGAGAAGTTCGCGCGGCACCGCCCGCTCGACCCCAACGTGTGGGACAGCTTCGCGCAGAAGCTCTTCTTCCAGGTCGGCGACTACGACGAGGCGAAAAGCTACCAGGCGCTCAAGGCGCGGCTCGCCGCGCTGGACCAGGAGCGCGGCATTCCCGGCAACCGCGTCTTCTACCTGTCGACGCCGCCGTCGACGTTCCCGGTGGCGGTGCGGCGCCTCGGCGAAGCGGGGCTCGTCGACAAGGAGAAGGGCAAGCCGTTCCGCCGCGTCATCATCGAGAAGCCCTTCGGCACCGACCTGTCGACCGCGCAGGCACTCAACGCGGAAGTGCTCGGGGTTCTGGACGAGTCGAGCGTGTACCGCATCGACCACTACCTCGGAAAAGAGACGGTGCAGAACCTGATGGTCCTTCGCTTCGCCAACGGGTTGTTCGAGCCCTTGTGGAACAACCGCTACGTCGACCACGTGCAGATCACCGGCGCTGAGGCGCTCGGCATCGAAGGCCGCGGCGGCTACTTCGAGCAGGCCGGCATCTTGCGCGACATGGTGCAGAACCACCTGTTCCAGGTGCTCGCCATCACCGCGATGGAGCCGCCGGTGTCCACGCACGCCGACGACTTGCGCGACGAAAAGGTGAAGGTGCTGAAGGCGCTGCGACCCATTCCCGAAGGGCGCGTCGACGAGTTCGTCGTGCGCGGGCAGTACCGCGCGGGCACCGTCGCCGGCCGGCGGCAGGTCAGCTACCAGGAGGAGCCCGGCGTCGTCCCCGGCTCGAAGCGCGAGACCTACGTCGCGCTGAAGCTCTTCATCGACAACTGGCGCTGGGCGGGCGTGCCGTTCTACCTGCGCTCGGCGAAGGCGATGCCCAAGAAGGTGACCGAGGTGGCGCTCGTGTTCCGCGAGGCGCCGCTGCGGCTGTTCGGCGAGCGCGCGCGCACCGTCGGCCAGGCGCCCAACGTGCTGGCCATTCGCATCCAGCCGGACGAGGGTGTCAGCTTGCGCTTCGGCGCGAAGGTGCCGGGCAACACGATGGAGATCCAGCCGGTGAACATGGAGTTCCGCTACGGCACGTCCTTCGGCCAGGAGCCGCCGGAGGCGTACGAGCGGCTGCTGCTCGACTGCATGCTGGGCGACCAGGCGCTCTTCACGCGCGGCGACGAAGTGGAGGCGTCGTGGCGGTTCATCTCCCGCATCCACCAGGCGTGGGAGTCATCCTCGGCGGACATCGACACGTACGAGGCCGGCACGTGGGGCCCGGCGGAGGCCGACCGGCTGCTCTTGCGCGCAGGCCACCAGTGGAGGCGCCCGTGAGCCCCGACGTCGAGCGCTTCACCGGCGGCCATGCGGTGGGCGTCGACGTTGCCGCCATCGAGCGCGACCTCGCCGGCTTGTGGCGTAAGGCGAGCGCGTCGGGCGCCGAGCGGTCGGTAACGCGCGCCTGCGCGTGGAACCTGGTGGTGCACGCGACGACGGACGCGGAGCTCGCGCGGGCGAAGACGCTCGCCGACGCGCTGGTCGCGGTGGTGCCGTCGCGGACGCTGGTGCTGTCGCAGCGGACGAATGCCCTCGGCCCCGAGGTGGAGGCCTTCGTCACCGCCAACTGCCGGATGATGCCCGGCGGCGGGAAGCTGGTGTGCACCGAGGAGATCACCATCGAGGCCCGCGGCCGGGGGAGCGACCACCTGCCGTCGCTGACGCGCGCGCTGCTGGTGCCGGACATTCCGACGGCGGTGCTGTGGGCGGGCGTGCCACCTCACGCCCCGCTGGTCGACGAGCTGCTCGCGGTGGCCGATCGCCTCGTCGTCGACACGACGCACCTGGGCTCCGACGGGCTGGGGCGCATCGAGCAGCTGGGCAACAAGGCGACGCACAAGGTGGGCGACCTCGCGTGGCTGCGCACCGCGCCGCGCCGCCGCGTCATCGCCGGTGCCTTCGACGCGCCGGTGGATGCCGGCATGCTGTACCGGCTGAAGCGCGTCTCGCTGGACTGCGCGCCGGACGCGGTGGCGAGCGCGAAGCTGATGCTGGGGTGGCTCGGCGCGCGGCTGTCGTGGGGCACGCCCGAGGCCATCGACGACCGCGACGCCCCGGGGTGGATGGTGCCGCGGCAGCAGGGAAAGGTGCTGGTCGACCTCTCGCCGACGGCGACGACGCCGGGCATCGCGCGGCTCGCCTTCGAGAGCGACCAGGGCGAGCGCGTGCGCATCACTTCCACCGACGCGTGCCTCACCATCGAAGGCGCCGGGCCGCCGCACACCGTGCCGCACGTGACGCTGCCCGACGAGGCGCTGGTGGTGGCGGCGCTGGGGCCGCGAGGCAGCGACAGGCTGTACCAGGCGGCGCTCCACCGGGCGGTGGAGCTGGAGGACCCGACGTGAGGGCGCAGGAGCCGCGCGTCCGATCCTCCATCGGGGGTGAGGGCGAGTGATGACTCGCATCATCCGCCCCACCGTCGACGCGCTCGCCGACGCGCTCGCCGAGGCCACCGAGGCCGCCGCAGCCGACGCCATCACCGCGCGCGGCGTCTTCACCGTCGCCCTCACCGGCGGTTCGGCGGCGAAGGCGCTCTACCCGCGGCTCTCGCGCGCGCACGTCGACTGGACGAAGGCACACGTCTACTTCGGCGACGAGCGCTGCGTGCCGCCCGACGACGCCGAGAGCAACTTCCGGCTCGCCCACGACGTCTTCCTTGCGCCCGCCGGCATCCCCGAGGCCAACGTCCACCGCGTGCGCGGCGAGGCGCCCCCGTCCGAGGCGGCCGCCGAGTACGCGCGCGCCCTGCCCGTCCTCGACGTGGTGCACCTCGGCCTCGGGCCCGACGGCCACGTCTGCTCGCTCTTTCCCGGCCACGCGCTGCTCGCGGAGTCCACCGCGCGCGTCGCGTCGCTCACCGACTCGCCCAAGCCGCCCCCGGCGCGCGTGACGCTGACCCGCGTGGCGCTGCGCGAGGCGCGCGCGCTGTGGTTCCTCGTCACCGGCGAGGCCAAGCGCGACGTCGTCCACGCCGTACTGACCGACGCCGCCTCCACGCTCCCCTCGGCCCTCGCCATGCGCGAGGCGCAGTCCTGCACCTGGTTCCTCGACACCGCCGCCGCCGCGCGGCTCGTACGCTGACTCGACAAGGAGACGCACCATGGCCCTTCCCACGCCCGCTCCGGCCTCCGCCGACCTCGGCCTCGTCGGCCTCGCCGTCATGGGGCAGAACCTCGCGCTCAACATCGCGGACCACGGCTACCAGGTGGCCGTCTTCAACCGCACCAGCGCGGTCACCGAGAAGTTCGTCGCCGACCATCCGCCCTCCGTCTTCGGCAGCACCGGCGGCGGCCTCGTCCCCGCGGCAGAGCTGAAGGCCTTCGTCGCGGCCATCAAGCGTCCGCGCCGCATCGTCATCATGGTGAAGGCCGGCGGGCCCACCGACGCGGTCATCGACGGGCTCGTCCCGCTGCTGGAGAAAGGCGACTGCATCGTCGACGGCGGCAACGCGCTCTTCACCGACACCATCCGCCGCGAGAAGGCGCTCGCCGAGAAAGGCCTTTACTTCATCGGCTCCGGCGTCTCCGGCGGGGAGGAAGGCGCGCGCTTCGGCCCGTCACTCATGCCCGGCGGCAAGCCCGAGGCGTGGAAGCTGCTCGAGCCGGTGTGGACGGCCATCGCCGCGAAGGTGGACGCCACCACCGGCAAGCCGCTCGAGGGCGCGAAGCCCGGCCAGCCGGTGAAGGGGGGCGTTCCGTGCACCACCTTCATCGGCCCCGACGGCGCCGGCCACTACGTGAAGATGGTGCACAACGGCATCGAGTACGCCGACATGGAGCTCATCGCCGAGGCCTTCCACGTGCTGACGGCCGTGCTGAAGCTGCCGGTGGCCGAGACGGCGAAGGTGTTCGCCGAGTGGAACCAGGGCGATCTCGACAGCTACCTCATCGAGGTCACCGCCGAGGTGCTGCGACACACCGACGCCGCCACCGGCAAGCCCTTCGTCGAGGTCGTGCTGGACGCGGCCGGCCAGAAGGGCACCGGCAAGTGGACCAGCACCTCGGCGCTGGACCTCGGCGTGCCCTGCGCCACCATCGCCGAGGCCGTCTTCCAGCGGTACCTGTCCGCGCGGAAGGAGGAGCGCGTCGCCGCCTCGAAGGTGCTGAAGGCGAAGGGCGCCTCGCACGCGCTCAAGGTGACGGTGGCCGCGGTGCGAGACGCGCTCTACTGCTCGAAGCTGGCGGCCTACGCGCAAGGCTTTCAACTGATGGCGGCGGCGGCGAAGGAGTATGGCTGGCAGTTGGACTTCGGCGCGATCGCGCAGATCTTCCGCGGCGGCTGCATCATCCGCGCGCGCTTCCTGCAGAAGATCACCGAGGCGTACGCGCGGCAGAAGGACCTCGCCAACCTGCTGCTCGACCCGTACTTCGCCGGCGCGGTGGAGCGGGCGGAAGGCAACTGGCGCACCGTCGTCGCCGCCTGCGCGCTCGAGGGCGTGCCGGCGCCGGCCTTCGCGTCGGCGCTCGCGTACTTCGACGGCTACCGGAGTGCGACGCTGCCCGCCAACATCATCCAGGCGCAGCGCGACTTCTTCGGCGCGCACACCTTCGAGCGCGTCGACACCCCCCGCGGTAGGTTCTTCCACGTCGACTGGTCGAACCCGAAACGTCCACAGTCCGAGGTGAAATGATGCACGCGCTCGTCCTGCTCGCGCTCGCGGCGTCGCCCGACGTCAACCTGCTGACGCTGGAGGCGGGCGCCGTGGCGGTGGAGGCCCCGGAGTCCTATGGCGGTGACTGGACCGTCGACGGGCTGGTCGACGGCAACCCGCGCACCGGCTGGTGCAGCCCGATGGGCGCACGCGGGCCGTGGACGTTCGTCTTCGAGCTCGAGCAGCGCAGCGCGCTCGTCGAGGTGGAGGTGGACAACACCCACGCGCAGGAGCGCGAGTACCCCGGCATCTCCGCGAGCGGCCTCGAGGTGTGGGTGTCCAGCAACCGCGCCGACGGCTTCACGCAGGTGGCGTCGTTGAAGCTGCCGAAGGGCGGGCGCGCGCGCGTCCCGCTGGCCGAGACGCCGTTCGGCCGCTTCGTGAAGCTGGTGGTGACGGGCAGCCACGGCGCCTCCAACTTCACCGAGTTGATGGAAGTGGCGGTGAAGGGCCACCCGCTCGAGCCGCCCGGGCCGCCGATGCGCCACGCGTCGGGCACGTGGGACCTCTCGGGCGGCGGCGTGCTGCGCCTCGCCGTCGACGACGACGCGCAGGTGCGCGGCTGCGTGGTGCTGGGCGCCGACGCGTGGCGGCTGCGCGGCACCATGGCCGGGCGCGTGGCGCGGGTGTCGCTGGACGCGCTGGAAGGCCCGGCCGATTCGGGCACGGTGGTGGTGGCGTCGTCGGGCGCGGTGCTGCGCTGGGCGCGCCGACGGCCGTCCGCGGTGGTGGTGGGCACGCGCCGGCCGGAAGGCCCCGACGCCGACTGCGCGGCGCTGATGGACCAGGCCGCGCTCGAGCGGCGGCTGGCCGGCGCGCCCGACGGCATCGTGCTGCGCGGCGTGGGCTTCGACGGCAACGATGAGCCGCGCCTCGAGCCCGGCGCCGAGTTGGCGCCACTGGCGGGGCTGCTCGCCGCGCGGCCGCGGCTCAAGGTGCGCATGCTGGTGCTGGGGAAGACGACGGAGCCCGCCAACGACGAGCTCAAACGCTGCGAGCGCCGCGCGCGCGCCGTGCTGGCCGCGCTGATGAAGCAGGGCGTGCCGCCGGAGTCGGTGGTGCTGGGCTACGGCCTCCTGAAGGTGGGGCTGGTGCAGCCGGAGCCGCGCGTCGAGGTGCGGGTCGAGCGCTGACACGGCCGCGACGCCGCGTTCATCACCGGGGCCACGGCGCGCGGTGCGGCAGCCCGGCGTCCGCGGCGGATGCGGGCGTCGGCGTCGAGCGCTCCGTGCCCCCTCGTGCGGCGGAAACCCGGCGACGCTCGCGGTCGAGCCGCTACTCATTCTCGGCCGTCGCCGCGTGCTGGGACCAGGCGCCCAGCGTCGCGCGGTGCAGCGCGCGCTCGAGGTACTCGCCGTCGGCGCGCAGCCCCTTCGTGCCACCCCGGTTGAGCAGCACCTCCAGCATCGGCCGCAGCTGTCGGCCGTAGTGGGCCATGCACTCCTTCGGGTGCACGCCCGGCCACGAGTAGCAGGTGGCAGCCGCGCGGCGGTGCGTCGACGGCACCTCCTTCGGCACCGTGTCGTCCCACTTCGGGTCCTCGGGCAGGAAGACGTACTGGTTCAGGTTCCCCTGCGGGATGCCCTCGATGCTGCGCACCGTGCGCGGCGTCACGCTGAGGATGTACGGGTCCACCACCAGGTCGCACACCACCGCGTGCTTCGGCAAGAGGCCCACCGCGTCGTTGTCGATGAGCGGCGTCGTCGGATCGGCGCGCTGCGTCGCGTCCACCAGCACGTCCGTCTTCTTGAGGCGCTCGGCGAGGTAGGCGCGGTCGCCCGTCAGCGCGCGGCCCAGCACCGTCACCTCGACGCCGGGCCCTCCGTGCTTCGTCACGCGCCGGGCGCGCTCGAGGTTGCCGTGCTTGGTGGCCGCCTCGACGGCGTGCTTGCCCACCTGGCCGGCGCCCATCACCGTGGCGCGCACCGGCCGCCCGCGCTGGAACAGCTCGGGCGCCGTCTTCTCCAGCGCGTCGAAGGCCGCCTCCACGCCGTTCCACGCGACGGCCTTCATATTCTCCACCAGCCGGCGCCCCTCGTCGTCGGCGATGGTGTCCAGCCCGATGGCGTCGACGCCCAGCCCCAGCAGCCGGCGGATGCGCCGCGGCCGCGTGGGGAAGTGGATCATCGAGATGAGCGTCGCGCCCGCCTTCAGCTTCGGGAACTCGTCCAGCTCGGGGCAGCGCAGCGTCAAGACGAAGTCCTGCGCGAAGGCGGCGGCGTTGTCGACGACGTGGATCCGCTTCGAGCGGCTCGCGTAGTCCTCGTCGGACAGGCCCATGCCCGAGCCGATGCCCTTCTCGACGAACACCTCGCAGCCGCGCTCGGCGAGGAAGGCCGCGAGGTCGGGCAGGAAGTCGCGCCGCTCGCCCGCCTCCTTGTGCATGCGGGGAAAGCCAAAGGTCACCGTGGGTGTGCTCGCCGCCATCGCGACACCTCCGCGCGGGCCACCGCGCGCTCGAAGAAGGTCCCCGTGTCGGCGTCGAGGTGGTCGACGCCCTTCTCCACCAGCACGCGCAGCACGGGCTGCAGCTGCGCGCCGTACTTGTCCATGCACTCGCGCGGGAGGATGCCGGGCCACGAGTAGCAGCTGAGCGCCGTGCGCCGGTTCCGCGTGTCGAGGTGCGGGTCCAGCTTTCCCCACGCCGGGTCGTCGGGCCCGAACTCGAACTGGTCCAGGTTGCCCTCGGGGATGCCCTCGATGCCCTTCACCTGCGGCGGCGTCCGCGCGAAGTCGTACGGGTCGACGGACAGGTCCACCATCACCGCGTGGCGCGGCAGGTCGCCCACCCACGCGTTGGGGATGACGGGCTTCGACGGGTCGGGCCTCAGCGTGGCGTCGACCAGCACGTCGGTGTGCGCCAGCTCGCCGCGCACGTACGCCTCGTCCCCGGTGAGATCGAAGTCCACCACCGTCACCTCGACGCCGCGCAGGCCGCTCGCCACCGAGCGCTGCCGCCACGCCCGGTCACCCCACGCCGCCGCCGCGCGCATCGCGTGGGCGCCCACCGCGCCCGCGCCCAGCACCAGCACGCGCACCGGCCGGCGCCCCGGCGCCTCCAGCTCGGGCCAGGTGCGCTTGAGCGCGAGGAAGGCCGACTTGAGGCCGCCCCAGCCGACCGCCTCGAGGTTCTCCACCAGCCGCCGGCCGGTGTCGTCGGCGATGGAGTCGAGGCTCACCGCGCGAATGCCCAGCTCCATGAGGCGCTCGACGCGCGCGGGCCGCGTGGGCAGGTGCACCATCGACACCAGCACCGCGCCGCGCTTCAGCTTCGAGACGGCCGCCTCCGACGGGTAGCGCAGCACCACCACCACGTCCTGCGCGAGGCACTCGTCGTAGCTGCCCACGCGGCACTGCGCGTGCTTCGCCACGTAGTCGGCGGGCGTGAAGCCCACGTCGGTGCCGTAGCCCTCCTCCACCACGATGGGGCCGGCGCCGATGCGACCCAGGAACTCCACCAGCTCGGGCAGGAAGTCGCGGCGCTCGCCCGCTTCCTTGTGCATCCGGGGAAAGCCGAAGGACAGAGCCATGCCTTCGTTGGTACCAGCGCGAAGGCCGCCGACGGGGCGTCGCGCGCGGGGATTCCTACGCGGCGTTGACGGCCCTCAAACTTCGCCGCGGCTGACGGTCACCAGGCGGGCAGCGCGTTGGCGCCCGACGCGGGCGCGCCGGCCGGCGCCTTGCTGATGGACTCGGCGGGGTACTTCTTCGCGGCGGCGAGGTAGGCGGCCGACTTCGGCGCGCGCTTGCCCTTCCAGATCTCGCTGGGGGCGGCCTCGAAGGCGGGCTCGCCCTGCCCTTCCTGCCGCACCAGCGCGCCGTCGCAGAACAGCCACTCGGTGACGCCCCTGTCGTCGGTGAAGGCGAAGTAGACGAGCGGCGACGACGACGGCTTCGACGGGCAGCCGCGGCGGGCGGCCTCCTGCGCGTCGAGGCGCTCATGCTGCCACTGCTCGAGCGCCCGGGCCGCGCGGGCCTGGGCGATCTCCTTGGGCACGGTGTCGAGGCGTCCGCGCGCGTCCTTCGCCAGCTCCCGCGAGCGCTTGAGCAGCAGCGGGTAGCCGCCCGTCTTCGCGAAGGCGCAGTCGGCGGCCTGCTTCACGTTGGCCTCGTGCTGCGTGAGCAGGTCGGGCAGCGCCTTCAGGCCTTCCTCGAACTGGTCGATCTTCTCGTCGGGCCACGCGTCCTTCACCGCGGTGCCTTCGGGCGTGGTGGTGGCGTCGAGGAAGCGGGTGAGCGCGCCGTTCACCGACGCGAGCTCGTCGAGCAGGAAGCGCGGCTCGGCCTCGCAGATGCTGGCCTTGTCCGGGTCGCCGTAGGCCCGCCAGGTCGCGACGCCTCCCGACAGCTCGAGCCGGTTCAGCGAAGGGGCCGGCTTCGGGGTCCGGCAGCCCGTCGAGAGGAACGCCAGCAGCAGCCACGCCAACGCACTTCGTGCCACGTCAACCCTCCGCGCTTCGCTTGATGGCCCCGAGGTCTCGCACGAGGACACCCGACGGCTGTTGGATGATCCACCCCTTCTTGCGCCACGAGCTCATGTGGCGGCTCGCCGACTCGAGCGTGGTGGCGGCCAGGGAGGCGAGGTCTTCGCGGCGCAGCCGCACCGGCACGAGGATGCCGCCGGGGAACGGCTCGCCGAAGCGCTCGGTGAGGCTGACCAGCACGCGCGCGAGCCGCTGCTCGACGCCACCGGCGGACAGCGCCTCCACGTGCCGGCTGAGCCGCAGCACCTGCCGCGCGAGGTCCAGCGACAGCGCGACGGCCATCGACGGGCGCCGCTCGAGCAGCGTGCGCAGGGTGTGCGTGGGGATGAGCAGCACCCGCGCGCGGCGAAAACAGCGCACCTGGAACTGGTAGGTGGCGCCCAGCGTCAGCGCGACCTCGCCGAGCACGTCGCCCGGGCCCGCCACGTCGACGATGACGTCGCGGCGCCGCTGCTGCCGCACCACCGACAGCCGGCCCGACAGCACGATGCCGAGGTGCTCGGCCTTCTGGCCTTCGAGCCACAGCACGTCGCGCGCCGACAGCACGGTGTGACGCGCGTGGGCCAGCACATGCGCGCGGTCCTCGGCGCTCAGCGCGGAGAAGATGGGGACTTTGGAGAGGACTTGCAGGTCCTCGGCACGGGGGCGATCTCGCACGGCACGCACCTTAGTCCGAAGGCGCACGAATGCGACTCGCCGACGCTGTCCAGACGACGGCACGGAGCCGGTGTACCAGCCGCGCCCCCGCGCCCGCTGTGATGACCGTCAACGACGCGGCGGCTTCACTCACGCGCCTTCATCGCGCGCTCCATCGCGTCGAGGCGGCCCTGCACGAAGAGCTGCTCCCGCCCGCTCAAGGCCTCCACGGCGGCCGGCGCCGGTGGCGTCGGCGGCAGCTTGATGGTGAGGTTCGTGTACTGCCCCACCTTCATGTAGCGGAACACCTCGCCGTCGAGCGCGCCCTCGACGGGCGCGAACACCTGCTGCCACGCGCGGTCGGGCCCCCACTCGGCCAGGTACGCCATGTACTGCGCGAGCTCGCGCGCGCGGCTGTTGCGCGCGTAGTGCAGGAAGGCCCAGCTCAGCCCGTACAGCCCGGCCACCGTCGCCTCGCGCTGGTTCATCGAGTCGCAAGCGAGCATGTCCTTGATGTCGAGCGACCGGTACTCGCGGTACGCGCGGTACGCGTCGAGGTTGGGCTCGCCGACCTGCACCGTGTCGCCGTCCAGCCAGCGGTAGGTCTCGAGGTACTGCGCGAGCCCTTCGGCGAACCACTTCGGCTGCCGCGGGAAGTACCGGCTGATGATGGCGTGGGCCAATTCGTGCTGCAGCACCGACTGCGTGCCCTCGTAGTTGATCTCCGTGCGGACGAACCAGCGATCCGGCGGGCCGTAGAGGCACAGCGTCACCTCCTCGGGCTCGGTGAAGGCGAAGCCCCAGGTGCGCTTGCCGTAGCGGCGCTCGAACTCCATGCCGTCGCGCAGCGCGATGGCGGTGAGGCGGCGCTGCACCAGCACCGGCGCGCGGCCGAACATCGCCTTGAGGCCCACCAGCGACTGCGCCAGCAGCTGCGCGGCGCGCTCGGCGTCGGCGGCGTCGTGGTCGGTGTACAGCACGAAGTCCGCCGTCTTCACCTGCCGCCAGCCAGGCGCCGTCGCGGGCGGCGCGTCGAAGGACAGCACCTTCCGCTTCAGGTCGCCCGCCCCCGTCGACGTCACGCACCCCAGACCGCCCAGCACCGCCAGCAGCAACGCTCCGTTTCCTCGCGTCATGGGCCCGTTCTACCACCAACCCCAAAACCACCACATCGCTCATTCAGCGCGAAGGCACGACCGGCGGGACCGTTGGAGTTCACTCAGGCCCTGTGGCAGATGCCGGTCCATGGAGCGCTTCCTGTGGGTGTGCCTCGGCGGGGCGTTGGGCAGCGGCATTCGCTACCTCGTCGCCACGTGGGCACAGGAGAAGTACGGCCTCGACTTCCCGTGGGGCACGCTGACCGTCAACGTCACGGGCTGCTTCCTCATCGGCCTCGTCATGCAGCTGGTGCTGACCGTGGCCGACTTCCCGCCCAACCTGCGCTTCGGGTTGGTGGCAGGTTTCCTCGGCGGCCTCACCACCTACTCGGCCTTCGCATGGGAGACCGCGAAGCTCGCGTCCGACGGCGCGCGCGGCGTGGCGCTGGTGAACTTCGCGCTCACCACGGTGGCCGGCTTCGCCGCCGTGGGCCTCGGCCTGACGCTCGCGAAGCTGCTGGTGAAGCCGGCGGCCGGCTAGAAGAGGCTGGCGCCCAGCGAGACGCCGGCAATGAAGCCCTGTGGCTGGCGGCCCTCCAGCGTGTCCAGCAGCGCGCGGTCGACCGCGGCGCCGTCGTCCCGCGAGACGTTCTCGGACGCGAGGCGGAAGCCCCAGCCGAGGAAGACGTCGGCCACCAGCCACTTCAGCAGCTGCTGGCGGTAGCCGAGCATCGGCGCCACCGACAGCGTCGACTTGAGCTGCACCGCCACCGGCGCGCCGGCGCGCGTCACCGTCGCGCCTTCGCCAAGCGAGATGTACCCGTCCAACTCGGCGTACAGCCCCAGCAGGTCGAGGCCGAACGGGTACACGCGCACGCCCGGCGCCACGCGCGGGCCCCACGAGCTGTAGCCGGCGGCGAAGGTGAGGCCGATGTAGCCGAAGGGGTTCAGCACGAGGCGCCCCCCCACGAAACCCGCGGGCGTGTTGAGGCCGCCCACCACGGACACGTCGATGCGGCTCCACTCGCGCGGCGGCGGTGCCTTCAGCTTGAAGGGCCCCGGCCGCCCGTCGATGGTGGGCTCCGGCGTGGTGGGCTGCAACGCGCCCTCGGCGGCCGCCACCTGCGCCTGCTGCAAGAGCGCCCGCGCGCGCAGCACCACCGTGCGCACCATGGCGCGCGCCGTCTGCGGGCCCACCTCGATGCGCTGGAGGTCCACCACCACCCGGTCCTTGAGCGCCGGCGGCGTCGTGGTGGCCAGCTCGAAGCTCACGTGAAAGCCCGACTCGTCCTGCGTACCCCTCACCGCCACCACCACCTCGGCGTCGTACTCGGGCACCAGCACCAGCGCGGGCTCGGCGGCCACCGCTTCTTCGGCAAAGGCCGGGCGCAGCGCGGCGTCGAGCTGGAAGGGGTGCAGGCCGGTGCTGGCCGGGTCCGCCCTCCGCACCGACAACCTCGGCACCAGCTCGGCCTGCGCCAGCGCCGGCAGCGGGAGCAACGCCAACAAGGACGCCAGCAGGGACGCGCGCATACCCGATGGCTATGGCCAAAGCGCCTGCCTGACAAGCGTCCTCGCCTCGCGCGCGCCGCCGGGCCCCGTGCTAGGAGCCGCGCCGAATGCACCTCGCGCTCACCGTCGCCCTGCTGCTGACCCAGGCCCCCACTCCCCAGACGCCGCCGCCCGGCGGAGACGCGCTGGACTTCACCGCCGAAGCGAAGCTGCTGTTCCGCGTGGTGGCGTGCGGCGACGACTCGCCGCTGCCGGCCCACCTCGACGCGAAGGTGGTGGAGGCGCACTGCAAGGAGATGCAGCGCCGCTACGGCGTGTACCGCGAGACGTGGGTGAAGCAGGCGTCGCCCTTCATCCAGGCGCTGAAGCCCGCCGGGCTGCCCACCACCGTGGTGTACCCGTTCGGCGGCGGCGACCTCATCAGCGCGCTCACCACGTACCCGGAGGCCCGCGACATCACCACCCTGTCGCTGGAGCACGCGGGCGATCCGCGCCGCGTCCACGGCCTCGACAAGAAGCAGCTCGAGGCGTCGCTGGCGCTCATCCGCCAGACGTCGTCGGGCCTGCTGGTGGCGAACGACTCCAAGACGGTCAACCTCATGAAGGGCCAGCAGGGCGAGTTGCCCGGCCAGCTGTCCTTCTTCCTCATCGCGCTGGCGGTGCACGGCTTCGAGCCGGTGTCACTCAAGTACGTGAAGGTGAACCCCGACGGCAGCCTGCGCTACCTGACGCAGGCCGAGCTGGACGCCACCGAGACCCAGACGGCGGAGCTGTTGCACAAGAAATGGGTGCCGCCGGACTTCTCGGCGGCCTTCGACAACCTCGAGCTCGTCTTCGTGAAGAAGGGCGAGGACCCGAAGACGGCGGCCCGCGTGCACCGCCACTTCCCGCAGAACCTCGATGACGACCACTTCGGCAAGGACACCGCGATGCAGGCGTACCTGAACGGCAAGCGGCCGGTGGTCGCCATGACGAAGGCCGCCAGCTACCTGCTGTGGCGCGACAACTTCTCCACCATCCGCAACTGGCTGCTCTCGAACATGGAGTTCATGGTGTCGGACTCCACCGGCATCCCCCCGAAGTACGCGAAGGCGGCGGGCTTCACGCAGGAGGCCTTCGGCACCTTCGAGGAGTCCTTCCTCGGCGCCAGCCCGAAGGCGAACGAGGACTTCCGCGCGTTGTGGAAGAAGGCGAAGCCACTGCCCTTCCGCTACGGCTACCTCGACAAGAAGCTGCACAAGCACATGCTCATCACCCGGCGCGACGGCGTTCCGGCCCCGGGGAAGCCGGAGCCCGCGCCGGCGCCGGCCCCGGCCCCGGAAGTGAAGTAGCGTCGACCGCCGCGATGTGGCTCGCGCTCACCGCCTTCGCGCTTTCACAGGTGCCGCCGGCGGACCTCGAGACGACGACGCCTGCGCGCGAGCTGGTCGCCCGCACCCGCGCCACCGAATACGTCGACATGCTGCTCGACGACGGGCGCTACCAGCGCTTCGGCACGTCGCAGGGCCCGGTGCACGTGTGGCGCCCGCGCCGCTACCGCCCGGTCGACGCGGCGACGGTGGTGTACGTGCACGGCTTCTACACGGACGTCGATCGCGCGGTGGCGGACCACGCGCTGACGCGGCAGTTCCGCGATTCCGGCCGCAATGCGCTCTTCATCGTGCCCGAGGCGCGCAGCTGGCGGACGGACCCGGTCTACTGGCCCGACCTCGAGGGACTGCTGTCCACCGTCGAGCAGCGGCTCAAGCTGAAGCGCCCGAAGGGGCCCCTCGTCGTCGTGGGGCACTCCGGCGCGTACAAAACGGTGGCCGGGTGGCTCAAGCACCCGGCGCTCAAGCAGGTCATCCTCATCGACGGGCTGTACGGCAACGACGACGACTACCGCGAGTGGGTCACGGCCGAGGCGCCGGGCCCGCGGCAGCTCGTGCTGGTGGGCTTCGACACGCAACAGCGCGTCGAGTGGTTCGCGAGGCGCCACGGGCAGACGGTACGTCTCGACACGCTGCCCTGGCTGTACGATGAATTGCCGTCGGCGGTGCGCAAGGCGCCGGTGCTGGCGGTGCAGTCCGAGCGGCTCGACCACATGCAGCTCGTCACCGACGGGCGGCTGTTGCCGTGGCTGTTGCACGCGCTGCGGTGAGGGCGATGGCGAACTGTCCTGGCTGCCGGAAGACGTTGCAGCCGTTCTGGGTGCCCGCGCGCGGCGGCGGCGCCGAGCTGGAGTTGACCGCTGCAACGACTGCGGCGGCGTGTGGTTCGATGCGGCGGAGGTGGAGCGCGCGACGGGCGAGCGCCTCTCGGCGCCAGGCGGGGCCACGCGGCGCACGTGTCCGCGCTGCCGCGCGGCGCTGGCGCAGGCCACGCTGGGCGCGCGCATCGCGGTGGAGGCGTGCGCGAGCTGCCAGGGCGCCTTCCTCGAGGCGCGCGACCTCGACGCGCTCGCGAAGGCCTCGACGACGAGGGCGCCTCCGGGCACGGGCTTCGTGTGTGAAGGCTGTGGGCAGCGCCGGCCCTTCAGCGAGGGGCAGCCGACGCTGACGGCCCTGGTGTGCGCGGCGTGCGCGACGCCCGACGCGCCGACGGCGGAAGAGAAGCCCGCGGCCTCCCGCTCCGTCTTCTCGCGCTTCGTCGGCTGGCTGTCCGGCGAGTGAGTGGCGGCCGGCCTCGGGTGGAGGGCGTGCGGGAAAGTCGGTGACGCGGCCGTGCCCATCCCGGTGAGCCCCTCGGCACCATCGGAAGACCGTCACCGGTCTCGCAGCGCGCCGTCCCCGCCACGTCAAAGAACGCTGGAGGGGCGGTCCCGGCGCAGGGACACGGCGGCCCACGCACAGCAGGTGGTCGTGCCACGTCGCGCTCGTCTCGACGTGCTGGGCCCACCGCGCGCACGCGAAGCCGTCGACCGACCCGGGAGAGCTCAACACAGCCCGCCCCCCAGCCCTGTCCGCGCCTACGACCGCCGACGCCGCCGCAGGAGCGCCAGCAGGCCGAGCAGCATCGCCGGCCCACCGGAGAGGTCGACGCTGGAGCAGCCCTGCTTCACCGGCGGCCTCGACACCTCGATGGCCAGCGACGACAGCCCGGTGGCGTTGGCCGCGTCGCGCGCCTCGACGACGAAGGTCCACAGGCCCTCGGCACCCTCGGCGGCGACGGTGCCGGACAGCGCGCCCTCAGCGCTCAGCGAGACACCGGGCGGCAGCGCGCCGCTCACCACCGCGTACGTCACGGCGGCCGACGGGCTGACGGTCAGCCGGCCCTCGATGGTGTCCCCCGCGTACAGCGGCGTGGGCACGCCCTCCATCGCGATGCGGTAGCGCGGCGGGTACACCGTCAACGCGTAGGCCATCGAGTCGCCGCGGCCGGACGCGTCCTGCACCGACACCGTGAAGTTGAACAGGCCCGCACGCTGCGGCCGCCCGGACAGCGTGATGAGCTCCGTCTGCTCCGTCACCGACAGGCCGTCGGGCAGGCTGCCCGTCACCGTCCACTTGAGCGGCTTGGCCAGCGGCGAGCCGTCGGCGTTCTGCACCGCGATGTCCTGCAGGTAGTCCTGCCCGGTGAGGCCCGGCGCGAGGGACAGCGTCCGGAAGAAGATGCTGCCCGCCGGCACCAGGCGCACCACCAGCGCCTGTGAAGCGCGGCCGCCCGTCGAGTCCGTCACCTCGACCGTGACGTTGGTGTTGCCGTTCGGCACGCCGCGCGGCGAGCCGGAAATGACGCCGTCGGCCGACAACGTGAGGCCGCTGGGCAGTGTGCCCGCCGAGAGCCGCCAGGTATACGGCCGCGCCCCGCCCGCCGCGCCCAGCGCAAACGAGAAGACGGTGCTGGGGGAGTTGACGACGGCCGGCAGCGACGTCGTGGTGATGATGACCTGCGTCGTGGGCGGCAGCACCCGCATCGCCAGGCGCCTCACCGCCTGCCGGCCGGCGTTCTCGAGTTTCACCGTGAAGGACGCGACCTCGGGCGTGGTGGGCGTGCCGGACAGCGTGCCGTCGCTGGAGGACAACGTCAGCCACGCGGGCGCCGGGCCCTGGCTGGTGTCGATGCTCCACGTCGACGCGCCCATCTCGCCCACCGCCGCCAGCCGGAACTGGTACGGCAGGCCCACGGTCGCGTCCGGCAGCGCGGAGGTGGCGATGCGCAACGACGAGGCGGCCACCGGCAGTGGCTGCGAGGGCAGGGCGTTGTTGGCGCGGTCCAGGTCGGCCACCAGCGCCTGGGGATCGATGATGCAACCGATGAAGTAGGTGCCCGGCGCCATCGAGGCCGGCAGGCGCACCAGCTCGGTCTTCGAGTCCGACGCGTCGCGCGCCAGCGTCACCGAGCCCTCGGCGCTCGAGGCACCCGTCGACGGGTCGATGATCTCCAGCGGGATGTCGTCGGGCGTGATGATGTCGTTGACCGACGCGACGTAGCGGTACGCCGCCGCCGGCGCGGCCAGCGTGCCCACGTTGCGCAGCGTACGCACCACCGGCACCGTCTCGCCCACGCCCGCCGACGCCGGCGCGGTCAGTTGCGCCACCATCAGGTCCGCGCCGGGCGCCGTCACACGCACCGGGCCCACCGTGAGGTTGTTGTTGCCCTTGTTCGTCTCGTACACGGAGCCGCGCGAGTCGGTGACGAGGAAGAAATAGTACTGGCCGGTCGTGAAGGCCGCGCCCGCGCGGTCCACCAGCGGCAGCGGGCAGTTCAGCGTGTACGTCGCCGGCACGCCGCCCGTCGCGAGCTGCGTCACCTGCTGCTCGCACACGAGCGTATCCGACAAGAGCGACAGCGTGGCGTCCGTGGACACCACGAGCGCGACATAGAAGTTGTTCGCGTTGGCGCCGCCCTGGTTCGACACGCGCACCGTCGCGCGCGCGGGCTCGCCGAAACGGCCGGCGCGAATCGACAGGCCCGTCGCCGGGTCGACGAAATCGGCGAACTCCGCCACCAGGTCCGCGCGGGTGATGGTGACCTGCCCGCCCGACGCGACGACGTTGTTCGTCTCGAGCGCCTCGGTCAGCAGGTTGTTCGGGTCGATCTGCAAGAGGTAGTAGAACGTCCCGTTGGGCGACGCCGCCGGCATGGTGACGGCCACCGACTCGGCCACCGTCTCACCGCCCGTCACGTTGCGCGTGCCGGTGTGGATGACAAAGTCGTTCGCGTCCAGCGTGGTGTTGGCCGACAGGAGGATGCGGTACTCCACCGGGCCCGGCGCCGTGGTGCCGCGGTTGCGCCAGTTCACCTGGATGTTGTCGACGTTGCCGCCGCCCGACGCCGATACGCCGCTAATGCTGGCGGCCACCAGGTCGAGGCCCGACACGAAGGTGTCCACCGTGGCGCCGACGTTGTTGAGCTCGCTCGCCTCCATCACCACGTTCGTCGAGTCCACCTCGAACAGCACGTAGTACGCGCCCTGCGCCGGCGGCGTGGTGGTGGCCGCGGCGGTGTTGATGGTGGTGACCGACGTGGGGCCGAGGCTGACCGGCCCGCCGGAAGCCACCAGCTGGTCGCCCGCGTCCTTCACCGCGTCGAGAGACAGGTACGCGCGCCACAGCCAGCCGTTCGCCGCCGTCTGGCCGTAGTTGCGCACCTGCGCCTGCACGTCGAACGTCAGGTTGCCGTTGCCCTGCACCACCAGGTTCGACAGCGTGACGCTGGGCACGCCCAGGTCCGCCTCGACGGGCTCGCCGATGAGGATGCGCGTGCCCGCCACCACGTCGGCGACGGTACATGCGAAGGGCGCGGTGGTGGTGCTGCTGCCGGAGCAGCAGCCCGTCTGGCTCGTCGGCGTGCAGGTCTGGCCCGCGCGCGCCATCACCATGAGGCCCTGCGTCCCGCCCGGGCCTTCGAAGCCGACCGACGCGCTGCCGGCGGTGCCAGCGCCAGAGAAGGTGCCGTAGTGCAGCACCACCGTGCCCGCGGGCGAGAGGCGGATCTGCATGTTGATGGTGTAGGTGCCGCCGAGGTTGGGCACGTTGGCGTACTGGATGACGAACTCGCCGCCGACGTTGTGCGTCGTCACCACGCCGCTGGAGACCGACAGGTCGTCGTGCCAGCCGAAGATGGCGTTGTTCGGCGTGGTGGTGCTGGGCATCGTGGTGTTCGAGAAGCAGCTCGACGTACACACCGTGGTGTCGAAGCTGACGAAGCCGTTCGTCTGCACCAGCAGCTGCGTGTAGTTGTTCCCGAACCACGGGAAGGTGAAGGGCAAGGAAACAACTGCAAAACCATCGTCGGTCGGCGTACCACCAGCGCTATTCGCGAACGCAAGCACTGTACCGCCGCTCAGCGATTGATAAGCTGAATTGGAAGTAGTGAAGACAGGTACCTGAGCATACGAAGCGGTCGAAACGCCGACAGCAAGAACCCCAAAAACCAGCAAACTCCTAGACATTTCTCGCTCCTACCAGAAGGTTACACCGTAGCCGGTGCCGAGCGCGGGATCCTGCCAAACCCACCAGGTCACTACGCGCTTCGAGCCCAAGTCCGTGCCGAAATAACCGGCCGTAAAGGCCGGACGGGAGGTGGAGTAGAGGGCGTGGTCGCTCTTCCCAACCCGAAAGGTCGGATCGCCATTCGGATCCAGGCCAACGTCTGACAGCTTGAGAGCCACGATCTCAGTCTTCGTCGTCGTTAGATAATTCTCCTGAAAGACCAGCCAGCCATCTGTGAGCTGGGGAAAACCGAACTCCATGAATGCACACGGATCGTCAAAGAGAGGGTCGACTTTGAGCGTCGCCCGATCGACGACCACCAGAGTTCCCGAGCATCCCAGATAGACGCGCTGTCCATCAAAGTCACCTGTGGCTGGGCCCGAGCAGCTTTCCAGTAAAGTCAATGACTGGCTTGGAATGTCTACAAGGTACGCCGAGTAGGTGTTCGCATTCCGGCCAATCACCAGTGCATTCGGCCAGCGGAGTCGAACCCAGTGAATGTCATCCGGAAGGGCGATCTCGATCTCGCTCGGCTGGCTCGTACAGTCCGCTTCACATGCACGCAAAATGTTGCGCTCGTAACGTGCAAATCTAGAACTACCATCGAAATCAGGCACCAGACGCCAAGTCGAACCAGCGCTCACCAACTGGCTCGATGAGCCACCCCACAACTCGGCCGTTGCGACCATTCCCGACGAGTCGTGGTACAGCAGGGAGGGCGTTACTTGCGACCACAGCTGACTGCCAGGCTCGACAACAAGCGGTGAGTAGAACAGTCCAAAAGGCTCGAACTCTAGCTTCGCGACTTGCCCCTTGTTGCCGGACGTAGGAAAGAACCCGAGCCAAGGTGGCATGATGCCACTCTCCGCGTCCGACCTCGCCGCAGGATCCTGCACAACATCGCTCTCGTAGCGCGCAGGCCCACTCGGTTCAAATTGCCGACCGTCGCACTGTTGTTGCTGCGCCATGGCATTCCCGCCGGCCACGAGGGCCAGGGCGAGCGCGAGGCGAACGAGGCGGCGGGGCGTAATCATCACCGCCCTGCCTAACGTGTCCGCCGCACCGCGTGAAGCCTGCCGGCGCGGTTTTTTCCGTACCGGGTGAGAGGGAGTCTCACCCCGGTGACACTCAGCCGCCGCAGAGCAACTTCACCGTGCCCGTCCTGCCATTCGCAGAACTGGTCCACGTCGCGGTGGCCGAGCCGTCGTACGTCAGCGTCACCACGGTGCCGCGCGCGCCCGTGTAGACGATGCTGCCGCCCGCGGCGGGGCACTGGCCCGCGCACTTCTTGAAGTGGGCGACGGTGGTGGTGGCCTTGCGCAGTGCCACGGTCGTCTCCCAGCTGCCGTCCAGGGTGACGCACTCGTTCGCCGCGTCCCAGGTGACGGTGTAGCTGCCGGTGCGGTCGACGCTGGCGCCGCGCGGCCCGGTGCCCGACGACTGGCTCGTCACCTGCGCGCGCTTCACGCCGGCGGCCTGGGTCGCGTTCACCGTCGCGTTGACGTCGAAGGTGGCGGCGTTCGCCTTGATGCCGTTGCCGGTGATGACGACCTGCACCGCGCCGCCCATGCCGCGCGAGTACACGGCCGTCAGCGTGCCGGTGACGTGGACGAGGCCGTACGGGCCAGTGCAGTCCGTGAGGACGTAGGTGACGGTCGCGCCCATCTGCGTGGCGGTGACGCACGAGGGCGTCGTCATCGTCATGGGCACGCGCGCCACGGCGGACGCCGCGAGGTCCTCGGCGGTGGCGCTCACCGGCTGCGCCACCTCGTCCGACAGGTTCACCGTCAGCGCCGACTCCGCCGAGGTGACGACGGCCGACTCGTCGGCGTCCTCCGCGCTGTCCAATTCGGCGGCGCGTCCGCAGGCGGTGGCGAGCAGCGTGGTGGCGGCGAGGAAAACCAGGCGCTTGGTGAACATGAACGTGACCTCCGATGACGGGTGTCCCGGGTAAACCCTGCGCCCGGGCGATGGTTGCGGCCGACAGTCTAGCCGACGCCGATTTTCCGCCGTTGACGCCGCGGGGGCGGTTGGGAAATACCGGCCCATGCGCCAACGGAAGACCAAGTTCATCTTCACGACCGGCGGCGTGGTGTCCTCCCTCGGCAAGGGCATGGCGAGCGCCTCGATGGGCGCCCTGCTCGAGAACCGCGGCCTCGACATCACGCTGGTCAAGCTGGACCCGTACATCAACGTCGACCCGGGCACGATGAGCCCGTTCCAACACGGCGAGGTGTTCGTCACCGAGGACGGCGCGGAGACGGACCTCGACCTCGGGCACTACGAGCGCTTCACGACGGCGCGGATGACGAAGCTGAACAACTTCACCACGGGCCGCGTGTACCACTCGGTCATCTCCAAGGAGCGCCGCGGCGAGTACCTGGGGAAGACGGTCCAGGTGATTCCGCACATCACCGACGAGATCAAGTCGATGATCCACGCGGCCGCGGAAGGCCACGAGCTGGTGCTGGTCGAGGTCGGCGGCACGGTCGGCGACATCGAGTCGCTGCCGTTCCTCGAGGCCATTCGCCAGCTGCGCTACGACGTCGGCGCGGACAACACCTGTTACGTGCACCTCACGCTGCTCCCCTACATCGCGGCGGCCGGTGAGGTGAAGACGAAGCCCACGCAGCACTCGGTGATGAAGCTGCGGGAGATCGGCATCCAGCCCGACGTGCTCATCTGCCGCACGGACCGGGAGATCGCCCGGGAGCTCAAGGACAAGATCGCCATGTTCTGCAACGTGGACACGGGCAACGTGTTCACCAGCCCCGACGTGGCCAGCATCTACGAGCTGCCGCTGGTGCTGCACGCGCAGGGCCTCGACGAGCGCGTCGCGGAGATCCTCAACATCTGGACGCGGGGCGCCCGCCTCGACCAGTGGGAGCGCATCGTCGAGGCCATCAAGCACCCCGGCAAGGGCGAGGTGAAGATCGCCATCGTCGGGAAGTACGTGGACCTGAAAGAGTCCTACAAGTCGCTCAACGAGGCGCTGCTGCACGGCGGCATCGCGAACGACTGCAGGGTGGCGCTCAAGTTCGTCGACTCGCAGGACGTGGAGACGCAGGGCGCCGAGGCGCTCCTGGCCGACTGCCACGCGGTGCTGGTGCCCGGCGGCTTCGGCGTGCGCGGCACCGAGGGGAAGATCCAGGCCGTGAAGTACGCGCGCGAGAAGCAGGTGCCGTTCTTCGGCATCTGCCTCGGGCTGCAGATGGCGGTCGTCGAGTACGCCCGCCACGTGGTGGGGCTGTCGGGCGCGAACTCCCTCGAGTTCGACGAGAAGACGCCGCACCCGGTGGTGTCATTGATGGAGGCGCAGAAGTCCGTGCAGGACAAGGGCGGCACGATGCGCCTCGGCAGCTACGCCTGCGCGCTGAAGCCCGGCACGCTGGCGCACAAGCTGTACGGCAAGGACTCCGTCATGGAGCGCCACCGCCACCGCTACGAGGTGAACAACGCGTACCGCGCGAAGCTCGCCGAGGCGGGGCTCATCTTCTCGGGCCTCAACACCGATCTCGACCTGGTGGAGATGATCGAGCTGAGGGACCACCCGCACTTCCTCGGGTGCCAGGCGCACCCCGAGTTCCAGTCGAAGCCGTTCGCGCCGCACCCGCTGTTCTCGGGTTTCGTTCGCGCGGCCATCGAGCACCGCGACGCGAAGTCCGGCGCATGACTCACGCGAAGACGGCTTGCTCGCCGCGGCCCGGGCCACGGGCTCTTCTCAGTCAGACAGAAGTCCGGCCCGCCTCGCGGAAAGACGGAGGGGCGACTTCGCGCGCGCGCCGCGCTAGGAGCACGGCATGGCTTTGCTGCCCTCCATCACGCTCGCCGGCCACCCGGTAGGCCCCGGCTACCCGCTCTTCGTCCTCGCCGGCCCCGACGTCATCGAGTCGGAGGACTTCGCGCTGCGCCACGCGGCCCGCGTGAAGGAGGTGTGCACGAGGCTGGGCGTGCCGTTCGCGTTCAAGTGCAGCTACGACAAGGCGAACCGCACGAGCATCACGTCGTACCGCGGGCCGGGTCTCCTCGAGGGCCTGCGCGTGCTGCGCAAGGTGAAGGACACGGTGGGCGTGCCCATCCTCACCGACGTGCACGAGACGTCGCACGTCGGGCCGGCGGCGGAGGTGGCGGACATCCTCCAGGTGCCGGCGTTCCTCTCGCGGCAGACGGACCTCATCGTCGCGGTCGCGAAGTCGGGGCGCGGCGTCAACCTGAAGAAGGGCCAGTTCATCGCGCCGAAAGACATCATCCACTCGGCGCGGAAGGCGTTCGACTCGGGCAACCCGAACGTGCTCGTCACCGAGCGCGGCAGCTCGTTCGGCTACAACAACCTCGTCGTGGACATGCGCGGCTTCGCCCAGATGCGCGAGGCGGGGCTGGTCACCTGCTTCGACGCGACGCACTCGGTGCAGCTGCCCAGCGCGGGCGACGGCGAGACGGCGGGCGAGCGGAAGTTCGTGTCGCTGCTGGCGCGGTCGGCGGCAGCGGCGGGCATCGACGCGCTGTTCGCCGAGGTGCACGAGGACCCGGACCAGGCGCGGTGCGACGGGCCGTGCAGCCTCACGTTCGCCGGCTTCGAGGAGACGCTGACGCAGGTGCTCGCGATTCGCCGCGCGCTGGGGCACCAGCCGTGACGGTGGAGGAGCGCGCCCAACGCGTCAAGCTGGTGGTGTTCGACGTCGACGGCGTGTTGACGGACGGCGGGCTCTGGTACGGGCCCGACGGCGAGGTGATGAAGCGCTTCGACGTGAAGGACGGCCACGCGATGGTGCTGGCGAGGCTCACGGGCATGCCCGTCGCGCTGCTCACCGCGCGCTCGTCGCGCATCGTCGAGGCGCGCGCCCGCGAGCTCGCGCTGGCCAAGGTCTTCCAGGGCCGGCGCGAGAAGGGCCCGGCGTTCGCCGAGCTGTGCGCGGAGCTGAACGTCGCGCCGGACGAGGCGGCGTACATGGGCGACGACGTGAACGACCTGCCGGCGATGGACCAGGCGGCGCTGGCGGCGTGCCCGGCGGACGCGGCGGCCGAGGTGAAGGCGCACGTGCACTTCGTCGCGTCCAAGCCCGGCGGTCACGGCTGCGCGCGCGAGCTGCTCGAGCTGGTGCTGCGGGCGACCGGGCGCTGGGACAGGGCGCTGCACCTGATGCGGCGCCCGGCGGGCTGATCCACTCCTCCCCTGCGGGAAGAGGTGCCGTGACGTCGGCTCGTGCTTCATCACCTCGCGCGCCCGCGCGAGCGCGTGCGATGGTTCGGGCATGCCGAAGAAGCACCGCCACCACGCCGCGCTCCGCGCCTTCGGGCTGGCGTTTCCAGGTGCGCACACCAAAAGCCCGTGGCCCGGGCACCTCGCTCTCGCCGTCAACGACAAGACGTTCGCGCACCTGAGCGTCGACGGCGAGCCGCTCGCCATCTCGTGCAAACTGCCGACGTCCGCGGCGATGGCGCTCACCCTGCCCTTCACCGAGCCGACGCCCTACGGCCTCGGGAAGAGCGGCTGGGTGAGCGCGAAGTTCGCCGACGCGGACACGCCGCGCGGCGTCCCCACGAGAGCCAGAAGCTGCCCCCGCCGGGCGATCCCCGCTACCATGGCGGCAGCATGGCGCTCCGGCCGAACGCCGCCCGGGTGGGCGAGATCCTCAAGAAGGCAGGCCTCGTCGACGAGCTGCAGCTGCGCTCGGCGCTCGCTCGCCTCGAGCAGTGGGGCGGGCGCCTCACCAGCGTGCTGGCGGACATGGGCTTCGTCGACGGCGACGAGGTGGCGGCGGCGCTCGGCCAGGCGCTGCGGCTGCCGACCACGCACCTCGGCATGGTGAGCCGCGACGGCGCCGCGCTCTCTCGCGTCGACGAAGCGTACTGCACCGAGCACGGCGTCTTCCCCATCAGCCTGAAGGACCGCGTGCTGACGCTGGCCATGGCCGACCCCACGGAGATCGACGTCATCGATCACCTCGCCGCGAAGGTGGGCGCGCGGGTGTCGGTGGTGGTCGCCTCGGAAGGGGAGATCAGCGCCGCCATCGCCAGGCACTACCGCGGGCAGGCCGTGCCAGTCGGGAACAACCTCGCGCGCCGCGCCTTCACCAGCGAGGTGCCGTCGGGGGGCGGCATGGACCTCGAGCTCGACGACGCCCCGCCGCCGGCGCGCACCGAAGCGCCTCGGCCAATCGGCAAGAACCCGTCCGCGAACACGATGCTCGACGAGATGTTCGAGGAGGCCGGCAGCCGGGCCGAGCAGGGCGGCTTCAGCGAGGCCGAGCTGCAGCGGCTCGAGACGGCGCGGGTGAACCAGGAGAAGGCGAGCGTCATCCTCCGGGCGCTCGAGGCCTTGCTGTCCGAAAAAGGCTACCGCCGCTGATTCGACGGGCTCCTCAGCCCGAAAGCTCGCTCCACAGGAGCAGGTCGCCCTTGTTGAGGTACGTCTTGTCGCCGAAGGCGGCGTAGAAGTCGTCGAAGACGGCCTCGAAGTCCGGGTAGCGGCTGTCCTTCCGGTCCTGGGTCATCTTGTCGAAGATCGGATCCAGCTTCGCCGGCACCTCGCTGTTGATCTCCGACGGCAGCGGACTGCGGCGACCCGGGAGCTGCCCGGTCAGCATCTCGTAGAGGAGGATGCCCAGCCCGTACACGTCGCTCGACGGGCCCGCGTCCCTCGCGCGGGCGATCAGCTCGGGGCTCATGTAACCCATGCCGCCGGTGCCGACGAAGACCTGCGGCATGCCCTTCGATTGGTCCACCTCGATGACGCGCGAGAGGCCAAAGTCGCCCAGCTTCGCGTTGCCCCAGGCGTCGAACAGCACGTTCTCGGGCTTGATGTTGTGGTGCGTGAGCCCCTGCTGGTGCGCGGCGCGCAGCGCGTACGCGAGCTGCAGGAAGTAGCGGACCGCCTGCGGCACGGGAATGCCCTTGCCGCCGCCGCCGTCCAGCTTCTCACGCAGACTGCCCTTGCACAGCTCCATCACGAAGTAGGGCCGCGCGACGTCGGTGTTCTGATCGAGCACCTGCACCACGCCCGGGTGCTTCACCTGCGCCTGCGCGCACAGCTCCTTCTTGAGCCGCTTGATCACCTCGCCGCGCTGGAGAAACGAGAAGTAGCCGAAGATGTCCTTGAGCTCCTTCACGCAGACGTCGAGGCCGAGCGCGTTGTGCTTGCCCTTGAAGACGGTGCCCAGCGGCCCCGAGCCCACCTGGTCGTTCTTCTGGTAGCGCAGGTCCAGGTCCTGCCCCTTGGGCGACGGCGGCGCCATGGACACCGCGGCGGTCAGCGGCAGCGGGGCGGGCGGCGGCGGCGGGGAGTACGCCCCGCGCACGTCGGGCGCGGTCACGTGCGGCATGTCGTCGGGTGGCGGCGGAGGCGGCTTGCGGCCGCCGCGGTTGGAAGCGGGCATGGGGTTCGGCTCCAGGACGATGTCGGTGGTGGCGGAAGGGAACGGAGGCGGCGCCGGCGGCTGCAGCATCGTGCTGTCGTCGGGCGCGCCATCCTCGATCTGGTCGCCGAAGAACTCACCGACCTCCCCGGTGAACTTGTCGAGGTAGTCGCCTTCCACCACACGCTCGCCCTGGTCGGTCAGCTTGAGCTGCGCCTCGCGGTCCATGGCGATGTAGTGGAACTTGCGCAGGAAGAAGAAATAGCTGTCGAACTCGAGCGACACGCTGTTCTCGAGCGACGTCTTCACGTCGGCCAGCTTGTTGGACCGGCCGAGGCGCTGGTTTTCCTTCAGGCTCTTCAAGATGAACAGCGCGTCGCCGCTCACCTTGTCTCTCGTCATCGCTGGCTCGGACATCGACTCCCTTTCCGGAAACGACGCTACTTGATGCGCAGGAGCTGCTTCACGGTCTCCATGACCTCCGCGAAGCGAACGGGCTTCTTGAGGAACATGTCGACGCCCAGCTTCATCGCGCGCTCGCGGGCGTCCTGACCACCCGCGGAGATCGCCACCACCGGGATGTTCTGGAGCGTCACATCCCCGCGCATCTTCTCGAGGAGTTGGAAGCCGTCCATCACCGGCATGTAGAGGTCGGTCATCACCAGGTGGAACGGCGACTCGTGCAGCATGGCGAGCGCGGCGTGCCCATCGGCCGCGAAGTGCACCTCGAGCGGCGTCGTGCCCTTCAGCTCGTTCGCCGCGAGCTTCTTCAGCACGTAGCTGTACATCTCGATGATGTGCGGGTTGTCCTCGACGATGAGCACACGGAAGCCGGTGGGCGTCGCGCCCTGCGGACCTACCGTCGGCTGCGCCTGTTCCGCGCTCACGTGCTTCCCGTCTCCCCGTCCCACGGACGCACAAACCCGCGCTCCGCCGGAGGGTTTATTCCAACTGGGCCACATCGAAAAGTTTGATCCTCCGCCGCGGTGCGACAGGCGCTCCTGCCGTGTGCTACAGGCCCGGCCCCGAGGTCCACATGCGCGTCGCTCTTCCCGCCCTCCTCGTCAGCCTGGGCTTCGCCGCCTGTTCGGGCGCCCCCAAGGCTGGCACTTCGTGTGATCCCGCGGACCCGATCGCGTGCGAGTCGTCGCGCGCGGTCCTCGCCTGCATGGGCGGGACGTGGGCGTCCGTGCCCTGTGACGGATTCCGGGGCTGCGTGGACAACAAGGTGTCGGTGTCCTGTGACACGACCATCGCGACGGCGGGTCACCCGTGCCCGCCGTGGGCCGACGGAAACCGGGCCTGCCAGAACGGCCCCCCGGCCGTCGTCCAGTGCTCCGGCGGCACCTGGCAGACGCTCGCCAACTGCAGCGGCGGCTGCAGCAACGCCAGCGGCCTCGCCGAGTGCGTCAACGCCACCGGCGGCGGTACCGGCGGCGGTGGCACCGGCGGCGGCACCGGCGGTGGTACCGGCGGTGGTACCGGCGGTGGTACCGCCGGCGGCACCGGCGGCGGCACCGGCGGTGGTACCGGCGGGGGCACTGGCACCTGCGATGCGTCGACGTGCTCGGGGTGCTGCGCCAACGGACAGTGCTTCCCGCCGCCGCTGAACACCTCGAACAACTTCTGCGGCACCGGCGGCGCGGCCTGCCAGGACTGCGGCGCCCAGAACCAGCGCTGCGACGGCGCGACCTTCTCGTGCGTGGCGACCAGCGTCGCCTGCAACCCGACCACCTGCCCCACCGGCTGCTGCGCCAACGGCCAGTGCTTCACCCCGCCGCTGAATGCCTCGCTCAACTTCTGCGGCACCAACGGCAACGCGTGCTCCGACTGCGGGCGCATCGGGCTGGTGTGCAACCCCGCCAACTACACGTGCGTCACCACGGGCACCGGGGGTGGCACGGGCGGCGGGTCCGGCGGTGGCACTGGCGGCGGCGGCGGCCCGGTGGATCCCTGCCAGGGCGTGCCGGTGGGCGGTGAGTGCGTGAGCGCCACCCTGGTGCGCTACTGCTCCATCCCCACCGGCAGCGGCACGCCGTCGGTGCAGACCTACGCGTGCCCGGGCGGCTCGACGTGTCAGGCCACCGGCGCCGGCGCGGCGTGCGTGCAGACGGGCAGCTGCCGGCAGGACGACACGCGCTGCTCCGGGGCGACCAGCATCCAGGTGTGCAGCGCGAGCGGCAGCTGGGGCTCGGCGCAGAGCTGCGGCAGCGGCGGCAAGTGTCTGTCCACCGCTGTCGGCGCGGACTGCGGCATCACCGTCGCCACCACCGCGCTCTCGGGCACGCTGCTCTACCAGGACCGCGCGCCGCGGCCGGACTACGCCGACTGGGCCGCGCCCACCTCGAAGCCCGCGCGCAACGTGCTGGTGGTGACGCAGCGGAACGGACAGTGGATCGACGCGACCACCACCAACGCGAACGGCCAGTTCACCGTGCAGGTGCCGACGGCGCCGACCGCGCAGGACTTCGTCTTCTTCATGGCGATCGGCGGCGACGGGCTGGGCGTGCGCTACGCCGTGGCGGACCCCAACCTCGGCAACGGAACCTTCTCGCCCGGCGACCGCGGCAACAACCCCCGCTTCTGGGGTTGGTCGCGACAGGTCAGCGCGCTCGCCAACGGCGGCACCATCACCGTGAGCACCGCCGAGGGCTCTGGCGCGCTCAACATCTTCGACCTGCTGCAGAACGTGTGGGCGCGGTCGACGGCGTCCAACCAGGGCCGGCAGGGCCTGCCCATCGTGATGTGGCTGGGCCTCGGCGTGGAGTGGTCGTGCGGCGCGTGCTTTGTCGATGGCCCCGACGTCGGCTTCGACTCGCAGATCTGGATGCCGGGCGGCAGCCGGGACGAAGGCTATTGGAGCGACTACACCGTCGTGCACGAGCTCGGCCACTGGCAGATGGCCAGCTACGGCACCTCGCCCAACGAGGGCGGCACGCACATCCTCGGGTGCCCCACCTTCCCCGGCCAGGCGTGGAGCGAGGGCTACGCGACGTGGCACTCGGCGGCGCTGCGCAACACGCGCTACCTCGAGGACAAGCAGGGCGGCGGCTTCTTCTGGTTCGACCTGACGAACCGGCAGTACTACCCCGGCATCAACCCGGCGCAGTGTCCGTTCGGCCCCAACAACTGCGGCATTCCCGGAGCGACGCAGCTCCTGGGGCAGATCGACGAGAACGCCGTCGCGGCGATGCTGTGGAGCCTCAGCCAGTCGCGCGCCACGGGCACGCAGGAGATCTTCCAGGCCGTCGCCGGCAAGCACATGAACAACGCGCCGTGGCCGCGCGGGTACACCCGCCGCACCTGGAGCGTCGGCAGCGGCTGCAACAAGACGAACGTGGTAGACACCGGCCAGGCGTCACTGCAGTTGTCGGACGTGCTCGACGCCCTGCGCTGCGGCGGCAGCCCCACCGGCTCGAACGCCATGCCCGCCGCCATCGTCGACGGCGCGACGCTGAACGGCAGCTACTACCCGTACCCGTCCAACAGCCCCCTGTGCCGCTCGGGTTCCTGCTACGGCTGCCTGTCCGGCACCTCGTGCCAGGCCGGCACCACCACCGCTGCCTGCGGGACGAACGGCGTGCAGTGCGTCGCCTGCGGCGCCGGCCAGAGCTGCATCAACGGAGTGTGCCAATGATCCGGACCATCCTCGCTTCCACCGTCGCGCTGGCGCTCGCCGCCTGCGCCAACCCGTCACCGCCGCCGCAGACGCCGGCCGCCGCGCCCGCCCACGCGCAGCAGATGCCCGAGCCCACCGTGCGCCTCCAGTCGCCGGTGAAGGTCCACTGGGAGGAGCGCGCGTTGTCGGCCACCGGCGCCACCGTCGTCGCCCACGTCGAGCGGCTCAACGCGGTGCCCGTGCCGCTGCTGGTGCGCGTCGAGTTGCCCGACGGCGTGACGCTCAAGTCCGGCCGCACCGACGTGCGGCTCGCGCCCAACGCCGAGGCCGGCACCACGTCCGAGGTGTACGAGCTGGCCTTCGCGCAGCCGCCGGCGGGCGACCTCGTGCTGCGCGTCGACGGCGACACCGAGGGCATGGGCTTCCACTTCCAGGTGCCCTACCGCTTCGGCCGCCCGGCGCCCGAGGCCGCCACCGCCGCCCCCACCGGGCCCGCCTTCATGAAGGGCGGGAAGTCGATGGGCGGGACGATTCCGCTGGGCGACGCGCCGCAGCAACAGCCCTGACGGGGCCCGGTTGGCGGGGCGCCACGGCGCTGGCGGAATCTGTCCGCCGCGCTGGCGCGCCCTCCCGCGCGGGCGGCGGGACAACGGAGGTCTGGACGACTTCCACGCCGCCCCGACTCAGAAGCTCCACGCCCTGCCGCTGCGCGCAAGGGCGCCCTTCGCCGACTTGAAGCTGCTCGGTGGCGAGGCAATGCGCGACGGCACGGGCCTCTCCCGCGGAGCGTACGTGCTGGCCGGCGCAACGGGTGGGCGCGGCGCTGTCGCTGCGCGGGCGCGTCGGCAAGGCGTCGCTCGAAGTGACGCTGTCCCGCGGCGGCCGCCTCTCGCTGACGCGGCGGCCGCGCGGCTGCGACACCAGCCGCACCCGCCGCTTCACCGCCGCCGAGGCCGCGGCGCTGGTGCAGGTGCTGGTCGCGCGCCTCTCGAGTGAGCCGCGCACGCTGCTGGACGAGGCCGTGCTGCGCGTGTGGGAAGCCGCGCGCGGCGCGCTGCACTGAATCTCGGATTCAGTCGTTGCGCTGAGGCGATGCCCCCTCGGGTGGCCGGTCTGGACAGGACTGACCCCGGCCCCCGCTCCCCGTGCAGCCCAGTGGGCGTGACGCCCACACCGGCGACCTCGGCGCCTGTGCCGTCCTCGCCTTTGGGGGCGCAGCCACTAGACTCCCTTCTTCACGGAGGGAACATGACTCGACGACTCTCGATGCTCGCGGCGGCGGCGCTCCTGTCGGCCTGCGGCGGCGGCACCCTGACGGGCAGGGTGACGGTGGCGGGCGGCAGCGCGGCCAACATCGCCGTCTTCGCGTACGGCCCCACGTCCACCGCGGCCGTCACCAACGCCGAAGGGCGCTTCGAGGCGCACGGCCTGGCCGACGGCGACTACTCGGTGGTCGCCAAGGTGCGCGGCGCCGACGTCGAGGAGGTGGCGGTGCCGGTGAAGATGGTGGGCGGCAAGCCGGAGACGGAGCCGACGCTGGCCTTCACCATGTCCTCGGGCACCGTCACCGGGAAGCTCGTCTTCGCCGACAACAGCGACGCGTCGAACGTCACCGTGACGCTGACCGGCGCGGCGTCGCGCGGCACGCGCACCGGCGGCGACGGCAGCTTCAGCTTCGAGAAGGTGCCTGCCGGCGCCTACGTCGTGTCCGTCGACCTGGTCGACACCCGCGAGAAGCGCGCCAGCGTCGGCGTGGCCGTCTCGGGAGGCAGCCAGGACGTGGGCGAGCTGCGCATGACTCCGGTGGGGCGCATCGGCGGGACCGTCACGCTGAACGGCGCGCCCGCGAGCGGCGTCGCGGTGGCGGTGGCCGGCACCTCGCTGCTGGCGACCAGCGACGCGCTGGGCCGCTTCGACTTCCCAGAGGTGCCCACCGGTGACGCCACCTTCGTCGCGACCGGCGGCACGCAGAGCCAGCTGTCGGCCACCGCGTCGACGCGCGTGTCCCGTGGCGCAAACCCCGATCTCGCCCTGGCGCTGGGCGACAACCAGGCGCGCCGCGGCACCGTGCGCGGCGCCGTCACCTTCGCGGGCGCCCAGTCGCCCACCATCATCACCGTGTCCGCGGCCGGCGCGCTCGCCACCGCCACGCCGACGGCGAACGGCGCGTTCTCGCTGATGGTGCCGGAAGGTGACTGGGACATCGTCGCCGACGCGCCGTTCCACCCTCGCCAGGTCCTCGGCCGCGCGCACGTCGTGGCGGGGCAGACCACCGTCCTCGAGGGCGCGCAGCTGTCCTGGTACCTGCCCATCTACTCGACGCCGGCGACGCTGAACTCGGTGCTGGCGCTGGCCGCCAGCGACGCGCGCCCGTGGGTCGTCTTCCGTACCAGCGAGAGCAGCGGCCTGCGCAGCTTCCTCTTCAACACCGAGACGTACGACGTGCGGGTGTTGGCGAACGCCAACGTCACCAACGTGCGCTTCTCGCCGAACGCGAAGTACGTGGGCTTCGTGCTGAGCGCCGAGCTCATGCTCTACGAGCTCGCGACCGGCGCCATCACCACCTGGGGGACCGGCGTCAACGGCTACGACTTCTCGAGTGACGAGACGGTCCTGTTCGCGGTGCGCGGCAGCGCGCTCGAGCGCATCAACCTGGCGACCGGGGCCACCACGCGCTTCCCGTCCACCGGCAGCGCCACCGGCATCTACGAGCACACCAACGACCGGTGGCTGGTGCGCGAGTCCGGCAACGACGTGATGCTGGTGGAGCCCACCGTCGAGACGGCGCAGGTCTTCACACAGGTGTCGACGGTGGGCATCTACCCCACGCCGTGGGCGCTGACGGCCTGCGGTACGAGCTGCACGCTCAAGGTGCTGCCGTCCGCGTCGCGCGTGGCGCAGACGGTGGGCCGCTCCTTCTCGCCTGGCGCCAACGTCCTCGCGTCCCCGGCCGACTACCCGTCCTTCCTCGACGGCTCCACCTACGTCATCGTCCAGGCCAGCAACGGCACCTCCACCCCGCTGCCCACCGGCACCAACCGGCTGCAGTTCAGCCCCGACGGCAAGCGGTACGCCTTCCAGACGGTGGTGGCGGGCAACACCACCATCCGCGAGGAAGCGTTGCCGCCCACCAGCAACCCTCCGGTCACCGCGCAGTCCAGCAGCGGCTTCCTGAGCGCCTACATGTCGAACAGCCGCTTCGTGGCGCTCGAGCAGGGCGCGCCGCGGCGCATCTTCGACGGCAAGGCCACCGGCAACGGGGCACTCAACGTCACCATCGACAGCGACGTGGACCAGACGCTCTCCCCCGTCCTCAACCCGCCGCTGCTGCTCTGGGCGAAGGCGTCGACCATGAAGTGGCGCGCCTTCATCGGAGACAAGGCGTCGCTGACGATTGACGTGCCCACCACCGAGCTCCCCGGCCCCATCGGCGTGCGCGCGCTGGCGGGCGCGGAGGCGCCGACGGACTACGCGGCGGTGTCCTTCGACACCATCACCACGTGGATCGTCGACGAGAAGCTGGGCCAGGTGCGCCGCTACCCCGGCGGCTACGGCTACGCGGCCGAGCGCTCGGGCAACGCCGACTTCTTCTACTGGCAACGGCCGGGCGCGTCGGACTTCGTGGCCTTCGGCCCGGAGGTCGCCATGGCCCAGGCAGACCCGGGCATCATCGGCACGACCTCGTTCTACGCCCAGGGCGAGCGCGGGACGCTCGCCTACACGCAGGATCGCCACCACGTGTGGTTCGGCGCAATCCGCCCGTAGCTGTGCTGACGCGCCGTCCGCCACCTCGACCGGGTGGCGGACACCGCGGCCGACGGCGATCAGCGACGCGACGCCTTCGCGCGCGAGGCCTGCGCCTTCGGCGACTGTGAGGCGGTGCGCGCCGCGCGCATCAGCTCGACGTCGTTGCGGCCGCCGTGCGACGACTTGCGCGACGACTTCCGCGAGGGCCGCCCCGACAGCGAGTCCTCGAGCGCCATGCCGACCTGCTTGTCACCGCGCTTGGTGACGTTGCGCGTGTCCGTGTGAGCCGGGTCGAGGTGATGCACCTTCTTGACCTGCTTTGCCTTCTTCGGCCCCGACCGCTCCTGCTCGTGACGGAACTGCTGCGCCTTCGTCGCCATGGTGACTCCTCCGTGTGGAACAGCGCTGCGGGGCAGAGTATCTGCGCGGGCCCTCTCCCGCATCAGGGATCGACCAGCACCGCCAGGAGGTACTCGCCGGCCAGCTCGACGCCGCCGGAGACGTAGGTGTCCAGCGCCAGCCAGGAGGTGCCGGCGGCCAGCGCGCGCACCACCACCTTGTCGTTGCGCGCGAGGCACGCCTGCCCGTCGCCGGGCGCGGACAGGAGGTGCACGTCGACGTCGACGCCGGACAGCGACACGACGAAGGCGCGCACCGTGGCCGGCTGCGCGAGCTCGAGCCGGTACAGCACCTCCGGGCCCGACTCGTTCGCCGCCGACGCGCAGCCCGGGTAGCTGGCCACGCGCCGCTCGCCATCGACGCGCGTGTCACGCACGTCCACGAAGGGCAGGCCGTCGATGACGATGGGCGAGGCCAGCGTGCCGTCGCCGCCGCGCAGGGGCGCCGTCGCGTCGGGCGCGGCCTCGCCGAGCACCGCGCCGCGCGCACGGGCCAGGGCCTCGAGCGTCAGCAGGTTGCGGGTGTTGTGGCCGTAGCCCAGGCCCGCGGGCGTCAGCACGCAGCCGCGCGCGCCGGACGGTGCGTACACGTTGAGGTGCACGCCGTCGCCGCCCAGCCCGTGCGCCGGCACCGTCTCGAGCGCCTCGTACAGGTCGACGAAGGGCACGCGTCGCGCCTGCGCCACGCCGCGGGTGACGAGGTTGTAGCGGGGCACCCACACGCCGGCGGCGGCGCTGTCGTCGCGCCTGGGCACGGAGGTGAAGATGGGCACCACGCCCTGCGCGAGCAACGTGTCGGCGATGGTGAAGAGGTTCCGCCCGAAGGCGTACGGGTCCTGGAAGCCGACGTCGTTGGTGCCGAACATCACCGTCGCGAAGCGCGGGGAGATGGCGGCGACCTCCCGCTCGAGCGGCGACGGCGAGCCGGCCAGCGCGGCGCCGGCCGACCAGCCGACGGTGGCCGCGAGGCTGACGCGGTTGAAGGGCGTGGTGGCGCCGGCCGTGCCGCCGCGGAACGCGTCGAGCGCCGGCTGCAGCGCGGTGCGCCCGGCGAGGTCGACGTTCGTCCCCGCGAAGCACGACAGGTAGTTGGTGTTGACGGTGTTGGAGTCACCCACCTTGGCGAAGACGTCGTCGGCGAGGCCGGGGCCGCGCGCGGCGACGGCGCGGAGGTGCGCGGCCACCTCGGGCGTCAGCGGCGAGTGCAGCGGGCCGACGGGGTACACCAACACCTGGCGACCGGCGTCCACGGCCCCGGCGTCGGGCGAGCCTGCGTCGTCTGCGCCCGCGTCGGGGAGGCCCGCGTCCTCGTCCCCCGCATCCACCTCGCCGGCGTCGGGGCCCGCGTCGACGGAGACGCCGGCGTCGACGTCACCGCCGTCCTCCTCGCCCGGCAGCGGCGCGCCGCAGCCCACCAGCGCGAGCGCGAGCGCCACCACCATCTTCCCGAGAGCGTCCGACGACATGCGGCCTTCCTCGCCCGGGATGGCTTGCTGGCGCAAGCGCCCCGGCGGCGCCGCGTCACGGGCTCGTGTCGCTGCACCGCCCGCCGCAGCGACACAACCGGGACGCCCGCAAGGCCGCGACGGGGGGTCGACCCGGGCCCGCACGCCGAGTCCGCACGCCGAGCATCGCGGGCGCCCATCACGCAGAGGCATCGCACCCGGCCCAACCTGCCGCGCTCAGGGGGCCGCGTCGCGGCGGGCGAGCTCATCAACAACGGCGGTGAGCCCCTGCACCGCGCGCGCGAGGCGCTCGGGGTCCCGCGTCGGCGGCAGGTCGGTCGCGCGGTGGTAGTGCGGGTTCCGGAAGGGTGCCGTGACCGTCACCATCACGGCGCGGTACCCCGCTCGCCAGCAGGGCGCGTGGTCGAACCAGCCGGCGCCCTCGACGACGCGGGGCAGCGCTGTGCCTTCGGAGGCCAGCGTGGCGTGGGCGCGGAACACGCGGACGCACTCGCGCACCAGGTCCCTCGAACCCGAGTCGCCCACGAAGGCGAGGAAATGGCCCGTCGACGGGTAGAAGCGCGAGAAGGGCCACGGGTAGCGCTGCGCGCCCCCGGCGTCGTCGAAGGAGCCCATCGTCTCGAGGGACAGCATCGCCCGCACATCGTCCCCGGCGGCGCGCGCCGCCCGCGCGGCCACCTCGCTGCCCATGCGCGGCGTCTCGAACCACGGCGGCTCCTCGTTGATGAGGAAGGCGAAGCGCACCGTGCGCGGCAGCGCGCCTCGAGGGCGCGGCCCTCGGCGTCCAGCGGCGGCGGCGTAGCGGAGAAGGACGCACCCGGCATCGCCACCATGCGGGACACGCACGCCCCGCCCGCTCCGGCGAGGACCAGCAGCAGCACGAGCGCGGCGAGAAGCCTTCGGGACGACGGCATCGGCCTCCGCATGTCACGGACTCGCGCGATCGACGCCCGCGCCCCGGCGCGGTATGCGCACCGCATGTCCGACGGCCTCGTGACCCTGCTCCGCGACCTCGTCGCCATCGACTCCACCTCGACGCGCTCCAACACGCCGATGGTGGACGCGCTGGAGGCGCGCCTCACCGCGCTGGGCCTCACCTGCGAGCGGCAGCGCTACGTCGACGACGCCGGCGTCGAGAAGGTGAACCTGCTGGCGCACTCGGGCGAAGGCACGCCGGAGCTCGCGCTGGTGGGCCACACCGACTGCGTGCCGTTCGACGCGTCGTGGACCGGGGCGCTCACCCTCACCGAGCGCGACGGGCGGCTGTACGGCCGCGGCGCATGCGACACCAAGGGCTACATCGCCGCGGCGGTGACGGCGTACGAGCGGGCGCGGGCGAAGCTGAAGAAACCGGCGCTGCTCTGCTTCACCGCCGACGAGGAGCTCGGCTGCGAGGGCGCCAAGGCGCTGGTCGCCGCCGGAAAGGGCAAGGCGAAGCGCGCCATCATCGGAGAGCCGACGGGCCTCGCGCCGGTGCACGCCAACAAGGGCTACTGCCTCGGCGAGGTGGAGGTGCGCGGCAAGGAAGGCCACAGCGCCTACCCGGACTCGGGCGCGTCGGCGGTGTTCCGCGCGGGGCGCCTCCTCTCCCGGCTCGAGCGCTGGGCGACGGGCGAGCTGCGCAAGGAGCAGCGGGCCGACTTCACCCCGCCCTTCGCGACGGTGAACGTCGGCCTCATCTCCGGTGGCAAGGCGCGCAACATCATCCCCGGCGCGTGCCGCTTCTCGCTCGAGTGGCGCCCGCTGCCCGCGCAGCCCGTCGACGCGGTGCTGAAGGCGGTGGAGGCGCTGCGCGACGAGCTGGTGAAGGAGGAGCCGGGCTTCGAAGCCACCGTGCGCGCGCTGCGCATGGATCGCGGCTTCGACACGCCGGCCGACGCGGACGTGGTGCGCTTCCTCGCCGCGCAGACGGGCGAGGCGCCGCGCACCGTGTCCTTCGGCACCGAGGGCCCGGAGCTGGCGGCCCTCGGCGCGGTGCCCGTCGTCTTCGGGCCCGGCGACATCACCGTCGCGCACCAGACGGGTGAGCACGTGGCGCGCGCACAGCTCGAGCGCGCCGCCGAGGTGCTCGAGGCCGCGCTGCTGCATTTCTGCGGCTGAGTCCGCGAAGAGGCGCGGCTCCCACCGCACGTGGCCACCGGCTGCCGCCAGGTGCCGAGCAGCACCAGGTCGAGCAGCACCAGGTGCATCTGAAGGATGACGGTCGCCTCGGACGGCCCGCGCCGACCTGGGCTCGGTCCCGCGCGTCCGATTCGGGTGCGACACCTCGCGGCGATGGGAGCGGCGAGGGAGCGTCGACGACCCCAGGGACCTCAGCCCGGACACCGAGAGGGTCCGCGAGTCGCCAGCCGGCGCCGCGTCCGGCATCGGTGACACCGCCGCGGCCGAGACGTCCGTCGTCTCGAGGAGACACGCGGTACAGCCAAAGGCATCCGCGGCCGCGAGCCCTGAACCGTCGCGGCGTCCACGTCGGCCAGCCGCTCGCTCTCCCCGCCCACCACGCCGCGCCCGGACGCCCGCGGCGCCGGCGCGAGGAGGACAGGCGCGTGCACGAAGTCGGCGCGCGGGTCGTCCAGCGCACCGCGACCTCAGCGCCATCACACCACGCGCGCACCGAATAGGACGCTGGCGCCGCCGCGAGCCGCGCCTTCCGCGGCCGGCAACCCCGCGGCGTCCACGCCCGCCAGCCGCGTGCCCTCCTCGCCCACCACCGCGCCCGCGGAAGCAAGGCCACCAGCACCGTGAGGGCCACACCCTCCTCCACGGCGCGCCCCACGGGGGTCCGCAGTCACCGCCCGCCCCGCCCTGGAGGCGCTCCGCCCCACCCGTCATCGCCCGCCGCACGGCCCGGGCGCATGGCCCGGCCCCGTCGGGACGGCGACCTGCCGTGCCCAGCGCGAGGTCTGGCCGCGCGGCTCGGCACCTCGACGGCGGCCGGTTTGCCCATGCGCGGGGACCGTTCCCCGCTATGCTTCCCGCCTGCCGTGCGCCGCCTCCTGCCGCTCCTCGCCGTCGTCCTCTGCGCCTGCCCGCCGGGCGAGACGCCCGTGGACGCGGGCCCCGAGGACTCGGGCGTCGTCGTCACCTCCTGCGACAGCCCCGACGACTGCCGCGCCGCCGGCCTGTCCGCCGCGTGCCGCCAGGGCGAGTGCGCGCCCGACGTGCCGTGCGGCGACGACTTGGAGTGCGGCCTCGGCGAGCGCTGCGTCCAGGGCCAGTGCCGCTTCACCGGCTGCACCACCGACGCCGAGTGCGACACCGGCAAGTGCCTCGCCGACACCTTCACCTGCGTGGAGTGCGGCGACGACACGGCGTGCCCCGCGGAGCGCCCGGTGTGCAACACCGCGTCGAACACCTGCGTCGCGTGCCGCGCCGACGACGACTGCCCGCGGCCGGGCCCGTCCCACTGCTCCAGCTCCGGCGCCTGCGTGTACTGCACGTCGAACGACCACTGCCCCAACGGTCTCGTGTGCAGCTCCACCAACGTGTGCGCCGGCGCCGGCGAGGCGTCCCGCTGCCCCGAGGGCATCGCGTGCGCGCCCGGCCTCGCGTGCGTCACCGTCGGCACCAACAACGTCTGCCTGCGCAGCTGCAACCTGTACACGCCGATGTGCCCGGTGATGGGGCAGATCTGCTACCGGCTCACCTACGCGAACTCGAACTCGCTCGTCTTCGAGGCCGACGGCCCCATCGGCGTCTGCTTCGGCGCGCAGGCCGGCCTGCGCGGGCTGCGCGAACCGTGTCTGCGCCAGAACGGCGGCAGCAACTGCCAGCCCAACCTGCAGTGCGTACCCGAGACGGCGCAGCTGGCGCTGTGCCGCGCGTACTGCAACCCCAGCGTGTCCGGCAGCTGCCCCGCGGGCGAGGTGTGCCGCGCTTTCCCCGGCGACTACGCCGGCCGGCCGTACGGGCTGTGCCTGCCGGACACCGGCTTCGGCGAGGCGTGCACCAACGACGGCCAGTGCCGCGCGGGCCTCTCGTGTCAGCCGTACGACGACCCGTCCGCGTCCTACGACGTGTCGCCCTTCTGCCAGTTCAACGTGGGCGCACGGCCGGGCCTCGCGCCGTGCGGTGACGTGCCCCAGCCAGACGGCGGCGTGCTGCTCGCCGACCGCACCTGCCAGTCCGGGCGCTGCGTCGCCGACCCGCTCTTTTCGGCGTCGACGGCGCCCGGCTACTACTGCCTCGCCGCGTGCAAGACGAACGGCGACTGCGCCACCGACGCGGGCAGCGGCGTCTGCGACGCGGACTTCGACGTCACCACCCCCTTCGACACCACGGGCCTGATGCGCGGCTGCCGCCCGTCGTGCACGTCCGAGGCCGACTGCGCGGGCTACGACGCCGGCGTGACGTGCCGCATCCGCGTGGTGAGCAGTCTCTCGGCGCCCACGTATGCCTCCACCTGCAGCCCGCCGGGCCCCGGGGCGCTGCCCGCGGGCTCGCCGTGCACCTCGGGCCTGCAGTGCGAGAGCGCCCACTGCTTTCTCGACGACGCGCGCGGCGTGCGGCGCAGCGGCACCTGCGTGGCCACGTGCCGCGCGGGCGACACCTGCGCCACGGGCAGCTCCGGCCTGCCGCTCGCGTGCCAGCCGACGGCGCTCCTGTTGACCCGCGGCTACGACGGCCGGCCCGGCACCGCCGACGACGCGTACGCGACGCCGACGCTCTGCAGCGGCGCGCCGTGCGTCACCGACGCCGACTGCGGCGGACAGGTCTGCGCGGTAGAGGTGGACGCCACCGCGTCTCCGCCCGGCACCGCGCTCGCGCGCCGCTGCCGCATGCCCACCACCGGCATCAAACGCGGCGGCGAGGCCTGCACCGGGGACCTCGAGTGCCGCAGCGGCGTCTGTGGGGAGCTCCAGCCGCCGTCCACCGGGGCCGGCCGCGCGTGCTTCGAGGCGTGCGACGGAATGACTCCCTGCCCTGGCACCACCACCTGTCGCGCGGGCGCGCTGCGCGTCGACACGTGGGCGGGCTCCTTCAGCTTCGATTCCTGCGCACCGTAACGAGGACGACACCAGCATGGCCGCCGCACAGCGACGAGGGGGACGGGGGAGACAGACGACGAAGCCGCGGGTGAAGGCCAGCGGCAGGCGCACGCCCGCGAAGAAGGTGGCCGCGAAGAAGGCGAGGGCGCCGAAGAAGCCCGCGCCGCGCGCGAAGCGCCCGAGAATTCCGGCGTCCGCCCGGCTGGCGGTGGTGCGCACGGAGCCGGTGGACGAGTTCGGCGCCGCCGGCGGCGTGCCCACCGCGCCACGCAGCGTCGGCGGCTTCGACCGCTCGACCGTGTCCAGCACCACGAAGGAGCTGGGCTGGTCCGAGTTCGACCGCGAGCTGCAGGCGCTGGCGCGCACCATCGCGCGGCGCTTCAAGCCCGACGTGGTGGTGGGCCTCGCGCACGGCGGCGTCTTCGTCGGCGACGCGCTCGCCAACGCACTCAAGCGCCCGTTCTACCCGGTGCACATCGTGCGGCGCAGCCGCGACCACGCCTCGCACGGCCCGTCGGGCATCGCCGGGGAGATGCCGGCGCAGCTCAAGGGCAAGCGCGCGCTCATCGTCGACGACATCGCGTCGTCGGGGGACAGCCTGGAGTTCGCCCTGCGCCTCGCCCGCGGCCGCGGGGCCAGGGCCGTGGCGACGGCGACGGTGGTGTCGCGCCCGGGCCGCTACGTGCCCGACTTCACCGCCTTCACCACCGACACCTTCTTCGTCTTCCCCTGGGACTACCAGTCGCTGGTGGACGAGGCGCGCTTCGCCCCGCGCGGCGCCTGACGAAGGCGGCGGGATGATCATCGGCACCGCCGGACACGTCGACCACGGCAAGACGGCGTTGGTGCGGGCGCTCACCGGCGTCGACACCGACCGGCTGCCCGAAGAGAAGCGCCGCGGCATCACGCTGGAGCTGGGCTTCGCGCACCTCGACCTCCCCGGCGGGCGGCGCGTCGGCGTCATCGACGTGCCCGGGCACGAGCGCTTCGTGAAGGCGATGGCCGCGGGCGCCGGCGGCGTCGACGTGGCGCTCCTGGTGGTGGCCGCCGACGAAGGCGTCATGCCGCAGACGCGCGAGCACGTGGACATCTGCGCGCTCCTCGGCGTTCGCCGGGGCGTGCTGGTGGTGACGAAGGCCGACCTGCTGCCCGGCCTGGGCGACGGCTGGCTCGAGCTGCTCGACGCGGACCTGCGAGCGCTGGTGGCCGGCACCTTCCTCGAGGGCGCACCGCTGGTGGCGGTGAGCGCGAAGACCGGCGAAGGCCTCGACGCGCTGAAGGCGGAGATCGCCCGGGCCGTGGACGCACTCGCCGCGGGGGATGGCCCCGCCGCCAACAGGTCGACGGACGGCGGTGGCGCGGCGGGCGCACGCGGAGCGGCCGACCGTCGCAGCGGGCGAGACACACCGGCGGCCGCGGCACGGTCCGTCACCGGCGCCGCCGCGGACGCTCGCAGCGGGCGAAGCCCACCAACGGCCACGGCGCGGGCAGCGACCGGCGCGGTCAAGGGTCGCAGCGACCTGCCCGTGGCCGTGGCCCGCGACGCCGCCAGCGCTGGCGGCGATCGCCGCAGCCGGGGTCCGTCGGCGGGGCAACCCGGCAGCGGCCCGGGCGACTCCGGCGCGGGCGGAGCGCCGGCGCGCGGCCGAACCTCCGGCGGCTCCGACGCCGCGGCGTGGCGCAGTCCCGACGGGCCCCTCTTCCTTCCCGTCGACCGCGCCTTCACCCTGAAGGGCTTCGGCCTCGTGCTGACGGGGACGCTGCTCTCCGGCCGCCTCTCCGCCGCCGACGCCGTGGCGCTGCTGCCCGGCCAGGCCGGCCCCTGGCGCGTGCGCGGGCTGCAGGTGCACGGCCGCGCGGTGGACGCCGTCAGCGCCGGCGAGCGCGTGGCCGTCAACCTCCCGGACCTCGAGGTGGCGCAGGTGCACCGCGGCATGGCGCTGGTACGCGCGGGAGAGCTGCCCGAGGCGAAGGTGCTGGACGTCGAGCTGTCGCTGTTGCCCACCGTCGACGCGCCGCTGCCGCGCCGCACCCGCCGGCTGGTGACGCTCGGCACCGCGCAGGTGGAGGCAGCGGTGCGCCTCGTCGACGTGGAGACGCTGCGGCCAGGCGAGGCGTGCTTCGCGCAGCTGCGCTTCGCGGCGCCGGTCGCCGCGATTCCCGGGCAGCGCTTCATCGTGCGCGGCACGCGCGTGGTGGCGGGCCGCGGCGCCACCGTCGGCGGCGGGCGGGTGCTGGCGCTCAACCCACCCCGGCGCCGGCGCGGCGCCGCCGGACGACTCGAGGCCTTCGCCACCGGCACGCTGGAGGAGCGCGTGGCGCTGTTGCTGACCGAGGCCGGCTACGGCGGCCTCACCGAGCCCGAGCTGTTCGCCCGCGCCTCGGGCAGCGCGAGGGAGCTCGGCCGCGCGCTGGAGGGCGCCGCCGCGCGCCAGCAGGTGCTGCTGGTGGACAAGGACGCGCGCCGCTTCCTCGCCCGCGGCGTCTTCGACGGCCTCGTCGCCCGCGCGCTCGCGCAGCTCGAGCGCTTCCACGCCGACGCACCGGAGAAGGACGGCATGCCGAGGGAGGAGCTCCGGCAGCGCCTGGGCGTTCCGCACGACAAGACGTTTCAGCGGCTCCTCGCGGCGCTTTCCGACGCGAAGCGCGCCGAGGCGACGGCCGAGCTGGTGCGCCTGCCCGGCCGGGGGCGCGCGTTCGACGCCGCGGCGAAGAGCCTCAAGGACGACGTGGCGAAGGCGCTGGCGACGGCGGGCCTCGCGCCGCCGCTGGTGGGCGACCTCGCGCACCGCCTGCGCGCCGACGAGGCCCGCGTCGTCGAGCTGCTCAAGGTGCTGGTGGCCGAAGGCCGCGCCGTACGTGCGGGCGAGCTGTACTTCGACGCCGCCGCGGTGAAGGCGCTCGAGGCGAAGCTGGTCGCCTTCCTCGCCACGCACGAGCGCATCACCACGCAACAGTTCAAGGACCTCACCGGGCAGAGCCGGAAGTTCGTCATCCCCCTGGCCGAGTACTTCGACCGCGAGAAGGTGACGCTGCGCGTGGGCGAGACGCGCGTGGCGCGCCGACGCGAGGGCTGACGCGCCGTCGCGCGAGGGGGACACCGCCCTACCTACCCCGAAAGGGGCCGGGCGCCGTGAATCCCGCGCGGGGGCGTGCTAGTTCACCGAGCACCCCATGCCCGAGACGCCTGCCACGCAGCCCCGAGGCCGCATCCTGGTGGTGGACGATCAGCGCAACATGCGCGCGACCACCGCGCTGCTCCTGCGCGCCGAGGGCTTCGAGGTGAGCGAGGCCGGCGGCGGCGAAGAGGCGCTGGACGTGCTGGCGAAGCAGCCGGTCGACGTGATGCTGACCGACCTGAAGATGGAGCCGATGGACGGGCTCACGCTGCTGAAGAAAGCGATGGAGGCGGCGCCGCCCACGCAGGTCATCGTGATGACGGCGTACGGCAGCATCGAGACGGCGGTCGAGGCGATGCGCCGCGGCGCGTACGACTACATCACCAAGCCGTTCAAGGACGGGGAGCTGGTGCACCGCGTGGAGAAGGCGCTCGAGCGCGCGCGCCTGCAGTCGGCGGTCGACCTGTTCGCCGACGAGTTCAACCAGCGACACGGGCTGACCGCCCTGGTGGGCAAGTCGGCCCCGATGCGCGAGCTGACGGCCCGCATCAGCCGCGTGGCCACCAGCGACGCCACCGTGCTGGTGCAGGGCGAATCGGGCACCGGCAAGGAATTGGTGGCCCGCGCCATCCACACGCTCTCGGCGCGGCGCAAGGCGCCCTTCGTGCCCGTCAACTGCGCGGCCATCACCGAGTCGCTGCTCGAGTCCGAGCTGTTCGGCCACGCGAAGGGCGCGTTCACCGGCGCGGTGAAGGCGCGGCGCGGCCTCTTCGAAGAGGCGCACGGCGGCACCATCTTCATCGACGAGGTGACGGAGACGGCGCCGGCCTTCCAGTCGAAGCTGTTGCGCGTCCTCCAGGAAGGCGAGGTGCGCCGCGTCGGCGAGAGCGCCTCCATCAAGGTGGACGTGCGCACCGTCGCGGCGACCAACCGCGACATCGAGCGGGAAGTGGCCGAGAAGCGCTTCCGCCAGGACCTCTACTACCGGCTCGCGGTGGTGCCGCTGGTGGTGCCCCCCTTGCGCGAGCGCCTCGACGACGTGCCCCTCCTGGCGCAGCACTTCCTCGAGCGCGCCAACGCCCGCAACCGGCGCCCGCACCGGCTGTCGCCCAGGGCCCTCGAGCACCTCATGGGCTACACCTTCCCCGGCAACGTGCGCGAGTTGGAGAACCTCGTCGAGCAGGCCGCCGCGCTGGCCGAGCGGGAAGAGCTGGGGCCCGAGGACTTCCCGTTGCGGAAGAAGTCGGGTGAGACGCCGGTGATCCAGCCCGGCGGCGTGCAGACGCTGGCCGACGCAGTCACCGAGGCTGAACGCCGCGCCATCCTCGCGGCCCTCGAGCAAAGCCCCAACGACCTCGCCAGGGTCTCAGAATCTTTGGGAATTTCGGCCACCACGCTGTGGCGGAAGATGAAGCGCCTGGGCCTGAAGACGTCCGGGGAGGAGCCCCCTCCGGGAACGTGACAGCTCCAACAACGTGGAAGTTCTCGCGTTTTTCAGACCTGAAACGTGCGCTTGCAGGACTGCACGATCCGCCCCGACGCAGATATTCCAACCAGGTGAAATCACACGAAGTCGAGACTGGCACGTGGTGTGCTATTCTCCACGCGGCACGGCGAACCAAGGTTGAAGGAGGTTCTCCCCCACCACTTCAGCAGCCTCGCCGTGCTGGTAGTCTGAGAAGACCCGCGGCCCGATGCTCTTTTCGCGTCGGGCCGCCTTCTTTTTTCCTTAACCCCACCGGCGTGCCGAAGCGCAGGAGGTGGCCGTCCGTGTCCCTCACGGACGGCTCGCGCGCGCCGCACGTCTGCGTGGTGGGGCCCGGCGAAGACGGGGCCGCGGGTGGTGGGCGCCACGGAGCCACGGGACTGCAGCGGGGCGAAGTGCGGCTCCACGTCGGGCACGGCCAGCCAGGCGACCGCGCCGGTGACGCCGTCGCCGGCGTGCGAGGACAGGTGCAGCTCATGCTCGCCGAGGCGCACCGCCGCGTACCCGGGGCCCGGGCCGTCCTGATCGCGCCACCGCAGCGTGGCGCCCAGCACCTCGGCGTCGAAGGCCAGCGAGACGTCGAGCTCCCTTCAGCGCAAGACGGTGGCGCCCCGGGGCCTCCCCGGCGCTCCAGGCGAGCGCCGCCGCGTCGGCGCTCAGCCGCCGAACACCATGCCCAGCCGGCTGAACCACTCCGTCACCGGGCCGGGGACGATGCCCAGCGCGACGACGCCGACGGCGGACACCACCAGCGCAAGCTCTGTCGTCCAGTGGCGCACCGGCGCGGGCGCGTCGACCGGCGCGGGCCGCATGTACATATACACGACGACGCGCAGGTAATAGTAGACGCCCGCGACGCTCGCGAGGATGCCGACGACGGCGAGGCCCAGCAGGCCCGCGTCCACCGCCGCGCCGAAGAGGTACAGCTTCCCGAGGAAGCCCACCGTCGGCGGCACGCCGCCCAGCGACAGCATGAACATCGCCATCGCCAGCGCCCAGCCCGGCTTGCGCTGGGCGAGGCCCGCGAAGCGCTCGAGGTCCCAGGTGTTGCTGCGCGTCTCGTCTTCGCGGCGCTCGATGGCGGCGATGGTGCCGAAGGCGCCGATGGCCGTCACCGTGTAGCCCAGCAGGTAGAAGAGGATGCCCTTGTAGACGCCGGCCGCCACGTTCGGCACCGCGCCCAGCAGCGGCGTCGCCGTCAGCACCCCCACCGGGTCGCTGCCCTTCGCCGCCGACGGGGCGAACAGCGCCGCCACGCCCAGCAACAGGTAGCCCGCGTGCGCGATGGAGGAGTACGCCAGCATGCGCTTCACGTTGCGCTGCGGCAGCGCCATCAGGTTGCCGCCCACCATGGTGAGGAAGGCCAGCGCGCTGAAGACGACGAAGGGCACCTCGGGCGACAGGCCCTTCACCAGGAAGAGGAACACCCGCACCATCGCCACCACCGCGGCGGCCTTCACGCCCGCGCTCATCAGCGCCGTCACCGGCGTGGGCGCGCCCTCGTAGACGTCGGGCGTCCACATGTGGAACGGAACCGCCGCCACCTTGAAGGCGAAGCCGACCAGCACCAGCCCGAAGCCGGCGAACACCAGCCCCGGCTGCTGCACGAAGGCGGTGGGCAGCGCCGCGCCGACGTCCGCCAGCCGCGTCGAGCCGGTGGCGCCGTACAGGAGCGCCGCGCCGTACAGCAGCAGCGACGCCGAGAAGGCGCCGAGGATGAAGTACTTGAAGCCCGCCTCCGCCGGACGCGGGCCGCGGCGCAGGAAGCTGGTCAGCGCGTAGGTGGCGACCGACAGCACCTCGAGGTTGATGAACAGGGTGATGAACTCGGCCGACATGGCCAACAGGCTCATGCCCGAGGCGGCGAACAGCACCAGCGCGTAGAACTCGCCGCGCTCGGCGTTGCGGTGCTTCAGGAAGCCCGCCGACAGCAGCACCGCGAGCGCCGTGCCGAGGCACACCGTCACCGTCATCCAGCTGGAGAATGGGTCCAGCACCACGTAGCCCTGCAGCACCGCGCGGCCGGGCTCGAAGGCGTTGGAGAAGGCCACCACGCCGGCCACCACGGCCGTCAGCGTGCCGATGACGGCCTGGTAGGTGCGCTGCGCCGTCGAGAGGAAGACCTCGGACAGCAGCAGGACGATGGCGCCGACGACGAGCACGCCCGTCGGCAGCACCGGCATGAAGTCCTGGAGCGTGAAGTGCGGAATGTTCACGGGGAGCCTCTCTGAGTCCTTAGGGCGTCGCGGGCTGCAGCTGCGGCTGCGCGGGGATGAGGCGCATCGGCCGCGCCGGCAACGCCGCGGGCTGCGGCACGGGCGCCGGGGCGGGCGCGGCGGGCCGTGCGTCGGCGACCGCTTCCTTCGGCAACGACCGCACGTAGACGCGCACCTTGGCGTCGTCGGCCACGGTCTCGCCCGAGGCGTACTGCGCGCGCGCCACGTAGCGCTGCGTCGATTGGTTCAGCACGTCGAGGAACGGCTGCGGCCTGAGGCCCATCACCACGATGAGCAGCAGGAACGGCGCCGCCGCCAGCACCTCGCGCCGGCCGAGGTCCTTCAGGCCCAGGTTCTCCTGGTGCGTCAGCTGGCCGAAGAACACCTTCTGCACCATCCACAGCATGTACGCCGCGCCGAGGATGACAGCGGTGGTCGCGACGACCGCGAGCCACGTCGGCAGGTTGGACTTGAAGGTTCCCAGCAGCACGAGGAACTCGCCGACGAAGCCGTTGGTACCCGGCACCGCCACCGAAGAGAAGGTGACGATGACGAAGAAGGCCGTGAAGACGGGCATCACCCGGGCGATGCCGCCGTAGTCGCTCATCAGGCGCGCGTGGCGGCGCTCGTAGAGGAAGCCGAACAGGAGAAACAGCGCGCCCGTCGACACGCCGTGGTTCAGCATCTGGTACGCGCTGCCGGTGGCGCCTTCGGCCGTCAACGCCACCATGCCCAGCATGCAGTAACCCAGGTGCGACACCGACGAGTACGCGATGAGCTTCTTGATGTCGCGCTGCGCGAGGCACATGAACGCGCCGTAGACGATGCCCACGACGGCCAGCGCCGCCAGCAGCAGCTGGAACTGCCGCGCCGCCACCGGGAAGAGCGGAATGGCGAAGCGCCAGAAGCCGTACGTGCCCATCTTCAGCATCACGCCGGCCAGCACCATCGAGCCCGCCACCGGCGCCTGCACGTGCGCGTCGGGAAGCCACGTGTGCAGCGGGAACATCGGCACCTTGATGGCGAAGGCGAGCGCGAAGGCCAGGAACAGGTACGGCCCGAAGCGGAACAGCGCGAGCGCCGCGGGTGACAACCCCGCGCCATCACCGGCCGGGTTCGCCTTCACGTACTGCGCGAGCTCCCGGTTGGCCGCCATGAGGCCGTTGTAGAGCGTCGAGTAGTCGAAGCTGCGCAGCCCCGCCGGCGCGGCGAGGAAGTACACCGACAGGAGCGCCACCAGCATCAGCACGCTGCCCACCAGCGTGTAGAGGAAGAACTTCATCGCGGCCATCTGCCGCTCCTCCGAGCCCCACACGCCGATGAGCAGGTACATCGGAATGAGCATCGCCTCGAAGAAGACGTAGAAGAGCAGCGTGTCCACGGCGCAGACCGCGCCCAGCATCGCCGTCTGCAGCACGAGCAGCGCGAGGTGGAACTCCTTGACCCGCTCGTCCACGAACGTCCACGAGGACAGCACCACCAGCGGCCCGAGGATGCCCGTCAGGAGCACCAGCGCCACCGCGAGGCCGTCGACGCCGACGTGGTACGACAGCCCGATGTCGTCGATCCACGACAGGCGGTACTCGAGCTGGAACTCGACGGGGCTCTTCGGCTCGAACCGGCTCCAGGCCCACAGACAGGTGAGCAGGTTGAGCAACATGCCGCCCAGCGTCACCGCGCGGATCTGCCCTTTTTCGGTCTTCGGCAGGAACATCACCAGCGCCGCCACCAGCAGCGGCGAGAAGATGACCAGGTTCAGGATGCGGGAGTCGTAGATGGAGTTCACGGCATCACCTTCATGAGCGCCCACACCAGGCCGCCGGCCAGCGCCACCGCCATCACCGCCGCGTACATCTGCGCGTCACCCGTCTGCAGGTAGCGCAGCACCGCGCCGGTGCGCGCCGTCACCCACGCCGTGCCGCGCACCATGACGCCGTCGATGAGCACCGCGTCGATGATGCGGTGCGCCGCGCGGGCGACGAAGGTGAGCGGGCGGATCAGGACGGCGTTGTACAGCTCGTCCACGTAGAACTTGTTGAACGAAAGCTTCCGCAAGGGCTCGAGGGCCTGCGGCAGCTTCTTCACCTGCGGCAGGTACCGGCGGTACACCCAGAACGCCAGGGCACCGGCGGCGACCGCGATGAGCCAGGCCTGCACGTACGCGCCCAGGAGTCCACCGTGCTCCTTCGGCAGCACCACGAAGTTCTTCTGCGCGATGAGGTCGTTGGTGGTGCGGAACACCGGGTCGAGGAAGTTCTCCATCAACGCCTGCGTCACCATGTGGCCGCCGTGCTGCACGTGCATGATCGGCAGGCCGTGCACCAGCGCCACGACGGACAGCACCGCCAGCACCACCAGGGGACCCGTCATCACCGGCGACGACTCGTGCGCGTGCGGCACCTTCGCGTCCTTCGCGCGCTCACCCTCGAAGGTGAGGAAGTACAGCCGCATCATGTAGAAGCTGGTGCCCGCCGCCGTCACCACGCCCAGCCAGTACGCCAGGTGGCCCGCCCACTCGAACCCGGCGATGCCGTTGACGTGCGCCGCGTGGAGAATGGCGTCCTTCGAGAAGAAGCCCGACAAGGGCACGATGCCGGTGATGGCCAGCGTCGCCACGAGGAAGGTGGCCCAGGTGACGGGCATCTCCTTGCGCACGCCACCCAGCTTGGTGATGTCCTCCTCGTCGGCGTTGCCGTGCATGACGCTGCCGGCGCCGAGGAAGAGGCAGGCCTTGAAGAAGGCGTGCGTCACGACGTGCAGGAAGGCCGCCCAGAAGGCGCCCACGCCGATGCCGAGGAACATGAAGCCCAGCTGCGACACCGTCGAGTACGCCAGCACCTTCTTGATGCCCGTCTGGGTGAAGGCGATGAGCGCGGCCACCAGCGCCGTCGTCGCGCCGATGAGCGCGATGACCGCCATCGCCGTCGGCGACAGCACCACCAGGTAGCTCAACCGGCAGAACAGGTAGATGCCGCTCGTCACCATCGTCGCGGCGTGGATGAGCGCGGACACCGGCGTCGGGCCCGCCATGGCGTCGGGTAGCCAGACGTACAGCGGAATCTGCGCCGACTTGCCCGCCGCGCCGAGGAGGAACAGCAGGAGAATGAGGGTGAGCGCGGTGCCGTACGACAGGCCCCTGAGCGGCCCCGTCGCGATGTCCTGCGTGAGCAGGTTCGGCATCATCCGCGCCGTCTCTTCCAGCACGCTGGTCGCCAGCGGACCCTTGGCCTGCAGCGCCTGGCCGTAGCGCGCCGCCACCGTCGCCCCGTCCGCGCCGCCCCGGTTCAGACTGGTGACCGGCAGCTGCGTGATGGACTCGACCACCAGCACCAACAGGAAGCTGGCGACCAGGAAGCCGAAGTCGCCGACGCGGTTGGTGATGAAGGCCTTTCTGCCGGCGAACGCCTTCTGCGCGTCGTCGTACCAGAAGCCGATCAGCAGGTAGCTGCACATGCCGACGCCTTCCCAGCCCACGAAGAGCAGGGGCAGCGAGTCGGCCAGCACCAGCGTCAGCATCGCCGCGACGAACAGGTTCAGGTACGCGAAGAAGCGCCAGTACCCCGCGTCGTGGCTCATGTACCCGGTCGAGTACAGGTGAATGAGGAAGCCGACGCCGGTGATGACCAGCAGCATCGAGCCCGACAGGTGGTCGGCCATGAGGCCGAACGTCACCTTGAAGGTGCCCGCCTGGAACCAGGTGCCGAAGTCGCCGCCCACCGCGTAGGTGACGGGGCCGAACGGCGAGCTCGCCATCGAGCGGTAGTCGTTGATGGTCCAGAACACCAGCAGCGACAACAGGAAGCTGCCGCCCACCGCGCCCACCGCGACGAGGTGCGTGTTCTGCCGGCCGATGATTTTCCCGAAGACGCCCGAGACGAAGGCGCCGAGCAGCGGCAGCGCGATGATGAGCCACAGCGCGTTGCCGGCCACCTGCGCGTCCACCGGAGCCGTCTGGAAGAAGAGCTGAAGTTTCTCCACGGTCTTGGTCTCTCCTGGTGCGAGTCCGGCTACGTCAGTGCTTCATCGACTGGATTTCCTCGATGTTCACGGTGCCACGGCTCCGGAACACCGAGATGACGATCGCGAGGCCCACCGCGGCTTCCGCGGCGGCCACCGCGATGATGAAGAAGGCCGACAGGTGCCCCACCACGTCGCCGCGCTCGCGCGCGAAGGCGAGGAAGGTGAGGTTGGCGGCGTTCAGCATCAGCTCGATGCACATGAACACCACCAGCGCGTTGCGGCGCAGCAGCACCCCCACCATGCCGATGCTGAACAGCACCGCCGCGAGGATGAGGTAGTTGGCCGTCGGGACCGTCTGCAACATTCTGCTTCCCCTTCCCTTGTTCCCTGGTTCCCGCGACGCGCTACACGCGCGCCTTGGCGACCACCACCGCGCCCACGATCGCCACCAGCAAGAGCAGCGACACCGCTTCGAACGGGAACAGCCACTGCGTGTAGAGAATCGCGCCGAGGTGCTTGATGGTGCCGAAGTCGCCGAGCCGCGCGGCGTCGCCCGTCCACGCCAGGGTCTCGGTCGCCGGCAGCCGGCGGAACACCATCACCAGCGCCGCCAGGATCGCCACCACGCCCACCACGCCCGCGATGCGCCACGCCGAGAACGTCATCACCGGGCCCTGGTCCGACAGCGACAGGAGCATGATGACGAAGAGGAACAGCACCATGATCGCGCCGGCGTACACGAGCACCTGCAGCGCGGCGATGGTGTGCGCCCACAAGAGCACGTAGATGCCGGCGAGGAAGAAGAAGGTGGCCACCAGCGACATCGCGCTGGCGATCGGGTTGCGCGAGAAGATGACGCCGCTCGCCGACGCCACCGTCGCCACCGAGAACACCCAGAACAGGACCTGTTCGGCGCTCACTTGAACTCTCCGAAGACGCCCCACGGCTTGTCGCCACGGGGGCACCGCCCGAGCTTGATGTGCTGCTCGAACTCGGCGCGGAACTTGGTGACGAAGGACTGCACCGGCAGCGCGCCCGCGTCGCCGAGCGCGCAGATGGTGTTGCCGAGGCCGATGGGCGGCCACGGCGCGATGGCCGAGGCGACGTTCATCAGCGTGTCGAGGTCCTGCGGCTCGCCGCGGCCCTCTTCAATCTTCCGGAGGATGCGCGTCATCCACGGCTGACCTTCACGGCAGGGCGTGCACTGGCCGCACGACTCCTCCGCGTAGAAGCGCGCCACCCGCCACAGGCACCGCACCATGCACGCGGTGTCGTCCATCACCATCACGCCGCCCGAGCCCGCCATGGACTGCAGCGGCTTGAAGGCGTCGAACTCGAGCTTCACGTCGATTTCGTCGGCGGTCAGCACCGGCGCCGAGCTGCCGCCGGGAATCACCGCCTTCACCGAGCGCCCTTCCGGCAGGCCCTGGCCGTAGGCCGGGTCGAAGATGAGCTCGCGCAGGGACGTGTCCATCGCCACTTCGTAGGTGCCCGGCCGGTTGACCGCGCCGGACAGCGTGACGAGGCGCGTGCCGCCGGACTTGCCCGCGCCCAGCCTCAAGAACCAGTCAGCGCCCTTCTCGAAGATGCGGGGCAGCGAGGCGATGGTCTCGACGTTGTTCACCACCGTCGGGCAGCCGAACAGGCCGACCACCGCGGGGAACGGGGGCTTCAGGCGCGGCCAGCCCTTCTTGCCTTCGAGCGACTCGAGCAGCGCCGTCTCTTCGCCGCAGATGTACGCGCCCGCCCCGCGCACCTGGTAGACGTTGAGCTCGAAGTCCTTGCCGAGCAGCTTCTTGCCGAAGATGCCGTCGGCGTAGGCCTCGGCGATCGCCTGGTCGAGCACGGCGGACGGGTACTTGAACTCGCCGCGGGCGTAGATGTAGCAGGTGTGCGCGCCCAGCGCGTAGCAGGCGATCGCGATGCCCTCGAGCAACAGGTGCGGGTCTTTCTCGAGGATGAAGCGGTCCTTCGCGGTGCCCGGCTCCGACTCGTCGGCGTTGATGGCCAGGTAGCGCGGCTTGTTGTTCTTCTCGAACGACGGCACGAAGGACCACTTGAGGCCCGTCGGGAAGCCGGCGCCGCCGCGCCCGCGCAGCGCGGACTTCTTCACCTCCTCGGTGATGGCCGCGGGCGTCATCTCCAACGCCTTCTTCGCCGCCGCGTAGCCGCCGTGCTGCTTGTAGACCGAAAGCGTGTTCTGCCCGGGCCGGTCCCAGTCGCGGGTGATGACCTTCTCGGTGAGGACGCTCATGTCAGCTTCTCCAGCAGCGCGTCGACCTTCGCCTTCGTCAGGTTCTCGTAGTGGTCCTCGTTCACCTGGAGGCACGGCGCGGTGCCGCACGACGCGAGGCACTCCGTCTCGCGCAGGAAGTACTTCTCGCCGTTCTCGCCGGCCTTCGTGGCGAGCTTCTGCTCGAGGTACGCCAGCAGTCCTTCCGCGCCCCGCAGCGCGCACGCCAGGTTGGTGCAGACGTCGATGACGTACTTGCCCGGCTTCTGCGTGTGGAACATCACGTAGAAGGTGGCGACCTCGTAGCAGTGCTCGACGGTCGTCTCGAGGCGCTCGGCCACCAGCTTCATGCCTTCCGGAGGCAGCCAGCCTTTCAGCGTCTGGAGCAGCCGCAGGGCGGGCAGCATGGCCGCGCTCTTGCGATCCGAGGGGTAGTGCGACAGCAGCTCGGCGATCCCCGCGTCGAATCGCTTCTGCTCGTCCGGGGTGAACAGGGGGTCCGACATGGCGGGCCGGTTCGTAGAGGTCACCCGCCCCGCCGTCAACGAAATCCGTGGGTCAGCGCGGGCCTAACGCGCCGATTCGGCTTGAGGTTTTCCCGCCCCCGGGGCTCACGCCGGATCGCGGCGGGGCAGCGTCGCGGGGCTCAACACCTTTTGGCAGTCCACCTTCGCGACGCCGATCAGCGGGCCGGTCCAGTCGAGGTGAAGGTGCCGATGGCGGTGCCGGCCGGCACGTGGCCCTCGTCGTCGGTGAGGAGCGCGCACGGCTGCGCGCTCGACGTGGCGCACGCGAAAGGATGGGAGCGCCCGTGGGGGCGTATCAAGCGCCGCCCGCCCTGCACGCCAGCGACGTCAGACGAAGGACGCCTTGAACTGCCGGTAGTGGAAGTGCGCGAACACGATGCCCACGGCGTTCAGCACGTGCCAGATGGCGTGCCCCTGGATGACGTGGCGGCCGGGCACGCACCACGCGCCCGACGCGTCCGCCGCCGAGAAGAGCCCCGCGACAAAGATGCAGGTGAGGCCGCCGAAGAGGAAGCGGTGCATCGCCGGCGCCGCGGAAGGGAGTGTCCTGATTTCGGTGTTTCGGTCCGGGGTGGCTCTGCAAAGGAGCACCCATGGCGAGGAAGAAGAAGGTCGAGTCGAAGAAGCAGTCGGCGAGCGGTGACACCCCGGCGGCGGCGAAGCA
>JBFMAB010000005.1:0-14898 GCA_040755835.1 Myxococcota bacterium
CGGCTGCAGTTGAACATCCACTTCGCGGGCCGCTTGCCCACTGCCTGATGAATGTGTCAGAGACGCCCAACGACGAACGGCATCAACCCGCCGCTCCGGCCGATACACCGAATTCCTGACACCCTCCCGCCGACAGACTGGATGGGGCTCTGTTGATCTTGCGGTGTCATTTCCACTCCGAAGAGAGAGCTACGACAGCAGCGACAAACGCTGGGCATCGTGTTCCCCACGCCGCGGACAGTCAAGACAAAGCTGGACTTCACCCGAGCTGAAAACGCTCGACCGTGCGCAGGCGGCGCACGGCCGCGCGCAAGGCGTCGCGCTCGCCGGGCCGCATCCGGGCACCCGGCGGCAGCTCGACGTCGACCTTCGTCAGTGCACCGGGCCCGAGCAGCACCAGCACGGCCGCCGCGGAGGCGAGCCGCTGGCCCAGGCCCAGCGCGCCATCGGCGCCGCCGCGGAGATCGATCGTCAGCTCGGCGAAGCGGCCGTCGGCGCCGCGCTCCAGCGAGAAGCCCACCTCGCCGGACTCGATCTCCCAGCGCCGCACGCGGGGCAGCTCGGCCTCCACCCGCCTCGCGTCGTTACCGCGCAGCAGCCAGGCCGCCACGCCGTCCACCACGCCGTAGCGCGCCACCAGCCGCACGTCCTCGAAGCGGCCCACCGCGCCCGCGTGCGCCAACACGGTGGCCCGCACCTCGCCCGCGACGATCGGGTTGACGAACTCGCTGGTGATGAGCTCGAGCCGCCGCGCGCTCGGGAAGGCGTCGAGGCGCGCGAGGACCGACAGCTCGCGACCGAAGCTGCCCCAGCTGGCCAGCGCCAGCTTCTCGGGCGCGAAGCCCAGCGGCGCGCGGCCCAGCGACTCGAGCAGCTCGGCGCCCAGCTGCAGCCGCTGCACGTGCTTGAGCACCGGGTGCGCGAGGAACGGCCCCACTGGCGGCGCCTCGCGCACCAGCGGGAAGGCGAGGGAGCGCACGGTCGCCAGCCGCGGGTCGCCCACCACGTCGCGCCAGGCGGAGTCCGCCGGGAGACCGGCGACGAAGGCGTCGAGGAAGCCACCTTCCCACCGGCAGGCCGCCACGTCGGCCACCGTCGCCAGCGGACCCAACCACCCGGCGGCGTGTTGCTCGGTGAGCCTTTGCACCCGGCGCCGCTGCGTCAGCGACAGCTCGCCCTTCTCGCACAGGGCGATCACCTCGCCGCGGGGATCGCCCTGCTCCTGGAGCCAGTCCGCAAAGACGAGGCGGAGCGCCCGATCGAACGGACGCTCCGCCAGCCGTGCGAGCAGCTCGTCGCCGGACATCATGGGGTCGAGTCTCCCCCGCCCGGCCACGCGCTGTCATGTCGTGGGCGTTTCAGCCCAGCATGCCCTTGACGGCCTCGCGCTCCTCCTCGAGCTCCTTCAAGGTCGCGTTCATCTTGCCGCGCGAGAACTCGTCGATCTCCAGGCCCTTGACGATCTCGTACTTGCCGCCGCCGGTGCAGAGGCACGGGAAGCCGTACACCACGTCCTTCGGGATCTCGTACTCACCGTTCGACGGAACGCCCATGGTCACCCACCGGTTGCCGGCGCCCAGCCACCAGTCACGCATGTGATCGATCGCCGCGTTGGCCGCCGAGGCCGCCGACGACAGGCCGCGCGCCTCGAGGATCGCCGCACCGCGCTTGCCGACGGTGGGGATGAAGGTCTCCTTGAGCCACGTGTCGTCGTTGACGAGCGCCTTCACCGCCTGGCCGCCCGACGTCGCGAAGCGCACGTCCGGGTACATGGTTGGCGAGTGGTTACCCCACACGGTCAGCTTCTCGAAGCTCTCCACCGGCTTGCCGGTCTTCTTCGATAGCTGCGACAGCGCGCGGTTGTGGTCGAGGCGCAGCATGGCGGTGAAGTTCTCGCGCTTGATGTCGGGCGCCGACTTCATGGCGATGTACGCGTTGGTGTTGGCCGGGTTACCGACCACCAGCACCTTCACGTCGCGCCTGGCCACCTCGTTCAAGGCGCGGCCCTGCACCTTGAAGACCTCGGCGTTCTTCTCGAGCAGGTCGCGGCGCTCCATGCCCGGCTTGCGGGGCGTGGCGCCCACGAGCAGCGCGATGTCGGCGTCCTTGAACGCGACCTTCGGGTCGTCCGACGCGCTCATCCCGTGCAGCAGGGGGAACGCGCAGTCTTCGAGCTCCATCATCACGCCGTTGGTGGCCTTCAGCGCCGGCGTGATCTCGAGCAGGTTCAGGATGACCGGCTGGTCCTTGCCGAGCATCTCGCCCGCGGCGATGCGGTAGAGAATGGCGTAGCCGATCTGGCCAGCGGCGCCCGTGACGGTGACGCGAACAGGGGTCTTCATGGCGTGCTCCTTCGTTTCAATGGGCGGACAACCCGCTCACATGTTCTTGATGATCGCCTGACCGAACTCGCTGCACTTCACCTCGGTCGGGTTCTGCCCTTCCTGCTTCATGAGGCGCGCGAAGTCGTAGGTGACCGTCTTCTGCGCGATGGCCGCGTCCATGCCCTTGATGATCAGGTCCGCCGCCTCGTTCCAGCCCAGGTGGCGCAGCATCATCTCGGCGGACAGGATCACCGAGCCCGGGTTCACCTTGTCGAGGTTGGCATACTTCGGCGCGGTGCCGTGCGTGGCCTCGAACACCGCGTGCCCGGTGACGTAGTTGATGTTGCCGCCCGGCGCGATGCCGATACCGCCGACCTGCGCGGCGAGCGCGTCGGACAGGTAGTCGCCGTTCAGGTTCAACGTGGCGATCACGTCGAACTCGTCGGGCCGCGTCAGCACCTGCTGCAGGGTGATGTCGGCGATCGCGTCCTTCACCAGCACCTTGCCGGCCTTGAGCTGTTCCTTCTGCTCGGCGTTGGCGGCCTCCTCGCCCTTCTCCGCCTTGGTCTTCTCCCAGCGCGACCAGGTGTAGACCTTGTCACCGAACTCCTTCTCGGCGAGCTCGTAGCCCCACTTCATGAAGGCCCCTTCGGTGAACTTCATGATGTTGCCCTTGTGCACGAAGGTCACCGACTTGCGCTTGTGCTCGAGCGCGTACGTGATGGCCGCGCGGATCAGGCGCTTCGAGCCTTCCTGCGACACGGGCTTGATGCCCAGGCCCACGTTCTCCTTGAAGCGGATCTTGTCGTAATCCTTGCCGAACTCGGCCTTCAGGAAGTTGAGCAGCTTGGTGGCGCGCTCGGATCCGGCCTCGAACTCGATGCCCGCGTAGATGTCTTCGGTGTTCTCGCGGAAGATCACCATGTCCACCTTCTCCGGCGCCTTCACCGGCGACGGCACGCCCTTGAAGTAGCGGACAGGCCGCAGACACACGTACAGGTCGAGCAGCTGGCGCAGCGCGACGTTCAGCGAGCGGATGCCACCGCCGATCGGCGTGGTCAGCGGGCCCTTGATGCCCACGAGGTACTCGCGGAACGCGGTGACCGTCTCGTCCGGCAGCCAGTTGTTCTTGAGCTTGAAGGCCTTCTCGCCGGCGAGCACCTCCATCCACTCGATCTTCTTCTGGCCGTGGTAGGCCTTCTCGACCGCGGCATCGACGACGGCCTGGCTGGCGCGCCAGATGTCCGGCCCCGTTCCGTCGCCCTCGATGAAGGGCACGATGGGATTGTTCGGAACGTTCAGCTTGCCGTCCTTCAGGGTGATCTTCTCGCCGGCCATGGTGTCTCCTCGTGCGGGGGTGGTTCGAAAGTGGCGCGGAATGTGGGCGCGCCTCCAGGAAACGTCAACGAGAAGATGCGCCTCGTTGTGGCGCGGAAAGCATCGGTATAGTCACCGGGACTGATGATTCAGGCCACCGAACGACTGCAGTCCCCCGGCGCCCTGCTGCGCCTCGATCGCGCCACCGGCACGCTGAAGGAGCGGAAGTACCAGGTGTCGGTCGTCACGGGGCCTGACACGGGGCTCACGAAGGCGATCGAAGGCTCGCTGATCGTCGGCAGCCACCCGGACGCGGGCGTCAGCCTGAAGGACACCACGGTGTCCCGGTACCACGTCGAGCTGTCCGCGCGCCCCGACGGGGTGCGCGTGAAGGACCTCGAGTCGACCAACGGCACCTACCTGGGCGGCACGCGCATCACCGAGGTGATCGTCGAGGACCAGGCCACCTTCAGCGTGGGCAAGACGACGCTGAAGATCGGCATGGTCGAAGCCGACCTCGGCAAGCCCGAAGAGCAGTCCACCTTCGGCCCGGCGATCGGCGCGTCGCACGCGATGCGCCAGCTGTTCGGCATCCTCGAGAAGGTGGCGCCGTCGGACTCGACGGTGCTGCTGCTCGGCGAGACGGGCACCGGCAAGGAGGTGCTGGCCAAGGCCATTCACCTCAAGTCGAAGCGCGCCAACCGTCCGTTCGTCGTCGTGGACTGCGGCGCCGTCGCGCCGACGCTGATCGAGAGCGAGCTGTTCGGCCACGTGCGCGGCTCCTTCACCGGTGCGGTGTCCGATCGCAACGGCGCGTTCCTCGAAGCCGACGGCGGCACCATCTTCCTCGACGAGATCGGCGAGTTGCCGCTGGAGCTGCAGCCCAAGCTCCTTCGCGTGCTCGAGGCCGGCACCGTGCGCCGCGTGGGTGAGGACAAGCACCGCGCGGTCGACGTGCGCGTCATCGCCGCCACGCACCGCGACCTCGAGAAGGAAGTCGAAGCCGGCCGTTTCCGCCGCGACCTGTACTACCGGCTCGCGGTGGTGCTCGTGACGGTGCCGCCGCTGCGCGACCGCCTCGACGACATTCCGCTTTTGACCGCGCACTTCGTCAAGGGCATGGGCCGTGGCGACTTCGAGCTGCCCCGCGCGCTCATGGCGCGCTTCGCCGCGTACCACTGGCCCGGCAACGTGCGCGAGCTGCGCAACCTCGTCGAGCGCTCATTGGCCGGCGCCGACGTCGATCCGCTGCCGCAGGAGTCCGCCACCGCCGCGCGCGCGCTGTCCTCGACGGACAACATCACCGACCTCCCGTTCAAGGAAGCCAAGGAGCGCCTCGTCGAGAGCTTCACCAGGGAGTACCTGGTGGCGCTCCTCGAGAAGTGCAACGGCAACATCAGCCAGATGGCGCGCGAGGCGGGCATTGCCCGCAACTACGTGCACCGGCTGGTGACGAAGTACGGGCTGAAGGCCACCGAGTAGCGGCCCCGCCCTCGCGCCCGCGCAAGCTCGCTCAACCGCCGTCAGCGCCGGCGTCCGGATCGCCCGCGTCCACGCCCGCATCGATGCCTGCGTCCACGCCCGCATCGATGCCTGCGTCCACGCCCGCATCGATGCCTGCGTCCACACCCGCATCGATGCCTGCGTCCACGCCCGCATCGATGCCTGCGTCCACACCCGCATCGATGCCTGCGTCCACACCCGCATCGATGCCTGCGTCCACACCCGCATCGATGCCTGCGTCCACGCCCGCGTCCGGCGGCCCGGCGTCCGGCGGTCCAGCGTCCGGCGGTCCAGCGTCCGTCCGACCGGCGTCTGGCGGACCGGCGTCCCGCCCGGCATCGGGGATCGGGGGGATGACGATGATCCCCGAGTCCTCCTTCATGCCGCCATCCTTCTCTTCGGGGATGCCGCCGTCCGGCAGGCGATCGGAGCGCAGCACTACGAAGGGCGACAGGTGCTGCACTTCGCCGCTGATCTCGTTGCGGACGCGATCGACGAAGGAGGCCGCGAGCGGCTGCCAGCCCTCGCCGGCGTCGTTGGCCTCCAGCGTGTAGAGGCGGAGGAGGTTCTCGTTTGGGACGCTCTCCTGGTTGACGAGTTCCAGCGAAAACACCACGCGCGCCGGCTTGAGGAAGGTGACGCGGGTGCTGCGCGTCGGGGAGATGTCGTAGCCGGGGCTCAGCGCGCCCGCAGGCACGTCGGAGGTCGGCGCGATGCGGAAGCTTTCATAGTCGGCGAGGCCGCCCGGCGGCACCACGAAGCACACCTTTCGATCCGGCAGGCACACCTCGCCGCCCGTCGGGTCGATGCCGCCGTCGACGGTGGTGCCGCCACAGGCAGACCACGTCGCGACGAGCCCGACGGGAATCACCACCAGCCACCCCAACCTCAGCGCGCGCACGACCGGCAGCATAGTCTCGACGGCGCCGGTCGACGCAACCCTTCCGCGAGGCGGCCGAAGTGCTTGACCGCTGCTCCCGCCGAGCGAAAGTCGCGCCACCCTTCTCACCACGGGAGCCGTCTCGCATGACTCGAATCCTCCTCTGCGCCGCGCTCGCGCTGGGCCTGTCCGCCTGCGGCGGCGCCGCCGTCTCGCAGGTCGCCTCGTCGAAGCCGCTCGGCTCGCTGTCCGGCCTCGTCAACAACACCCACTTCGAGCCCCTCGAAGGAGTCAACGTGACGCTCGTGCTGGGCGAAGGGGCCGACGGCAGCGCCACGTTCAAGACGACCACCAACGCCGCCGGTGGTTTCTTCTTCAAGGAGCTCCCGGCCGGCTCGGTGGGCCAGCTGACGATGACGAAGGCCGGCTACGGCACCGCGCGCCTGGCCGTGTCCGTCCCGTCCAGCGCCGGGAATTTCCCCCTCGACGACGGCAACGGCAACGCCGGCATCTTTCTCCTCACCGAGCTGAATGGCACGGTGCGCTTCACCGTGTACAGCGCTTCCGGCAAGCTGGCGAAGGGCGCGCGCGGCCTGCTCGAGGTGACGCCCGCGGCGCTCACCACCACCAGCAGCGGCAGCTACGGCTCGAGCCAGGGCATCACCAGCGTCGAGGCCACCACCGACGACAGCGGTGTGCTGGTCTTTACCGGCGTGCCCAGCCCGGCGGAGATCGCCCGCGTCGGCGGCAGCTACCAGCTGACCATCGGCGCGCTCGACGAGGACGGCGACGGCGACATCGACTCGCTCGGCACCTCGCGCAGCTACAACGGCAGCGCGCTCTTCACCAACCCGACCCAGGCGATCCAGCTGACCGCGTCCGGCACGACGGCGGCGCTGGCAGTCTCGTCGGCCAACCTCGACTCGCTGACCTCGTCGTTCGGCTCGAGCCAGCCGTACCTCAACGCGCTCAAGCCGAACGAGCCCGTCACGGTGGTGTTCAACCAGGCGATCGTCGAGGCGACCCGCACCGTGAAGGTGGTCAACGAGGACTGCGCGACCAACGTGGCCGTCATCGTCACCCAGCGCGCGCCGAACGTGCTGTCGATCGCCCCCACCACCTCGTGGACGACGGGCGCCGAGTACCACCTGGTGATCCGCGCGACGGGCCTCGACTCGGGCACCACCCGGGACTTCCGCGCCTTCTTCTTCGCCATCGATCCCGCGGCGCCGCGCCCGGTCGGCTCCAGCCCGTCCTTCGTCGCGAAGAAGGCCCCCGGCAACACCAACACCGGCGCCTTCGAGTCCGGTGACGAGCTGTTCGTGAAGTTCGACACGCCGCTCAGCTTCCTCGGCGGGCCGCAGGGCCGCGCCTTCTTCTCGGCGGACCTCAACGGCAACGGCTCGGTCGGCGGCGGCGACCCCGGCGAGGTGGGCTCGCCCTTCACCGCGGGCTTCGTGATCGATCTGGCCGAGGAGACGTACGACGCGAGGACCAGCACCTTCACCTGCCGCACCAACACCTACGGCTCGCGCTACCGCATCAACTCCTTCGGCATTCCCCCGGGGGGCCTGCCGTCGAACACGGCGATTCGCATCACCCTGCCTGCCGACCAGTCCGGCAGCACGGGCTACCAGACGGCGTGGGGCCAGGTGGCGACCGGCGACTTCAACGGGTCGACGATCCTCATCACGCAGTGACGCTGCTCCCGCTGGCGGTCGCGGTGGCGCTGGGGGGCGCCGAGGTGCGCCTGCAGCCCGGCGCCGCCCGCCCCGGCGATCCCATCCTGGTGACGGTGACCGGCGTGACCGAGGCCCCCAGTGGGCGCCTCGGCTCGTCGGAGCTCACCTTCCTGCCGTTCCACGCGGGCTACCAGGCCCTGGTGGGGCTGCCGGTCGAGACGACGCCCGGCGCCCTTCCGCTCGAGCTCCTGGTGGTGGACGAGGCGGGCCGGCGCGTGATCCAGGGCAGCCTCGACGTGCTCCCGGCCAACTTCCGCAAGCGCGAACTGACCGTCGCCCGGCGCTTCACCAGCCTCTCGAAGAAGGACCGCGCCCGCTCCGCCGCGGACACGAAGGCCTTCGCGGAGGCCTTCGACCGCGACTTCGAGCCATGGCTCTTCTCGGACGACTTCGCCTGGCCGCGCGCGGCCGAGGTGACGGCGCCCTTCGGCGACCTTCGACTGCTCAACGGCAAGAAGCAGAGCCAGCACTTCGGCATGGATCTCGACGGGCGCGTCGGCGCGCCCGTCTACGCCTCGAATGACGGCGAGGTGGTGCTGGTGCGCGACTGCTTCGCGTCGGGCAACACCGTGCTGCTGCACCACGGCGGCCGGCTCTTCACCGCCTACTTCCACCTGTCGAAGTTCGAGGTGAAGGACGGCGAGGTGGTGAAGAAGGGCCAGCTGCTGGGCCTGGTGGGCAGGACGGGCCGTGTCACCGGCCCGCACCTGCACTGGGGCGTCAAGCTGGACGGGCGCTGGGTGAACGGCGAGGCGTTGCTGGGCCTCGAGTTCGGCGAGGCCCCGGCGCCGCCTTCCGTGCCGACCGACGCGGGCCGCTGAGGCGCTACTTGTCGTTCCACTTCGGCGGGCGCTTCTCGAGGAAGGCGGTGACGCCCTCGGCCGCGTCCTCGGTCAGCACGTTGAGCGACAGCTGCGCCGAGAGGAACTCGACGGCCTGCGTGAGTGGCAGGTCCTCGGCGGTGAAGAAGCTGCGTCGCCCCAGCGCGACGATCGCCTTGCTCTTGCCCGCCAGCTTCTGGGCGAGCGCGCCGGTCGCCTGGTCCAGGTCGGCCGCCGGCACCACGCGGCTCACGAGGCCCCAGTCGAGCGCCTGCTGCGCGGTGAGCCGGTCGCCCGTCAGCACCAACTCGAGCGCGCGCTTGCGGCCGACATGCCGCTGCAAAAGCGCCATCACCATCATCGGGAAGAGGCCGCGATCGATCTCCGGCGTGCCGAAGCCCGCCGAGTCCACCGCCACCGCGAGATCGCACGCCAGCACCAGCCCGAGCCCGCCCGCCAACGCGTGGCCATTCACCCGGGCAATGGTGGGCTTCGACACGCTCTGGAAGCCGAGAAGCAGCTGGCCGTAGCCGCGTCGCGCGTCGTGCATCGCGAGGAAGCCCTCGCCGGACACGCCACCGAGGTCGCCGCCCGCGCAGAAGACCTTCTGCCCCGCGCCCGTGAGGACGATCACCCGCACCGCCGGATCGGCGTCGGCCCGCCCGAGCCCCTCGAGCAGCCCCGCGACGACGCCCGGTGAGAGCGCGTTGCGCGCCGCCTCCCGGTCGATGGTCAGCCGAGCTGCTCCTGCTTCGACTTCGTACCGGACTTCTCCGTCCATGCGTGCGTCTCCCCCACGGCGAGCGCCTGGCCCGAGCCGAGGATCCCGCTCAGGAACGTCTCGGCCACCTGGTGCGCGGCGCGATCGATCGCCGCGCCGTCCCGCCGGTCGAGGATCCCCAGGATGAAGGCGGTCAGGCCCATCTCGATGGCGCCGAAGAGCATCACCGCCGTGAGCGAGGGATCGATCTGCGGCGGGATCTCCCCGCGCCGCTGCGCCTCGCGGAACATCTCCGCCGCGCCCAACACCACCTGGGTGAAGGCGCCGCCGCGGTTGACCGCGCCGCCCGCCGGGCTCCGCCCGACTTCCAGGATCAGCACCTTCACGCCGCGGTGATCGCGCCGGTACGCGTCGAACGCCACGTGGACGATCCCGCGGACCCGCGCGGCCACGTGCACGTCCTTCTCGATCTCCGCCTGGACCCGCGACAGGAAGCCGGTCCAGCCGCTCTCGAACACCGACTCGAGCAGCTCGTCCTTGTTCTTGAAGTAGTGGTACACGAGCCCGTAGGCGACGCCCGCTTCCCGCGCCACGTCGGCGATGCGGCAGCCGTGGTACCCCTTCTTCGAGAACACATCGACCGCCGCCCGCAGGATCGCCTTCCGGCGCTCCGCCTCGCGCTCGGCGCGGCTCTTCGACGCCCGGCTCCCCTTCCCGTTGCTCTCTCGACGTGCCGCCACGACCGAAGCTCGCCTCGCGCAGACGCGCCGGGAGGTTGGCCGGCGCGCATTGATTCCAGAATCAGCCTCCGCGCACCCTACCCCAACGCGGGGCCGCGGCAAGCGCGAGCGATGGAGCGGGGCGCCGGGCCGTCACCCGGCAGCGTCACTCGATGGTGCCGGTCACCGAGCCCGCGGTGATGAGGATGTTGTACGAGTCCAGCGGGCTGGCGGTGTACGAGCAGTAGATGATCGCCTTGAAGCCGATCGCCGGGCTGCGGCGCGGCACGTTTTGGTCGGCCGGCACGTTCGGGTCGCGCTTGTCGGCGATGGAAAAGCGCAGGTAGCGGCCGGCGGGGTACGTGAAGACGATGCCCGCGGTGGCGCCGTTCTTCACGGCGATGGGCGAGTCGTCGTCCTCGAGGATCGAGCACTTGTCCCCGTCGCCGTTCTGCGCGATCGAGTTGAACCAGGGATCGGCCACGTAGCCGACGACGTCGACCGGCAGGTAGCCGTTGGTCGGGTCGCCGGCCTGCGCGCAGAGACCACCGGTGCCGGGGCACTTGAGATCAATGCGGTTGGGGCTGATCGGCAGAAAGACGGGGCGGTGTCCGGGCACGACCGGCATCGGCACGGTCACGATGTCCTGGTCCGCGGGGATGCCCGTCCAGAGGACCTTCTCCTCGGTCCAGATGAGCGTGTTCGAATCCCACTGGTCGTTCTTGCCGTCCCAGGTGCCGTCTCCGTCGATGTCGATGAAGCGCTCTTCGGGATCCCAGGTGCCATTGTCGTTGCCGTCGACGAAGGGCTCCGTGAGATCGTCGAACGGCTCGCCCTGGTCGTAGCGGCCGTTGTTGTTCGAGTCGGTGAAGCCTTCCTCGCCCGACGTGACGGCGATGAGCGTCACCAGGTTGTCGCGCGGGTTGTTCTCGTAGCGGCCGCTGCCGTCCGGCTTGAGGCGGATCGGGTCGGGCCGGCGCGGCTCACGGAGCGTGGGCGCTGTGCCGGGGTTGAGCGGATTCTCGACCCAGTTGTACGGCTCCATCCACAGCGGGACGAGGTAGTGGCCCGTGTGCGTGGTGTCGATGATCGGCGTCCACGAGAACTGCTCCGGCGGGACGTCGACCGGGAGCGGGTACGACGTCTTGTGGATGATGCTGGCGCTGCCGACCGCGTCCGCGCTGGTGGTCTCGGTCGGGCCGATGGTGCCGGCCTCGGTCATGAAGGAGATCAACGCGCCCTCGACGCCGTCGCCGTTCCGATCGCCCGCGTGCGCCGAGCATTGGATCTTCACGCCCGCGATCAGGTTGCGCGACTGATCATACGCGCCGATCGCGTGCCGGCCACCGGAACCGAGGCCGGCGATCTCGCCGCACTGGAAGGTGAACTGGCGGCCGTTGGGCACCGTCCCCGCGAAGGTGATCGGCGGCGACAGAACCGACTTGTCGCCCGATGTGGCGACCACGATGACCGAGTTGACGCGCGTGCTGGCCACCACCTGCGTCTCCGCGAAGCCGGAGCCCTTGAGCGAGGTGGCCGAGGTCGGGCTCAGGGTGACACCCGCCTTGTCCGACTGCAGCTTGAAGTCGACGCCGGCGCCGGCGAGCGGAAGCCCGCGGTAATCCAGCAACTTGAAGCGCACCGTCACGACGTCGCCGATGCGGGGCTGCGTGGGGCTGATCTCGACGAACTCCATCACCGCGGGGCCAGACGGGCCACAGGCGGGCAGCGCAGCAAGGGCCATCAGGGCGAGCAGGCGAACGCGCATTGGGCTTGGTACTCCCCGAGAGGGACAGTGAGGCGTGTAAGCCCTCGCATCTTCGAAGGCGGATCGCAAACGGTCAAGGAGAGACGACCGTCAGCGGCCGATGCCGATGCTGCCGAAACGGCTCACGGTGAGCGTCGCACCGACATCGGGGAAGCCATACGTGCCGTCGGCCCTGAGGCGCTGGGTGGCGAAGACCTCGAGGCGCCAGCAGTCACAGGCCGGCGCCCAGGACAAGCCCAGCGTGTGCTGCGCGAGCGAGAGGCGCTCTTCGCTGCCCCTGAGGCGATCGAGGAAGAGCAGATCGTACCGCGCGCCGACCGGGCCGAACTGCCAACGCACGCCGCCGGACAGCAGGCTGGAGCGCGCGGTCGCCGAGGCGGGAACCAGGGGCCCGAAGAGGAGATCGATCGGCGCGCGGGTGCGATTCGATCCATCGTCGAGGAGGTTGTCGTACGCGGCGTACGCGGCGTGGCCGCGCCCGTCGTCCACGCTGCAGGCGGCGGACAGGCGCGTCAGCCGCGGTGTCACCGGGTCGACCCGCGCGGACACTTCGGCGTTCACCCAGCCGGACGAGAAGGTGGCGCGCGCGTAGCTCTCGGCGAGCGCCGCTCCGACGCGCTCCGGTGCGACGAGCTCGACGCCCTGCCCCAGGTCGAAGCGGAAGGCCGCGACGCCGCCGGGCCGGGCTACGCGCTGCCGCAGCTCAGCGGTCGCCTGCACGCGCGCGGTCGGCGGGGCGTTGGGGATCGATCGATCGACCTCGTCGTAGGCGACGGGCTCGGCGTCGGCGTTGTTGCTGCCGCGCACGACGACGGGCACCGCGCGCACCTCCACCACCGGGGTGATCGCGTGCCGCAGCGCACCCGAGGCGAACGTGCGCCCCAGCTCCGTCTCCGCGCGCGCGCCCAGCAGCGGGTAGCCGCGCGCCCAGGTGCGGCCCGTCACCTCGCCCAGCCACGCCGTCTGCCGGTAGCCGGCGAAGGCCGACAGCGACACCACGTCGCCCGGCGTACCCGCCACCGAGAGCCGCGGGAGGATCGTCAGCCGATCGCGCGCCTCGCGCTCGCCGGGCTGGAAGACGCGGTCGCCCTGCCCCACCTTGTCCGCGCCGGTGAGGCCGCACGCGGCGGACACCGCCGAAGGGAAGTACAGCCGCTCGCGCAGGCACTCGAAGGACCACTCGGCGCCGGCGTCGTCCACGAGCCGCCCTTCGCGCGCGGCGGGGCCCTCGTCGCCGCTGGCACCGAAGAGGGGCGCGAGGCGCACCGCGTCGGCCTGCACGTCGAGCGCGAGCGGGCCGACGAGCCGCTTGGTGGGCGCGGTGACGGTGAGCGCGGGCAGGCGCTGGAGCGGGTTGGGCCCAAAGGCGGGCGCGGTGCTGCCGGCGATCGCCGGCGCGCGGCCGAGCCAGTCGTAGCCGTACGCGAGGTCCTGCCGCAGCGTCACGTCGAGCGACAGGAGGTGATCGGCGCCGCGGTGCAGCGCGAGCGCGGTGCTGCGGAGGTAGCCGGTGGTGCTGGCGACGACGTCGGGCGTGACGTCGCGGTTGTAGAAGCCGTCAGTGTACCCGCGCGCGTCGAGGCGCACGCCGAAGCCGTGATCGAAGTCCTGCAGGTGCTGCCAGCTGCCCTCCCCGCGCAGGCCGCGCGGGTTGGGGCCCGTGAGGCCGGGAACGACGGGATCGCGCTCGGCGCGCGCGTCGTACAGCACGCCCAGCGTGAGCCGGCCCTGCGCGCGGTAGGACGGCACGTAGCGCAGCTCGCCGAGGAGCCTCGGCCCCGCGACGCCGGAGTCGCCCGTGCCGCCGGTGAAGAGGCCGGGCGTCAGCGTCACGTCAGCGCTGCGCCCCAACGTGACGAAGACGGGCTGCTCCAGGCTGAAGCCGTTCAGCTGCGTGTAGTTGGGCCTCGGGAAGAGGAGACCCGTCTGGCGATCGGTCATCGGCAGCGACAGCCACGGCAACCACAGCACCGGCACCTGCTTCACGCGGACGACGGGCGAGACGATCGCCACCCGCTCGGCCCCGGTGTCGATGGTGGCCGACGACGCGGTGATGGACCACGAAGGCTCCTCGAAGTTGCACTCGCAGGGCACCAGCTCGAGGTGCTCCACCTTCCACCGCGAGCCGTCGCGCTCGAGGTGGTTGCCTTCGAGCAGCGCGGTGGTGCGCCCCAGCGCCGCCACGGCCTCGGGCGTGTCCGCCGCCAGCAGCGCCTCCTTCGTGGTGTCCGTCTTCGACACCGCCCGCCCGTCGAGGAGGAACACCTCGCGGACCTCCTCGCCGTCGAAGCGCAGGGTGACGACGTCGGCGGTGATCGCCACCAGCCCGCCCCGGGTGAGGCGCGCGACGACGTGGCCGGTGGCGGTCGCGGCGGCCTGCGCGCGGTCGTAGACGATGCGATCCGCCGACAGCGCGGTGTCGGGCCCCGCGAGGCGCGCCCGGCCCTCGGCGGTGGTGCGGTTCGCCTTCCCGTCGTGCAGCACGCGCTCGGCCGAAAGCGTGAGCTCGACGGTCTCGACCGGGGCGCCGTCGGGCGCGGGCGGCGCGGCGATCACGAGCGGCAGCATCAGCGCGACGACGTTCAAGGCCCCTCACCCTTCGATGCCGGCCCGGCCGTCTTCTCACTCTGGGCGCTCGAACTCCAGCACCAGCTCGTTGCCCTGCTGGCTCGCCCGGTAGGCGACGGCCTGCTTGAGGCTGATGGTGACGCGCACCCGCTCGTCGGAGATCGCCTCGGGCTTCACCAGTGACACCGCGGTGTCAAAGAAGGACGTGTCGAGGATCCGCTCGTTGTTCGGCAGGTCGATCTCCGTGCGCTCGAGCGTGACGACCACCTTGCGATCCTCGTCCTCGCCGACCGAATAGCGGACCGCAGACGTGGTGCGCAGGAAGATCTTCCCCACGCCGTCCGTCTGCTTGAAGCCGACGAAGGTGACCCGCGCCTTGCGGCCCGAGGCGGCCAGTTCGGCGGGCGAGGGCGTCAGCGCGGCCGCGGCCTCGAGCTCGCGCTGGCGGCGCCGCCGATCGGCCTCGGCATCCTGGCGCTTCCGCTCCGTCTCGGCTTCGGCCTTCGCGAGCCGTGCCTGCTCGGCGGCCTGCGCC
>JBFMAB010000006.1:0-66138 GCA_040755835.1 Myxococcota bacterium
TTCGCCGGGGCGGGCGGCGGGCGCGCGACGGCGGTGGCCGCCGGGCGCGTCGCGGTGGCCGGTCGGTACGCCGGCCGGGTCGCCGGGCGCTCCGACGCGGGCCGCGGCTCCGCGTTCCCCATGTCCACGCGGCCGCGGAAGCTGGCCCCGTCGACGATGATCACGCGCGGCGAGCGAATGTCCCCCACCATGCGGCCCTCGCGGGTCAGCTCCACGGACTCCGTCGCGGTGATGTTGCCCACCACCACACCGGAGACGATCGCGTTCTTCACCTCGACGTTCGCCTTCACGATGCCCGAAGGCTCGACGATCAGCGTGCGGGTGAGGGACAACTCGCCCTCGACCCGGCCGCGGACAGTGAGATCCTCGTCACCGGACAGCTTGCCGTTGATGAGGATCGACGGCCCGATGATCGTCGACTCGGACGAACCGAACTCCTTGGTCGCGGCCATGGTGGCTCAACGCTCCTTGACGTCCATGTCGACGTTGCCCTTGAAGCTGGCGCCGTCGGCGATCAGGATCCGCGGGGCGCGCACGTCGCCCACCACGCGGCAGTCGGCCTTGAGCTCGACCTTGTCGGTGGCGACGATGTTGCCCGTCACCCGGCCGCCGATCTCCACGTTCTGCACCTCGATGTCGGCCTCGACCACGCCCGACGCCTCGACGAAGAGGCTCTCCTTGAGCGAGATCTTCCCCTTCACCGTCCCCTGAATGACGAGATCCTCGTCGCCGGAGATCTCCCCGTCGATGACGATGCTCGAGCCGATGATCGTGTTCGCCATGTGCCTTCCTTCGCGTGCAGCTTGAAAAAATGCGGGTGGTGTCGCGGACGCCCCTGCCTCAGATGTCGTCGGGCAGCTTCACGTCCATCTCGATGGAGCCGTTGAACACCGCTCCGTCTTCGATGACGACGCGCGACGCCTTGATGTCGCCGTTCACCTTCGCCGACTGGTTGATCGACACCTTGGTGATGGCGTCGATGTTGCCGCTGGCGGTGCCGTTGATGGTCAGATCGTCGGCGCGAATGTCCGCCTCGACGATGCCCGACGCCTCGATGGTCAGGTGGTTCTTCAGGTTCACCTGGCCCTCGACGCGCCCCTCGACGACCAGGTCGCCACCGCCCGTGAGGCTGCCGCGGATGGTGATGCCCTTGCCGATGATGTTGATCTGGTCAGTGCTTGCCATTCGTCCGTGATTCCCGAACCTTGGGGGACTTCAAACGACCTCTGACGCCGCGCGGCACCGTACGCTAGCGATGCGCGGAAATCCATCGCGAGATGTCGTCGAGCACCTGCTCGCGGCCGACCTCGTTCATCACCTCGTGCCGGAAGTCAATGTACTCCTTCCACGTCTTGTCCTTCGAGGCGACCGTCTCAAAGAAGGCCTTCGCCGCGGGCATCGAGGCGATCGGGTCGGCGCTGCCCGCCAGCATGAGGAGCGGCTGGGTGATGGCGCTGCCCAGGCCCGCCAGCCGGTCCTGCGCGGCCGTGTGCTCGAAGAACCAGCGCGGCGTGGTGACGTGGAGGTACAGCGGGTCCTCCGCCGTCGCCTTCTGCCAGGCCGGGTCGCGCGACAGCTGGTCGGGCTTCAGCTCGTTGCCGATCTGGAAGCCGGGCATGAGGCCCTTGATCAGCTTCGCGCCGAACAGCTTGAGCGGCGGCACCGCGAGCGCCAGCTTGTAGTACGGCGCCGAGAGAACGAGGCCCTTCAGGCCCTCGGGCTTGCTGGCTGCCCAGTGCGTCGCGATCAGCGCGCCGTGGGAGTGCGCCAGCACGAAGGTGGGCAGCGCGCCCGCCGCCTCGCGCACCCGGCGCCAGAAGACGGCCATGTCGTCGAGGTAGTCGGTCCACTTCTGACAGTCGGCGCGCTTGCCGTCGGCCTTGCCGTGCCCGCGGTAGTCGACCGCCAGCGTGGAGAAGCCGCGCGCCGCGAGGTCGTCCATGGTGCGGGTGTAGCGGCCGGAATGATCTCCGTAGCCGTGCACCACGGCGACCATCGCCGTCGCCTCGCCGTCGGGCGCCGCGGACCGCCAGAAGAGCCGCGTGCCGTCCTTCGAAGAGAAATAGCCCTCGTCGTGCCGAGCCATGCGGCCGGCGACTTTACGGTACGGGGCCTCAGGGCGTGAGCAACTTCAGCTTCCGCTCGAGATCGGCCCGCTGCGTCGGCCGCTCGGCCGACTCCGGGTTGTCCTTGAGCAGCTCCACCGCCCGGCGGAAGACCTCGAGGGCGCGGGCCTTCCGCCCGCCCTTCAGCGAGGCCTCGCCGAGGTGCTCGAGCAGCGTGGGCTCGTCGGGGGCGCTGGCCACCGCGCGCTCGAGGAAGTCGAGGGCGCCGGCGGTCTCGCCTTTCTTGTGCAGCACCCAGCCCATGGAGTCGAGGTACGCGGGGCTGTCGGGGCGCACCAACAGCGCCAGCTTCATGAGGCGCTCGGCCTCGTCGAGATCGCCGCCGCGCTCGGCCAGCGTGTAGGCGATGAAGTTGAGCGCCGGCGCGTTCCGCGGGTTGGCCACCACCAACACCTTCATCTCCTCCACCGCGCGCGCCCACGCCCCGGTGCGCTCCAGCGCGACGGCCAGCGCGAAGCGCAGCGACTCGTCGTCGGGGCGTTTGCCGAGCTCGGCCTGGTACAGCGCGACGGCGTCGCCGAGCCGCCCCTGCCGCTCGTAGAAGCCGGTCACGGCCTCGAGCGCCTCGGAGCCCGGGCCCTGCCCGAGCAGCTTCACCAACATCGCCTCGGCCTCGCGGGGCTGCCCGGCGCGCTCCAGCGCCCGAGCCCACCCGGCGCTCAGGCCCGGCAGCTGCGGCCGCTCCTCGCCCAGCTTGCGGAAGGCGTCGAGCGCGGCCTTGTGCTGGCCCAGCGAGGACAGCGCCATCGCCCGGTGGAGCCGCCCCTCGTAGAAGAGGTCGCCCACCGCAGGCGGCAGCGCCTCGAAGGCCTCGAGCGCCTTCTGCCAGGCGCGGCGGCGCTCGTGCACCAGGCCCGCGTAGAAGTGGAGCCGCGGCTCCTGGCCCTGCGCGCGCGCCTTGTCGAGGACGTCGGCCGCGGCCTCCAGCTGCCGCATCGACAGGTAGCTGAAGGCCACCTTCACGGCGACCTCGGGATCGCTGCCCAGGGACAAGAGCTGCTCGAACCACGCGCGCGCCTCCGCGGGCTTCTCCAGCCGCAGCGCGAGGCGGCCGGCGGCGAGGAGCACGTCCTGGTTGTCGGGCTCGTTCTCCAGCGCGCGCTCGAGCGCCTCGAGCGCCTTCTGGACGCGCCCGGCGGCCTCGTGCAGCCTGGACAGCGCCACCCACGACTCCACGTCGCCCGGATCGCGATCGACGGCGCGGGACAAAAGCTTCTCGGCGCGCGCGTCGCCCCGCTCGGCCAGCGCCAGCCCCAGTCGCCGGTAGCCGATCGGTTCGCCGGGCACCGCCGCGCCCAGGTTCTCCACCACCCGCACCGCGTCGTCCACGCGCCCCTGGTCGAGCCACACCTGCGTGAGCACCAGGTACGCTTCGGGATCGGCCGGTCTCAGCTTGATGGCGCGGGCGAGGTGCGCGCGGGCGCGCGTCGTCTTGTTGGACTCGTACAGCACGCGGCCCATGAGCAGCTGCGCGGGCGCGTAGTTCGGGTAGCGCTCGACGACGCGCTTGAGCTGCTGCTCGGCGCGATCGAGCTCGGACAGGCGCGCGTACTGCTCGGCGAGCTCCGTCATCAGGTACGGGTTCGCGTCGTCGGACGCGAGCGCCAGCCGCAGCTCGTCGAGCGCCACGCGGTGCGCGCCGTCGTGGTGCGCGAGCCGCGCCTTCAGGAAGTGCGCGTAGGACGCGGCCGACGGGTACACGCCCTGGTCCTGCGGCGAGCCCATGGCCTCCTGCATCGCCGAGAAGTCGACGGCGGGCCGCCGCGGCTGGCCCGCGGAGAGCGGCGTGGCCCACAGCGCCAGCGCGAGCAGCTTGAGCCACAGGCGCTGCGTCCGGCGCGAGGCCCGCGACAGCGACGCCTTTTCGGCGCGCAGGCGATCCATCATCGAGGGGCTCACGGGGGGCACTCCAGCTCGCTTCCTTCAGACCATCACCATCAGGACAACAACTGCTCCAGCACCGCCTCCGCCTCGCCCTCGCCCGCGGACTCGCGCACGTCGGCCATGCGCGAACGGTACGACACCTGCGCGGCCTCCAGCCGCGCGCACAGCCGCGCCACCAGCGGGCGCGCCGCGTCGATCGGCGTCTCCGGCAGGAGGAGCGCGAGCGTGCCGTGGCCGAGGTGGCCGACCACGTCCGGGGAACGCAACTCGCGACGCACCAGGTTGACGCAGTCCTGCACCCGAGGGCCCGGCGGCATGGCCGGCTTCAGCACCGCGAGCGTCAGCGGCCGCCCGTAGCGCACGCTGCGGGAGATCTCCTGGTGCAGCCGGTTGACGATGCCGACGTGGTCGAAGAGACCCGTCTCGGGATCGTTGCCGGGGCCGGCCGGCACCGAGGGCCGGGCACGCGAGCGCTGCAGCGCCGCGCTCACCCGCGTGAGCAGCGCGGACAGCGCGAACGGCTTGGTCAGCGTGTCCACGGCGCCGAGATCCAGCGTGCGCAACTTGTCGGAGATCTCCTGGCTGCCGGCGATCAGCACCACGGGGATCTCGCGCGTCGACGCGTCGCCCTTGAGCTCGCGCAGCGCCTCGAGGCCGTCCTTGTTCGGCATGAAGGCGTCCATGACGATGGCGTCGGGCTGCAGCGCGCGGGCGCGGCGGAGCACCTCGTCGCCGTCCTTCGCGACCTCGACGCGGTAGTGGCCCGACAGGCCCATCGACGCGACGCGCAGCAGCACCGGGTCGTCCTCTGCGAGCAGCACGAGCGGCGCGTCCGTGCGGGCCTCGGGCGCGCGGCGCTCGGCCTCGACCTTGATGGGCAGCGTGAACGAGAAGAGCGCGCCGCCCTCGGGCGGTGCCTCGGCCCAGATCTCGCCGCCGTGGCGCTCGACGTAGTCGCGGCAGATCGCCAGGCCCAGACCGCGCGAGCGCTCGAAGGCCAGCAGCAGGTCGTTCGGATCCTCCACCAGGCCGTCGTCCCGCACCTCGACCAGCGCCACGTCGCCATCGGGTCGCGTCTTCAACCGCGCGCGCACCACCAGCCGCGTGAGGCCCTTCGCGTGGGTGAGCGAGTTGGTGATCAGGTTCTGCAGCACCTGGCGGATCTTCTGCTCGTCGCCCAGCACCGGGAGGCTCAGCGGCGCCTCGGCGCGGAGCGTGACGCCCTTCTCGCGGGCGAGGATCTGCAGATCCCTCACCGTCTCCTGGCACGTCTCGGAGACGTCCATGGTGCGGGTGAAGAGGACGATGCGGCCGTCCTCGCCGCGGCTCTTCTCGAGGAGGTTCTCCACCAGATCGAGCACCTTCTTGCTCGTCCGCTGGATGACCTCGGCGCTCGTCCTCTGGGCCCCGGTGAGCTGCGGATCGGTGAGGAGCAGGTGCGCATGGCCGATGAGCACGTTGAGCGGCGCGCGGAGGTCGTGGGTCAGCACCGCGAGCAGCTCGTTCTTCTTCCGGTCGAGCGCCTTCAAGCGGTTGTTCGCCTCGTTCAGCTCGCGGTAGCGCTCGACGTAGGCCGCCTCGAGCGACGCGCGCGTGCGCGCCTCGAGATCGCGCGCGTCGGCGCGTTCGGCGGCGTCGCGCAACGGCACCGCGAGGGCCTCGAGGAAGTCGCGCTCTTCGCGCTCGAGCGGGCGCTTGCGCTTGAGCACCAGCGCCGCCACGCCGTCGCCCTCCAGCGGGAGCGGCACCACCCAGCCGGCCTCCGATGCCACCGGCTCACGCAGCTCGAGCGCCCGGCGCAGCGACGGCGCCACCGCGAGGTCGACCGGCAGCCGCGCGCCCTCGTCGAGGAGGAAGGCGCGCCTCGGGCCCTGCCCTTCCAGCTTGAGCGCCTGCACCTGTTCGCAGCCCAGCACGGTCCGCAGCCGCGCCGTGAGGCGCCGGGCCCGCTCGTCGACCGTCTCGGAGCGCCGATCGCGCGCCAGCTCCAGGAGCAGCTCCAGCCGCGCGCGAACCAGCTCGTCGCGCTGGGCCGCCCGCCGCGCCTTGAGGCTCGCCGAAAGCTGCCGCTCGAGCGCCTCCGGCGAGTCGAACGTGGCGTCGACGTCGAGCCGCCGCGCGATCGCGCGAGGCACCTGCGCCCCGTCCAGCAGCACCGGCAGCGTGCGGAGCGCCGGCGCCCGGCGGACGGCGTCGACCGCCGCCTTCGCGCCCCGCCCCGTGGTGGACAGCACCACCGCATCGGCCAGCCCCACCTTCTGCAGCTGCGTCACCCGCGAGATCGTCTCGCACTCGTAGCCGCGCGCGGACAAACGCTCGGCGAGAGCGCTCGCCCGGCCACCGACGACGATCACGCGGCCCGAGGATGCCACGCCCGGAGTCTAACCCCACCACGCAGGAAGCGTGCTTCGGGCGGCATGTGGGGAAATGCGTCCTGCATTCTGAAATTCCGGTGCCGTCCGGCGGGGGCTATGGTCGCGTGCCGGCCGACCGCCACCCACACAGGTCCCATGCACCGTACATTGCTCGCGTTCTTCCTGGTCGTCTCCGCCGTCGCCGCAGCCCAGGCGTCTGACGAGTGGAGCACCTTCCCGCCGGCGCCCGCCGCGCAGCCGCAACCCCAGCCCAAGCCGGCGCCCGAGCCCGCCCCAGCGGCGACGACGCCTGTCGCGAAGCCCGCGCCCGCGCCGGCGAAGCCCGCCGCGCAGCCCGCGGCGGCCGCGCCGAAGCCCGCGGCGGCGGCGCCGAAGCCGGCCGCGGACGGCGGCACCGAGTTCGACCAGTACCCGATCGTCGCGCAGCGCGAGAGCTACGAGCCGGGCACGGAGCCGCACAGCCCGTCGACGTGGGGCAACGCGTGGAACGCGCCGGAGAACTCCCGCGTCAGCGTGGGCCAGTACGGCATCGGCACCGTCTTCGTGCCGTCCGCGCGGCTTGGGGCGAAGGGCGTGGTCCGCGTCTCGTTCCTCGGGGAGTACTTCAACCAGGGCGACTTCCCGGTGCGGGGGGCGCAGAACATCCGCTCGGGCATCACCTTCGCGGCCAGCTTCCAGCCCTTCACCTGGGGAGAGGTCTTCCTGGCCTATGGCGCGTCGGCGAACACCAACAACAAGACGTCGCCCAACCTGCTGCAGGCGCTCGGCGATCTCACGTTGGGCATCAAGGGCAGCTACCAGTTCTTCAACGGCTTCTGGGCTGGCGCCGACCTGCGGCTGCTCACCTTCTCGGGCGTCGGCAACCAGGGCGTCGACAAGTTCGCCTTCGGCTTCAAGCCGACATTGCTCGCGACGTACGACTGGCGCGCGCTGTCGAAGAGCGTGCCCCTCGTGTCGACGGCGGCGCTCGGCTTCACCTTCGACTCCACGGCGGGGCTCATCACCAACCAGACGCTCAACGCGTCGGAGCAGTTCGCGCTCGGCATCAACGAATACCACCGCATCACCTTCGGCCTCGCGGTCGAGGTGCCGCTGCCATTCGCCACGCCGTTCATCGAGTACACGCTGTCCGCACCGCTGGGCGTGCCGGCGGGCGGCCTCATCGGCCCGGACACGCAGCCGGTCGGCACCACCGAGGCGATGCCGCAGAACCTGAACCTCGGGGCGAAGATCACCGCGGTGAAGGATCTCACCGTCACCTCGGGCGTGAACATCGGCCTGTCGCGCAAGGTGGGCCTGGGCGTGCCGGCCACGCCGCCGTGGAACTTCTACGTGTCGGCGGCCTTCGCCATCGATCCCTTCCAGCGCGGCGAGATCAAGCGGATCGAGACGGTCCGCCTGAAGAAGGAGGAGACGGTCAAGCCGCCGCCGCGCCTGGCGGGCACCGTCACCGACAAGGAGTCGGGCAAGCCGGTGGCCGGCGTGCTGATCGACATCGCGGGGAGCCCGCGCGTGGCCAGCGATGACAAGGGCGCGTTCACCACGCAGGAGGTGAAGGGCCCGAAGGTGACGCTGAAGGCCTCGCGCGACGGCTACAAGAGCGCTGAGCAGACGGTGGAGCTCCCCGCCGACCCGGCGAAGCCGCTGCCGAAGGTGGCCCTGGTGCTCGAGCCCGACGTGAAGAAGGCGAAGTTCGCCATCACCGCCACCGCGGCGAAGAAGCCGGTGAAGGCGCAGATCGCGATCCAGGGCGACTTCGAGGGCGCCGGCTCCGCGCAGCTCGAGACGGGCGACGCGCCGGCCGAGGCCGAGCTGCCCGCCGGCAAGTACGTGGTGAACGCCACCGCGGACGGCTTCCTCGCGCAGACCCGCGAGGTGCAGGTGACGCCGGGCGCCACCATGGCCGTCGCCTTCGAGCTGGTACCCGCGCCGAAGAAGCCCCTCGTCATCTTCAAGGGCGACAAGATCGAGATCCTCCAGCAGGTCCACTTCCAGTCGGGCAAGTCCGTCATCCTCGCGGACAGCTTCAACCTGCTGGCGCAGGTGGTGGACGCGATCATCAAGAACGGCGTGAAGCGCGTGCGCGTCGAGGGCCACACGGACAACCGCGGCAAGAAGGACGCGAACCAGAAGCTGTCCGAGGATCGCGCGCGTGCGGTGGCCGACTACCTCATCGCACAGGGCATCGAGGCGCAGCGGATCGAGTCGGTGGGCTATGGTGACTCCAAGCCGGTTGCACCGAACCTCACCGCGCGGGGCCGCGAGCTGAATCGCCGCGTGGAATTCATCGTGCTGGAGAAGTAGCCCATGCGCCACTCCGTCTGGCCTGCGACCCTCGCGGTGGTGCTGGTGGGGGCCTGCGGCTCGCCGACCCCGCCACCGCCGCCTCCCCCGCCGCCGCCGCAGGTGTTCCTCACGGTGGCGGAGCCGACGGTGATCGGCGGGGAGATCAAGGGGCGCGTCAACGTGAGCGGCTGCACCGACGTCACGCAGGTGCAGATCCTCCAGGCCGGCACCTTCCTCGCCGACGCGAACTACACGAAGAGCCCGACGGACTTCACGCTGCCCGCGTCGCTCTTCTCGAACCTGTACTCGAAGCTGGGCATCGCGGCGTCGCTCACGCTGACCGCCAGGGTCGTCTGCGCCGACGGGCGCACCAACACCTCGCAGCCGGTGGGTGTCCGCTTCTTCCCGGTGGCCAGCAAGCTGAGCCTCGGCGGTACTCAGGTGTTGCCCGACGCCTTCGTGGCCGAAGGCGGCCTGGGCGGCTCGCCGACGACGTTCCTCGGCTGCGTGGGCACCAACATCGGCACCGCGCTCGGCCGGGTGAACACCAACGGGGAGATCATCGCCTACAACGACAGCATTCCGTACGCCTGCAGCTACGATACGGAGATCAGCGAGCGCAGCCCGGTGACGGGCACGCGGTGGGTGATGCAGCCCAACGTAGGCGCCTACGCGGTCGACTCGGGCCTCAACGTGACGGCCTTCGTCGAAGGCAAGTTCCAGCGCATGGGCGTCGCGCGCGACGGCAGCGGCATCTTTTGGTCCGACATCACCGGCAGCAACACGACGCCGGTGGCGGCCAAGCTGAACCCCATGGGTGGCGCGAACCCGGTGCAGTGGGTGAAGCCCGCCGCCGGCTTCATCAACTCGACGCCCGTCGTCAACGAGGGCGACCAGACGGTGATTCTGTCCACCTGGCAGTTCGACATCGGGACGCGCGTCGGGAAGATCGTCGTCTTCAAGTACAACTTCTTCACCGGGGACCTGGTGAACGGCGTCGGCAACCCGCAGGGCCCGCCGGTCGTTTTCCAGCAGAACTTCCCCGAGCTCAATCAGCCGATCACCCCGTACGCCGCGCTCAACCGCGACGGCAGAATCATCGTGCTCCCGCTCTTGTCAGTGGACGTCTCGGGCACCGTGCGCACGACGATCCTCGCGTGCTCGACGAGCCCCATGGGCAGCCAATGCACCGGGACCGACCGCCGGTGGACGGGCCGCACCTTCGACGGCGTGGTGAACCTCATCGTTCCCTTCAGCGCGGGGAACTACTACGCGGCCGTCGGACCGTACCAGGCGTGGTTCCTCGACGCGCAGACGGGCGCGGTGAAGAACCTGGGGGAGCAGCCGCTGCGGCCCTCGGGCAGCCTGCAGGTGCTGGGCGTGCAGCCGGGCCTCGGCACCGAGTTCTACCTCCTGAACGGGCCGGCCAGCGAGACGGGCGGCACCTACCCGATGGAGATCGTCGCCACCGACAAGCCCGAGGACGGCGAGCTGTGGCGCTTCGACAGGGGCAGCGGCGAGTCGCCGGTCGCCGGCGTCTACCTGGCCGTCGACGACGCCGCGCAGGCGTGGCTCCGCGTCGGGCCCGACCAGGTGAAGCCGCTCACCAACCAGGAGTACCGCGCGGCGCGCGGGCCGACGCCGATTCCGTAGACGTCATCGGCGGCGGGCGACGAGCAGCGCCTCGACGTTCCCCGCGGGCCCGGGCACCGGCGAGTCGACGATCCCCAGCACCTCGAGGCCTTCGCGGCGCACGAAGTCGGCGATGCCGTCGATCGCCGCCTGCCGCGCCGCCGCGTCGCGCACCACCCCGCCCTTGTCGATGCGCTCGGGCCCCACCTCGAACTGCGGCTTCACCAGCGCGACGAGGAGCCCCTTCGCCGCCAGCTTCTGAAGCACCGCCGGCAACACCAGCCGGAGCGAGATGAAGCTGACGTCGATGACGACGACGCCGACGGGCTCGGGGAGAGCGTCGTCCGGGAGGTGCCGCGCGTTGACGCGCTCCCGGCTCACCACGCGGGGGTCGACGCGCAGCTTCTCGTGCAGCTGTCCACGGCCGACGTCGATCGCGTACACCTTCGCGGCGCCCTCCTGCAGCAGGCAGTCGGTGAAGCCGCCGGTGCTGGCGCCGATGTCCGCGCACACCTGGCCGCGCACGTCGAGGTGGAACGCGTCGATCGCCCCTTTGAGCTTGAGACCTCCGCGGGAGACGTACGGAAGCACCCCGCCCTTGAGCCGAAGCTCGGCGTCCACCGGCACGCGCGTGCCGGGCTTGTCGATGCGCTGATCGCCCACCACCACCAGCCCCGCGAGGATCAGCGCCTGCGCCTTCGTCCGCGTCTCCGCGAGGCCGCGCTCCACCACCAGCACGTCGAGGCGCTCCTTCTTCACCGGCCGAGCACCTCGCGGGCGGCGCGCGCGAGGCCCTCTGCGTCCAGCCCCAGCGTCGCCCGCTGTGAGCGCGCCTCGCCGTGTGGCACGAAGCGATCCCCCGGCAGCGCCACCACGCGCACCCGCTGGGAGACGCCCCGCGCCGCGAGCAGCTCCAGCACGGCCGCGCCGAGGCCACCGCGCTCGGTGCCCTCCTCCACCGTCACCAGCGGCGCGCGCGCGGCGGCCAGCACCGCCGCCTCGTCGAGCGGCAGGCGCCGCGCGTCCAGCACCGCCCACGACGGCTCGTCTGCCGCTGCCTCCAGCGCCGAGAGCGACGCCGGCCCCAGGCCCACGAAGGTGAGCGCCGGCGCGTCGACGCGCTTCAGCCAGCGCGCGCCGCCCGGCTCGCACACCGGCAGCCCCGCGCCCTGCGGCAGCGTCCCCCGGGGGAAGCGGATCGCCACCGGGCCGCCCGCCGCCAGCGCCTCGTCCAGCATTGCGGGGAGATCGCCGCCGTCGACCGCCGCCAGCAGCGTCACCCCCGGCACCGCGCGCAGGAAGCTCACGTCGAAGGCGCCCTGGTGCGTCGCGCCGTCGGCGCCGACGAGCCCCGCGCGGTCGACCGCCAGCACCACCGGCAGGCCCGGCAGCGCGACGTCGTGTACCAGCTGGTCGTACGCGCGCTGAAGAAACGTCGAGTAGATGCACACCACCGGCCTCAGGCCCGCGTGCGCCAGCCCGGCGGCGAAGGTGATCGCGTGCTGCTCGGCGATGCCCACGTCGTAGACACGGGACGGGAAGCGCGCCTTGAGCGCCTGGAGGCTGCTGCCTTCGAGCATCGCGGGGGTGATGGCCACGACGCGCGGATCGTCCGAGAGCTTCCTCTCCAGCGCCTCGGCGAAGGCGTCGCTGAAGGTGGCGTGGCCATGCCGGGAACGCACCAGCTTCCCGTCGCGCCACTCGTACGGGCCCATCGCGTGGCCACGCGTACGGGCGTCGGCCTCGGCGGGCGCGAAGCCGCGGCCCTTCTGCGTCACCACGTGCACCACCACCGGCCTCTGGCAGCGGCGCGCCTGCCTCAGCGCCTCCACCAGCGCCGCGAGGTCGTGCCCGTCCGCCGGGCCCAGGTACACGAAGCCGAGCGCCTCGAAGAAACGCCGCGCGTCCGCGCGCAGCAGCCGCTGCACCGCGCCCACGTTGGGCGAGATGCTCATGCCGTTGTCGTTGAGCACCACCTTGAGCGGCGCCGCGCCGTGGCCCACGTTGTTGAGGCCTTCGAACGTCAGCCCGCCGGTGAGCGCCCCGTCGCCGACGATGGCCACGACGTCGCCCGGCTGGCCCTGCACGCGCTTCGCCTCGAGAATCCCGAGCGCCGCGGACACGGCCGTGCACGCGTGGCCCGCCTGGAAGGCGTCGTGCTCGCTCTCCTTCGGATCGAGGAAGGGCGCCACGCCGCCTTCCTGCCGCAGCGTGTGCATCCGTTCGCGCCGGCCGGTCAGCAGCTTGTGGGCGTAGGCCTGGTGCCCGACGTCGAAGACGAGGCGGTCGACGGGTGACTTGAAGACGCGGTGCAGCGCGACGATCAGCTCGACGGCGCCCAGCGACGCGCCGAGGTGCCCCCCGACGCGCCCGCAGATCTCGATGATCTCCGCGCGCAGCTCCTCGCACAGCACCGGGAGGTCCGCCTCGGGCAGCGCCCGCAGCGCCTTCGGCGAGTCGATGCGATCGAAAAGGCCCATGCCTTCGGGCGTGTCAGTTCGAGCGATCGACGGTGTACCGCGCGAGCGCCGCCAGCGGCCCCGGCTCCGGCTCGAGCGCCTTCACCGCGTCGATCGCCCGCGCGACGTGCTCCTGCGCCATCTGCTTCGACCGCTCGAGGCCCACCACGGCGGGGAACGTGTGCCGGCCCGCCGCCGCGTCGGCGCCGGTGGGCTTGCCCATGACCTCCGCCGACGCCGTGACGTCGAGGATGTCGTCGGCGATCTGGAACGCAAGGCCGATCGCATCGCCGTAGATCTCCGCGGCCTGCAGGGCTGCCTCGTCGCCGCGCCCGGCGATGACCCCCATGCGGCAGGCCGCCTTGATGAGCGCACCCGTCTTCATGCGGTGGAGCCGCACGAGGTAATCGAGCTGCGCCGGCCGATCCTCGGCGATGTCCAACACCTGCCCGCCCACCATGCCGCCCGCGCCCGCCGCGAGCGCCAGCTCCGACACCAGCCGGCCCCGCACGGCCTGCTCGGCTTCGGGCCCGGTGGCGAGCAGCGTGAAGGCGTCGGTGAGCAGCGCGTCGCCCGCGAGGATCGCCATCGCCTCACCGTACACCTTGTGGTTGGTCGGCCGGCCGCGGCGCAGATCGTCATCGTCCATCGCCGGGAGATCGTCGTGGACCAGCGAGTAGGTGTGAATGCATTCGAGCGCGCAGGCCGCGTCGTTGGCCGGCTCGCCGCCGCCATTCGAAGCCCGCGCCGTCGCGTCGGCGAACGCGAGGCACAGCACCGGGCGCAGGCGCTTGCCGCCGTCGAGCAGCGAGTACCGCATCGCCTCGGCCAGCTTCGCAGGGCTGCGCTTGCCGATCGCATCCATGCGGGAGGCGAGCAATGCCTCCACGCGCTGCTGCTGCGCCGGCAACCACGACTCGAGCTTGAAGGTCGACATCACGTCACTCCACGGGGAGAGGGTGCTTCAGAGGAAAACGGGCCGCCGTCGCTAGAACGGAACGTCGTCGTCATCGGCGGGCGGCGGGGCAGGCCGGCGCTGGGCGCCGCCGCGCGCGGGGGCCTGGGGCGCCGCGGGCGCGTCGGGCGTCTCGGGCACCTTCAGCGGGGCGGTGCGGCCGTCCTCTGACACCAGCTGCTCGATTCGCTTCTCCGCGTCGAGGAGCAGTTTCTCGCCCTGCTTCACCAGCTGGATGCCCTCGGCGAAGCGCTCGAGCGAGTCCTCGAGCGACAGCTCGCCGCCCTCCAGCGCCTCGACGATCTCCTGGAGCCGCTCGACCACCTGCCCGTACTGGCCGCGGCCCGTCTGTTTCTCTTTCGCCACGAGGGGGCCTCTACCCTACTTCGCGCCCGGCTTGGAACCGGTGACGCGCGCCGTGAGCTCGCCCTCGCCCAGGCGAACCCGGACGCCATCGCCCACCGCCACCTCGCCGGCGCGGCGCACCACGTGCCCGTCGTCGGCCTTCGAGACGATCGCGTAGCCGCGGCCCAGCACCTTGAGCGGGCTGAGCGCGTCGAGCCGCTGCGTGAGCGAAAGGAGGCGCTGCCGCTCCGATCCGAGCCGCGCCCTCGCCAGGGCGGGCAGCCGCACGGCGTCGTGGGCCAGCGCCTGGCGCGCGTGGCGGACGGCCGGCCGCGGTGAGCAGCGCTCGAGCTCCAATGACAACCGCGCCAGCGTCGCGCGCTCCTCGCGCAGCGTGCGCTGCCCGGCCACCAGCAGCCGCCGCTCCAGCGCCTCGAAGGCCTCGCGGCGCGCGTCCAGCTGGGCCTGCGGCCGGGCGAGTTGGAGCCGGCTGGCCAGCCCCTCGATCGCCTCGTGGCCCTCGCGCACCACGCGGCGCAACACGCGGGCCATGCGATCGGCCGCCTCCGCGAGGTGCAGCCGCTGGCCCGACAGCGCGCGGCGGGGATCGCCCAGCTCGCCCTTCAGCGCCCGGAGGTGCGCGCGGTGGCCCTGCACCGCCTTCTGCAGCGCCCGGACGAGGCGCGCGCGTGAGGTGGCCAGCTGCAGCTCGAGCTCGGCCAGCACCGGCGCCACGGCCTCGGCCGCGGCGCTGGGCGTGGGCGCGCGCACGTCCGCCACGAGGTCCGCCAGCGTGGTGTCGATCTCGTGCCCGACGGCGGACACCACCGGCACCTTCGCCTCGAAGATGGCGCGGGCGACCGGCTCCTCGTTGAAGGTCCACAGGTCGTCCACGCTGCCGCCGCCGCGGGTGACGACGATGACGTCGACGTCCGTGCGCGCGAGCGCCTTCAACGCACGGCGCAGCTCGGTGGCCGCGCCTTCGCCCTGCACGCGCGCGTCCGCCACCAGCACCGGCAGCCGCGGGTGCCGGCGGTGCAGCACCTTGAGGAAGTCGCGCAGGGCCGCGCCCGAGATGCTGGTGACGACGCCGATCCGCCGCGGCAAGAGCGGAAGCTCGAGCCGGGGCTTGGTGCGCTTCTCGCCGATGAGGCCTTCCGCCGCGAGCTTCGCCTTGAGCTGCTCGAAGGCGAGCGCCCGCGCGCCGACGCCCTCGGGCTCGACGCGCTGCGCGATGAGGCTGTAGCGGCCTTGCGCCGCGTAGATGTCGAGCGATCCCTCGATGACGACGGCCAGCCCGTCCTTCAGCTCGAACTTGAGGCGTTGCGCCGCGCTGGCCCACAGCTTCACGTCGACGGCCGAGCGCTCGTCCTTGATGGCGAAGTACAGGTGGCCGCGCGCGTTGGGGCCGCGGAAGCCCGACACCTCGCCGCGCACCAGCACCCGCGCGAAGGACGGCTCCACGAGCTCCTTGAGCTGCCAGGTCAACTCCGAGACGGACAGCACCTTCGGCTCGGCGCGCGGCATCCGCCACGCGGGCACGCGCGCAGGTGTTCCTGCCGGCGGGGCGACGGCCGGCGGCGCTCGCGACGGAGCCGCCGGGGGCGCGGGCGCGCGAACGGATTCCGGAGGCGGCACGAGCTCGGGCTGGCGGGCTGGCGGCTCGACGGGCACCGAGGCCCCGGACCTCACGGGCGTGGCGCTCTGCTTCACCCCGGCGCGACGGGGCTCAGGCGCCGGCGGCGGCCCGCCGAACAGGTCCTGCTGCTTCACTGCTTCTGAAGCTCCGCGAGCCGCGTCGAGGCCTTCTGGTGATACTCGTCGTCGTTGGGCGTCATGTTCATGACGTCCTTGAACAGGCGGATCGCCTCGTCCGGCTGCGTGTCCTTGAGCTGGTAGCCGCGCAGGTACACTTCCCTGGCCTGCGAGCGCGCCTCGTTCACGAGCGCCTGCGCGCCGACGTGCGCGGGGTCGGCCTCGAGCACCTTGCGCGCGAGGTCGATCGCCCGGCTCCAGTTGCCGGTCGTCTTCATCTGCGACGCCTTCACGAAGAGCTTCGACACCAGCTGCGTGCGGATCTGCTTGGAGAGATCGCTCGACTCGCCGCCGGCGATCTTCTTGTCGAGCGCGTAGAGCGCGATGAGGTCGTTCTCGTTGAGGCTCTCGAGCCGCTTGCTCTTCGCCTCGAACTCCTTCAGCTGTGCCTCGAGTTGCCGGCACTGGGCGTGTTTGTTGGCACAGGCCTGGGCGAGCGACATGGCGCCGGAGGCGTCGCCGTTCTTGAAGCGCTGCTGCACCTCGACCCAGGGGCGATCGGGTGGCGGCGGCGCGATGGTCGGATTTTTGATCCGGTAGATCGCCGTGTCGGCCGTCTTCTGCATCTCCTTCGACTCGCGGTCCTCCGGGCGAGCCTCGAGGAGGTCGTCGACGATCGCCTTGAGCTGCTCCATCCTGGCGAGGTCGCTGGCGAACGGCAACAGCGCACGGGCCTCGCCGAGCCGCTCGGCGAAGCGGGCGTCGAGCGCGTTCTTCGCTTCCCGCACGGCGTTCTCCTGGGTGGTGGTCTTCACCGCCAGCAACGCCTTCGACGCCTTCCCCAACTCCCCGGCCTTGATGGCCGCCCTGGCGTCGGCGAGCAGCTTTTGGACGGGGATCTCCCGGTCGGCGATCTCCAGGTAGTTGGCCACCTGCTTGGCCTCGTACTCAGGATCCAGCTCGACCATCTCGACCAGCCTGGCCTTCGCGTCCGCCCAGTTGCCGGCGCGCACGAGATCCTTCGCGTCCTTGAACATCGCGGCCATCTCGGCCTCGTGCTCGCGCTGCTTCTTGAGCGCGATCGCCTGCGCGGCCTTGCGCTTGTTGTCGATCGCCTTCCAGCCAACGAGGAGCGCCAGCACCACCACCAGGCCGCCGCCGACGCCGATGAAGAGCTTCCGTTTCTTCTGCCGCAGCGCCTCCGGGTCCTCCTGCATGCGCGAGGTGCGCACCGGGCGGCCACGGCCGGTCGAGCGCTCGACGGGCCCACCGTTTCGCGCGGTGCGGACGGGCGCGCGCCGCGAAGGCGCCGGCGCGTCGTCCTCGGCCTGCGAGGCGCCCACCCCGGCCGAGCCGCCGCCCGCGTCGAAGCGCAGCTCGCTGTCGCCGAGGCGGATCACGTCGCCGTCGGAGAGTTCCGTCTCGTCGGCCACGGCTTCACCGTTGAGCAAGGTGCCGTTGCCGGACCCCAGGTCGCTCACCGCCCAGCCGTCGCCGGACTTCCGCAGCAGAGCGTGCTTGCGCGACACCGACGTGTCCGGAATCGACACCGGGTTGTCGGCGGCGCGGCCAATCACCACCTCGTCGCCCTCGAGCACGAACTCCTGCCCCGACGACGGGCCCGCCTCGCAGATCAGCTTCGCCTGGGGCTGCGGCGCGCGGCGCGCGGCGGGCCGGGCGGCCGAGACGGAGCCGGTGCGGCGCGGCACCCCGGCGGCGCGCGCGACGCCCGTGGCCCCGGAGGTGGGGCGGCGACGGGGCGGCTGATTGGACGGAGGCGGCATCGTGTATTCCCGTGGGACGGCGGACTACCCGCCGACGTTCCCGAACATGAAGGCGAAGACGATCGGTCCGAAGAGGACCATGAACACGGTAGGGAAGATGCAGGCGATCAGCGGGAAGAGCATCTTCACCGGCGCCTCGTTGGCCAGCTTCTCGGCGCGCTGGGTGCGCTCGATGCGCAGCTGCGTCGACTGGATACGCAGCACCTTGCCGAGGCTCGTCCCCATCTTGTCGGCCTGGATGAGCGCGGTGACGAACTGCGAGAGCGCCGGCAGGTCGACGCGCGCGATCATCATCTTCAGCGACTCCTCGCGCGTCTTGCCCATCTTCAGCTGCTTGAGCACCAGCGCCAGCTCGTCGCGCAGCGGGCCGCCCTTCCCCTTCTCGACCACCTTCGCCAGCGCGGCGGTGAAGTCGAGGCCCGCTTCGACGGACAGCGTGAGGAGGTCGAGGTTGAACGGCAGCGCGCGGCTGATCGCCAGGTGCCGCTTGTTCACTTTGTCGTTGGCCCAGATGAGCGGGTAGAAGAGGCCGATCAGCGAGACGACGAGCGACCACGCCAGGTTGAAGCCCAGGGCGTTCATCAGCACGAGCCCGAAGAGCAGGCCCACGACGAAGCCGATTTCCTGCAGGGCCATGATGTCTTCGGGCTTGTAGCCCTGTGGCTCGCCGGCCTTGATCAACGTGCGCCGCATGCGGTCCTCGTAGCCCGGCCACATGAAACGCCGGTTCATCACGCCCAGCTTGCGGATCACCACGCTGCCGGCGCCCGACACGCCGCCGGCGGACTCTTCCTTCACCTCGACCAGGAACGGCTGGACGAAGTTCGCCAGCCCGAGCCCGAACATCGCCGCCGCGCCGGCGGTGAAGACCGCGGCGGCTGCGATGAGGATGGTCGTCCAGACTTCGGCCATGGGGGTCGTCTCCTTGTGGCCTAGATGTCGATGTTGGTGATGCGGCGGATGATGAGGATCCCCAGGATCTCCATCACCATGATCGCCGCGACGAGGATGTAGCCGAAGATGTGGTCGAGCATCGGCTGCATCAGGTCGGGGCGCATGTAGTTGAGCACCACGCCGAGGATGAGCGGCATCGCCGCCACCACCCAGCCCTGCAGCTTCCCCTGCGCGGTCAGCGCGTCGATCTTGCCTTCGAGGCGGAAGCGCTCGCGGATCGTCCCGGACAGCGTCTCGTACATCTCCGCCATGTTGCCGCCGAGCTGCCGGGAGATGTTCGTCGCCGTCGCCACCAGGTCGAGGTCGTCGCTTCCCACCCGGCGCGCCATGTTGTTGAGCGCCTCCTCGAGCGGCACGCCCAGCTTGGCCTCCTTCACGAACAGGCCGAACTCCTGCTGCAACGGCGGGTAGCTGTCCTTCGACACCTGCTCGATCGACTGCTGGAACGTGAGGCCGGCCTTGAACGCGTTCGCCATCGCCTGCAGCGCGTCGACCAACTGCGCGTTGAACTTCTTGATGCGGCGCTTGCGATAGTGCTTCACGAGCATCATCGGCAGGAAGAAGCCGAAGATCGTCGCGCCGATCGCCACCAGCGGGTTGATGACCAGGTACGAGCCGACCCCCAGCGCCAGCATCGACGCGATGTTGAGCACCAGCATCTGGCGCGGGTCGATGAACAGGAACATGTCGCTCAGGTCATTCATCGACTTGACGATGTAGCGCTCCTGGTACTGCTCGTAGGCCTTGGACAGCACCCCGAGCACCACCAGCATCAGGAAAAAGAAGCAGCCGGCGAAGAGCAGGCCGGCGATCGCGGCAAACATGCGGGACGGCCTCCTCGGGAATTACGGCGCGGGAGCCGTGGCGTCGCTGGCGGAGGCGCCACGGATGACCTGGATGGTGTTGAAGCGCTTCTGCTGCAGCACCTTGGTGCGCTCACCCGAGAGCAGCGTGTTGATGGTGGCGCGGCCGCGCTCCTCGAGCACGTCGATGTCTTCCTCGTTGCGCAGGCTCATGGTGAGCGCGCCGAGCTCCTGCGAGAGCACGAGGATCTCCGCCTCTTCCGGGATCACCAGCAGCGAGACGTTGTTGTAGTCACGCTGCCCTTCCGGCACGAGGTTGATGTTCGTGGTGCCGGTGATCTTGCCCGTGGCCAGGACGATCACGTTCTGCAGCAGCGTCACGGCGACCTGCTCGCCGGTCTGCGGATCCTTGAAGGTGCCGATGATGTCGACGTGATCGTTCGGGCGCACCCAGCCGCCGACGGCGGTGGTGGACTTGGCCTCGATGGTGATCGCGCGGGCCTTCTTCTGCACCTTCGACGAGAGGCGCTCGGCGGCCTTCGTCGTCTCGAACTGGCTCCAGAGCAGCGGGTCGCCGGCCTGCAGCGCGACGAGCACCTTCTGGTTGACGATGTAGCTCGCCGAGTCCGGCTTCACGACGGACGAGGTGACGAACTGCTCGGGAATGGAGCGCTGGCTGATCATCTCCATCGTCACCGTCGTGCCTTCCGAGATGTCGACGGCCGCGACGACGACCGGCACCAGGTTCCACCCCTTCCGCACGTCGGCTTCGCGCTTCTTGATGGCCGACCACGACACGAGGAAGGCCACCACGCCCAGCACCGCAGCGACAATGAGAGGGGTCTTGCCCTTGAGCATTGAGGGGTCTCCGTCAAATGGACCGCGAAGAAAGTTTTCGCGTGGAATGACGCGAAGATGCTAGCAGACGACGAATCGCGGGTGTCAAAGCGTCAGTGGCGCCGTGCGCGCACACCCACCCACCCGATTCACGAGCCGGAGCGGTCAGGGAAACGGAAGGCTCAGCGAGTACAGGTACGTGTCGTAGTGGACCTGGTACGCGTAGAGGAACAGCTCGATGAGGCTCATCGGCGGGCGCGACGCCGACGTCGACACCGGCGGCCCGGGGATGATGCGCACCGTGGCGCTCAGGACGAGCGCCACCACCAGCACCCAGTTCAGCATCGAGTACTCGACCATCGCCTGGCCGCGGGGGCTGCGACGGCGCTGGGGACGGGACGACATCGACGGACAGTCTGCCAAACCCCGGCGGGACGCGCCCATCGGGCGGGCGGCCGTGTCACGCACCCGCGTCAGTCCCGGGCCGGGGCGGCTTCGGCGGGCGCCCCGGGCTTTGCCGGCGCCTTCTCGTCGTCGAACTCGTACTTCCGCTCGGCCGCGCGCTTCGCCGGCGCCGGCGCCTTCTGCATGCGGTTGCGGCGCTGGGCGACGGCCTGGGCCGCGGCGGAGTTGGGGAACTCCGAGAGCAGCGTGTCGCAGTACGGCTGCCCGCGGTCGTACTCGCCCATCGCCTCGTACGCGTCGCAGATGCGCTTGAGCGCTTCGAGCTTCTCGTAACCCTGCGCGCCGGCGTTCAGCACCGCGAGCGCGTACTTCACCTCGGTCACGCGATCGTTGCGGTTGCTGGCGGAGCGCGCGGCCTCGAGGTTCTTCTGGCGCTCCGCGGCCACCTGGCGCTGGCGGAGCTGCGCGTCACGGTCGGCGCCCAGCGAGTCCTCGGCCACCTGCACCGCCTCTTCTTCCGCGCCGAAGGACGGCGACGCGGTGCGGGTCGAGCTCGAGAGGCTGCCGATGGAGAGGCTGCCCCTGGTCTTCGGGGCGGACGGGGCGGACGGCGCGCCGGTGGCGGCGGGCGCCGGCACGGGCTCGGCCTGCGGCTGCGCGGAGGGCGGCGGCGGCAACGCCTGGGCGACCGGCTCCTCGGCGCGCACCGGCTGCTGCGGCGTCACGGCCTTCTTCCTGGACGTCGCCTCCGGCGCGGCTTCCTGGCGATCGGCCACCGAGTCGCCCTGCGCGAGGCCGCCCATCGAGCCGCCGGAGGCGCCGGGCCCCGTGCTGAAACCGCTCGAGTTGCCGGTGCCGAGGCCCCACACGCCCTGCGTGCCGGGCGCGCGCTGGTTCTTCGACAGCTCGGTGTCGGCGACGGGCGCTTCCTTCGGCACCTCCGCGACCTGAGGGGCCGGCATCGGCGCGGCCTTCTTCGAGGCGCCGCGCTGCGCCGCGTTGCTGTAGTCGTCCATCAACCCGAAGTCGGCCGGCGCGTTGTCCCTGGACTGCTTCGACGCGGTGACGGGCGCCAACTCCCGCTTGGCCTGCGACTGCGGCACGGACTTCGCGGTCGGCTTCGACGCGACCTTCCCGCCGGCGAGCGCGTCCACGCTCTTCGTGTCGAGGCCCCCGCGGCCCGCCGCGCTGCCACCACCACCCTCGGCGCTGCCCAGGCCGAAGCCGCCCTCCCCGCTCTCGCCCGCCAGCAGGCCCAGCTTCTTCTTCTCGGCGTCCGCCGGGTCGGCGGCCTTGTCGGCCTTCGCCATTTCCAGGTTCGCGTCGAGGCGCGGCGCCGGCGCGGCGGCCTTGCGGCGCTCGACCGGGGCGTCGGAGTCGTCAGCCGCGACGCCATCGGGCCGCGCGCCGGAAAGGCCCTCGTTGAGCGCCGCCGGCTCGTTCTCCGGTCTCGCGCCGCCCTTCGTCACGTCCTGCACCGGCGCGGCGGCGGCGGGCGCAGGAGGCGCGGGCGCCTGCGCGGCCTCGCGCTCCTTCTGCATCTCGAGCGCGATCATCGCCGGGTCGGGGTTGAACTCCTGGCTCGCGCGCCACGCGACGACGCCCACCACCATCAGCGCGGCGGCCGAGGCGAGCGGCATGAGGTAGCGGCGCCACCATACGTCCTTCTTCCTCGCCTCGCGGTTCCGCTTCGCGGTCTGCTCCGCGTAGGCGAGCAGCGACTCGAGGCCCGCGTCGGGCGCCGGCACCAGCGGCAGCGCGCTCATCGTGCTGCGCACCGACTGGATCTGCGAGAGCGCCTCGGAGCACCGGGTGCAGCCGCGCACGTGCGCGTCGACCGCCGCGGCCTCGTTGGCCGGCAGCTCGCCGTACGCGAACTCGAGGAGCTTGTCCTCGTACTGGTGCACCGCGGTCTTCATGGCCTCTTACGCAACCGTCCTTCCTTCCCCGACAAGTTCACCATCGACGCCCAGCTCCGCCAGCCGTCGTCTCAATCCTTCGAGCGCATAGCGCATGCGGCTCTTCACCGTGTTCTCGTTCACCCCGGTGACCTCGGCGATCTCCTTGAAGCCGATGCCCTGGTACTCCCGCAGCAGGAAGACTTCGCGCTGCTCGGCCGGCAGCGACTCGATGGCCTTGGTGAGCAGCGGCCGCAGCCGCGCGTTGTGAGCCGCCCGATCGGGGGAGGCGCCTTCCTCGTCCGGCACCACCTCGCCCAAAGAGCGCCCCTCGCCATCTGCGGAGGTCGGCGCGTCGAGCGAGTCCGCCTTCCGGTAGCTCTCCTTTCGCGCCGCGTCCACGCAGAGGTTCCTCGCGATGGTGAAGACCCAGGTCGTGAACTTCGCCCGGGGTTGGTATTCGCCGCTGCTCCGCACCACTTTCAGCCACGTCTCCTGCAACACGTCCTCGGCCCGCTGCCGGTGACCGACGTATCGGAGGACGAAGTTGTAGACCGCCTGGCGGTGGCGCTGGACGAGCGTGGCAAACGCTCGGGCGTCACCCGACTTGAACGCGAGCATCAGCTGCTCGTCGGAAGTCCCCGGTCCCAACGGATCCTCTTGCCTGTCGTACGGACTTGAACGCGTGTGTCGGGCGGCTGATCTACCCCCGCCGGTGCCGCCGGTAAGCCATGAGAATGACAGGCAGAGCGACCGCTGTCACCCCGAGAAGCTGGACGAGCAGCACGACGGGGAACGGCTCGTGGAGGTGGATGAACAGGCTGCGCCCCAGCCCCAGTCCCAGCAGCATGCCGGTGAAGGTGCGCCAGGCGTTGGAGAAGCGGTGGGGGTGGAAGCGGCCGTAGGCCCAGTCGAGCGTCGCGGGCGCGACGAGCGCGAGGCCCGCCGGCACGTCCCACGGGTGCGTGAGCGGAGCGCGCACGGCGAATTGGACGGCGATCGCGGCGAAGAGGACAGGGTACGTGCCGAGGCAGCGCGCGCACACGTGGACGGCGCCGACGCGGTAGCAGCGGTCGAGCTCGTCGTCGTGGTGGTGGCTGATCCAGAACATGTTCGAGCTAGGGATCGGTGACGAAGCAGGCTGCGCGGTGCGGGCCCGACGGGAGCGCCGGCCGCTCTTTCCCGCATCGCTCCACGGCCTTCGGGCAACGCGGGTGGAAGGCACAGCCCGGCGGCCAGCGCGTCGGCGACGGCGGCTCCCCGGCGGCGGCCTGCGCGAGCGCGCGCGTGCGGGCCGCGCACAGCGCCTCGGTGTACGGGTGCCGCGGGCGCTCCAGCACGTCGGCGGTGGGCCCCAGCTCGACGAGGAGGCCCGCGTACATCACCGCGACGCGCTCGCAGAGGTGCGCCACGACGTCGAGGTCGTGCGAGATGAAGACGAGCGCCAGGCTGCGCGCCTTCGCGATGGCCTCGAGCAGGTTCAGCACCTGCGCCTGCACCGACACGTCGAGCGCGGACACCGGCTCGTCGAGGATGAGCAGCTCCGGCTCGAGCGCGAGCGCGCGGGCGATGTTCACACGCTGCCGCTGCCCCGCCGACAGGGCCCGCGGGAGCCGGGCCTGCACGTCGCGCGGCAGCTGGACGAGGTCGAGCAACGCGTCGACGCGCACGGCGCGATCCTTCGCGGTGCCGATGCCGTGGATCTCGAGCGGCTCGAGCAGCGACGCGCCCACCGTCATCCGTGGATCGAGCGCGCTGCCCGCGTCCTGGAACACCGGCTGGAAGCGGCGGCGGAGCGCGCGTGGCGCGCCGCGCACCGGCTGGCCGTCGAAGGTGATGGCGCCGCCCGAGAGGCGCTCGAGCCCCAGCATCGCCCGCGCGAGCGAGGACTTGCCACAGCCCGACTCGCCGACGAGGCCGAGCCGCTCGCCGCGCGCGACGGAGAGCGTCACGCCGCGCACCGCGGTCACCAGCCCGCCGCGCGCCCTGTAGGTGACGTGCGCGTCGCGCACGTCGAGGAGCGGAGCGCTCACGTCACCCTCCGCGGCGGCCGGAGCCCCACAGCAGCGGGGCCTGCCGCGGGCCCGCGGACACCGCGAGGGCGGGCAGCCTCAGCGCCGCGGGCAGCCTCAGCGCCGCGGGCAGCCTCGGCGCCGCGGGCGGCCTGGCGTCTCCGGCGCACGGCGACGCGCTGCCGCTCGCCGTCCGTGGAGCGACGCGGCGGCATCACGGCCCCGCCTCCGGGAGCGGGTGGTGACAGGCGAAGCGGTGCGGCGCGTCGGACAACGCCGGCGCGTCGACGCGGCACCGGTCCCGCGCGTGTCGGCAGCGCGGATGGAAGCGGCAGCCCGGGACCTCGTCGCGCGGCGCCGGCACGACGCCGGCGATCGCCTCGAGCGCACCGGCGCGGCGCGACGCGCCGGGCCGCGCCGCGAGCAGCGCGTGCGTGTACGGGTGCCGCGGGCGCGCGAAGACCTCGGCCACCGGGCCCTGCTCGACGAGCCGGCCCGCATAGAGCACCGACACGTCGCGGCACACCTCGCGCACGGCGGCGAGGTCGTGGGAGATGAGGAGCACCGCCATCTTCCTTCGCTCCGCGAGCCGGCGGAGCAGCGACAGCACGACGCCCTTGAGCGACGCGTCGAGCGCCGTCGTCGGCTCGTCGGCGACGAGGAAGGCGGGCTCGCAGGCGATGGCCGCAGCGAGCAGCACGCGCTGGCGCATGCCGCCCGACAGCTGGTGCGGGTACGCGTCGAGGCGCGACGCGGGATCCGGCAGACCGACCTCCTCGAGCAGAGCGATCGCGCGCTCCCGGAGGCCCGACTTCGGTACGGCGTGGTGCACCTCGAGCGTCTCGAAGAGGTGCGCGCCCACGGTGAGGACGGGGTTCAGCGCGGCGAGCGGCTCCTGCAGCATCATCGCGACGGTGCGCCCTCGCGCGCGTCCGAGCGCCTCGTCGTCGAGCGCCAGCAGGTCCACGCCGCCGACGCGCGCCTCGCCGCTCGCCTTCGCGCCCGCGGGGAGCAACCGGAGCATCGCGTTGGCGGCCGTCGTCTTTCCGCTGCCTGACTCGCCGACCAGGCCGTGCAGGTGGCCCGCGCCGATGGTAAACGACAGGCCCGAGAGCAGCGGCGCGCCGTCCAGCGCGACCGAGAGGCCGCGCACGTCTACCACCGGGCCGCTCATGGTTTCTCGCGCTCGAGCGCCTCGAGCACATCCAGCTCGGTCAGAATACCTTTTCGGATCAGCGCGCGCGCGACGCCGGTGATCAGCTTCGACGGCGCGAGCGTCTCGAGCTCGCCGGTCCAGAGATCCGCCGCCCCTTCGCCGGGCGCCGCGGCGTCGGAGGCGTCACCGCGGAGCCAGTCGGGGAACTCAAACCCCGCCGCCTTCGCGGCCGCCGGCGTACGGGGTGCCGGTTTCTCCGCGTCGGGCTTCAACTCCGACGCCCTCGCTTCCGGCGCGGGCGGCTTCACCTCCGCTGGCTTCGCAACGAGTGGCTTCGCGGCCGGCGCCTTCGCCTCCGTGGCCTTCGCGGACGCCGGCTTCACGTCCGCCTGTTTCGACGCCGCGGGCGGGGGGTCGGCCGTTGCCTCGACTCCCTCCACTTCCGCCGGCTTCACCAGCGAGGGCTTCGCGTCAGCCTTCGCCTTGACGGGCTTCACCTCCGCTGGCTTCGCAGCCGCGGGCTTCGAGTCAGTCCTCTCCTCGACGGGCTTCGCCTCCGCCGGCTTCGCCTCAGGTGGCCTGGGCTCCGCCGTCTTCACGGCCGCCTTCGCGGCTGTCGCCTTCGATTCGGCGGGCTTCGCGGGCGCCTTCACGTCGGCGACCTTCGCCGCCGCCGGAGAGTCCTTCGGCGCTGGCGGTTTCAAGTCGCTGCCCACCTTCGGTGTGGCGGCCCCCTTCGTCGTCGGGGCCGGCCTCGCGGCAGGAGGGGACGCCGCCGGCGGCGACGCGGCGAACGACGGCGGCGCCGCGGCGAACGACGGCGGCGCCGCGGCGAACGACGGCGGCGCCGCGTCGGCCGGCGCCACCGGCTCGTCCGGCGAGATGAACAACGACTCCAGGACGGACGGCCCGGAGTTGTGCGCCGGGCCGACCCCGTCGCCCCGGAGCGGCGGCACCGGCTCCCCATCGGGCACCCCTTCGAGGAACTCCGACACGAGCGGCGCTTCGTTCTCCTCGGTGACGTCAGGCTCCATCGTGACCGCGACCGGCGCCACCGCCGGCGGCGGCGCGATGGGCGCCGGGCTGGGCGACGCGAGGCGCGCTTCGAAGAAGAGCTCCTCCTCGCCGTCCTCGGCCTCGGGCGCCAGCGCGGCCCCGGTCGTCAGCGCGAGCACCTCGCCGGAGGTGTCCCTGTTGTCCTGCGCGTCGAGCGACGAGGTGAGCTCGAAGAGCCCTGAAGGCCCGGACGGTCCGGGCGCGGGCTCCGCGGTACCGCCGTCGACGGACGGCTCGAACGTCCCCGACGGCGCGCTCGGCGCCGCCGGCGAAGACTCGAGGGACGAGGTGAGGTCGAACTCGCCCGACGGCGTCGGAGATGGCGGGGCGCCGCCGAGATCGAGATCGCCGAACAGGCCGCTCACGGTCGGCGGCGCAGCCGGGAGCGGGCCCTCGCCCTCGAGGTCGAACGCATCGAAGAGCTCGCCGGCGGACGGCGAGCTCCCCACGGCGCCGATTGGCGGCGCGACGTCGGGGAGCTCCACCGGCGGCGCCCCCGGGAACTCGCCGAGCAGCGCACCGTGCAGCGCGTCGATCTCGTCGGCCGCGGCCACGAACACGTTCACCTGCGGCCAGGTCTCCTGCAGCGCACGCACCGCGTCCCCATCGGAGAGGTCCGCCATGGCGATCGACAGCGCCGTCCCGTCGACGCGGATCGGCACCAGGCGATGCGCCCGCTGAAAATCGAGCGGCACCGCCTCCAGCACGGCCGTCGGCAGCGGCGGGAGCGCGGTGTACGGCACGCCGTACTGCTGGGCGAGCGCCTGCGCGAGCTGCGCAGGCGTCAGCTTGCCCGCCGCCACGAGGATGTCCCCCAGGCGCGTGGGCTCGCCAGCGCTCTGGTCGGCCAGCGCCTCGGCGATGTCACCGGGCCCCACCATTCCCGATGACAGCAGGATCTCGCCGAGCTTCCTCCGCATCGACCACCTCGCCGCCGGCTAGCGGCGCACCTTCGCCAGGTACTCCTCGCGGGTGAATACGCCCTTCTCGATCAGGAGCTCGACCATGCCCTTGAGCGCGGCGACTTCCTTGCGCTGGGCGTCTTCGATCGCACGGAGCAGCTCGGACGGGGAGCGCCCGGTCAGCGACGCAGGCAGTTCGCCTCCGCGCGGCGCAGCACCCGAGGCAGGGCTCGACGAGCCCGTCGCGCGCCGCTCGGCCTGGCGGCGCTTCGCGATCTCCTCCGTGGACCTGACGACCGTGTTCCCGTGCGCGTCGATCATCTTGAAGCTGCCTTCGACGTCGCTGCCGATCTCCGCCTCGCCCTCGTAGAAGCGGGTAAAGGCCCGCGCGATCGCCTGGCGGCCCGCGAGCTGCGGAACGATGCGGCACCGCGACACCGAGCGCAGCGTGTCGAGCTGCTTGATGTTCTGCGGCTCCGCCATCGCCACCACCAGCGTCTTGCCTTCGTCGCGCAGCTGCAGCGGCAGCGCCACCAGGTCGCGCGCCACGTCGGGCGGAACCTTCGAGCGCACGTGCGGCGGGATCCCCTGCACCGTCTCCAGGTTCACCGCCGGCAGGCTGAGCTGCTTCGACAGCGCCTTCACCAGCATCTCCTCGGTGAGGATGTTCATCCGCACGAGGATCTCACCGAGCTTCCCGCCCCAGCGCTGCTGCTCCCCCAGCGCCGCTTTCAGCTGGCTCTCGGTGATGACTTTCGCTTTGACGAGGAGGTCGCCGAGACGGATGGCAGGCATGAGCGCCCGTGATTCTAGCGACTTAGGCACCGCCGTCGACCTTTCGCCGCACGGCCTCTCCCAGCGCGTTCACCGAGAGGACCGTCAGCGCGATGCAGGTGCCCGGAAACACGGCGAGCCACCACGCGCCGGGGTGAACGAGGGTGCGATGCGCCTGGGTGAGCAGCTCGCCCCAACTGGCCGTCGGAGGCGCCACGCCGAGGCCGAGGAAGGACAGCGCCGTCTCAAGCAGCACCGCCGCGGCCACGCCGAAGGTGCCGGTGACGAGCACCGGCCCGAGCGCGTTCGGCAACAGGTGCCGCACGATGATCCGCGGCGTCCCGGCGCCCATCGCGCGCGCGGCGAGCACGAAGTCCAGCGTCTTCAGCTTCAGCACCTCGGCGCGCACCAGCCGCGCGACGTCCGTCCACCGGGTGAGGCCGAGCGCCAGCACGAGCGGCCACAGCGACTGCGTCCGCAGCACCGACAGGAGCGCGATGAGGAAGAAGACGAGCGGGAAGGTGGTCATCACCTCGAGCACGCGCGAGATGAGCGCATCCACCGCGCCGCCGAGGTAGCCCGACAGGCCGCCGAGCAGCATGCCCACGCCCACCGCGATGAGGACGGTGAAGAAGGCGATGAAGAGGCTCACACGCGCGCCGTGCACCAACCGCGCGAAGACGTCGCGGCCGACCTCGTCCGTGCCAAGCCAGTGCGCCTCGTCGGGTGCCCACGGCGGCGGGCCGTCGCGCAGCTCGCCCGTCGCGGCGACCGTCTGCGCCGGCCCGTAGGGGATCGGCGTGCGCACCATCCACTCCGCCAGGGGCCCCAGCGTCGCCTGGCTCCGTCCGCGCAGCGCCGGCGGGCGCGTCAGGCACGGCAGGATGAATGTCTGCCCGTCCACGCGCACGGCGAGCGGGAGATCGGAAGCGATGAGATCCGCGCCCAGCGCCGCGCCCACGAGGAGCGCCAGCGCCACGACGGCGGGCCGCGCAGCGCGGTCGGCCCACAGCGCGCGCAAGGCCTTCACGACGCCTCCTCCACGCGGATCCGGGGATCGATGAAGCCGTACGCGACGTCCACCGCCAGCATCGACGCGAGCGTGGCGAGCGCCATCACCGTCGCGACGCCCATCACCGTGGGGTAGTCGCGCGTGCCGACCGAGTCGAAGGCGAGCAGCCCCATGCCGGGGATGCCGAAGACGCGCTCGATGACGACGCTGCCGCCGAGCACGTGCGGGAGGTTGAAGCCCAGCAGCGTCACCACCGGGAGCAGCGAATTGCGCAGCGCGTGCCGCCACACCACCCGCCGCTCGGGGATGCCGCGCGCCCGCGCCGCCTTCACGTAGTCCTGCGCGAGCGCGTCCTGCATGGCCGCCCGCACCTGCCGCGTGGCGATGGCGAGCGTGGGGTACGAAAGGCACACCACCGGCAGCACGAGGTGCCAGGCGAGATCGAGCGCCCCCCCGTCCCCCAGCCCCTGCATCGGGAAGACGTCCAGCGCGCGCGGGTTCGACAGCGTCGACAGCAACAGCACCGCCACCCAGAACGTCGGCACGCCCCACACCACGGTGAGGCCGGCGGACAGCGCGCGCGCGAGCGCCGTCTTGCGCGTGGCGAGGAAGACGCCGAGCGGCACCGCGAGGCCGAAGCCGAACAGCACCGCGAGGCCCGACACGAGCGCGGTGCGCGGCAGCGCCTCCGCCAGCTTCTCCCGCACCGGGCGTTGGTCGATCAAGGAGCGTCCGAAGTCGAGCTGCACCGTGCGCCCGAGCCAGCGCGCGTACTGCACCGGCAGCGGCGCATCGAGCCCCTTCTCGGCCCGCACGCGCGCGAGATCGGCCTGGCTCGGGCCGACGGTCTCCTGGTCGAGCTGCAGCGGGTCGCCGGGCGCGAGGTGCGCGACCGCGAAGGTGAGCAGCGTGATGCCGAGGAAGGTCGGCACCATCAACGCGAGGCGGCGGAGCAGGTACCGGCGCACGTCGTCACTCCGCGAGCCACACGTCCTGCAGGCGGTACCAGGCGATCGACGGCTCCAGCCCGTGCACGCGCGTCTTCACCGCGTCGAGCTGCGGCCGCAGCGACAGGAACAGGTAGACCTGGTCGTCGAAGAGCTTCCGGTGGACCTGCCGCTCCAGCGCGGCGCGGGCGCCGGGGTCGAACTCGGTGCGGATCTTCTCCAGCAGCGCGTCCACGTCGGGGTTCTGGTAGCCCACCGAGTTGCTGCCGGCCGCGGCCTGCGACGAGTGGAAGAGCTGGTAGAGGTCCTGCACCGCGTCGGCGCTGGACCAGCTCATCGCGATGACGTCGAAGTCGCGGCTGCGGACGCGGCTCGAGTACGCGCCGGGATCGATGCGCTCGATGTCGGCCTCGATGCCCGAGCGCCGCAGCGCCTCCTGGTACAGCGGCAACAGCTTCCCCAGCTTCACCGAGTAGGTGGTGCTGAGGAACGTGAAGCGCAGCGGCTGGCCGTCGCGATCGCGCACCCCGTCGCCGTCCGTGTCCTTCCACCCGGCCTCGTCGAGCAGCGCGCGCCCCGCCTCCTCGTCGGTAGGCAGCGGCGTGACGGTCGGATCGCAGCTCGGCGACGACGGGTAGTACGGACAGGTGGTCGGCGGCTCGAGCCCGAGATCGACCAGCCGTGCCACCTGGTCGCGCGGGTACAGCAGCGCCAACGCCCGGCGGATGCGCGCGTCGGCGAAGAAGGCCTTGCGCTCGTTCCAGCCGATCCACGTGTACGTGTTTTCGAGGAAGGCCGAGCGGTGGTAGCCGGTGATCGCCCAGCGGTTGGCCTCCACCGGCGCCTCGACGGCGCGCCACACCGTCGGCGGGATGCGCGTCATCAGATCGAATTCGCCGCGCTCCCACAGCTGGGCGGCGACGGTCTCGTCCTTCACGAAGCGCACCACCACGCGATCGAGCCAGGCCTTCTGGCCCCAGTAGTCCTCGTTGCGGACGAAAGACATCGACGCGCCGGGCTCCCAGCGCTCGAAGCGGAACGGGCCGGTGCCGATCGGCGCGCGGTGAATGGGTAGCGTGTCGAAGTCCCCCGCCAGCGCCTTTGCGGGTATCGCGGGGATCGCGCCGAGGAAGGTGCGGCTCGCGAGGAAGTAGGGGCGCTTCCACTTCACCACCAGCGTGAGGTCGTCCTTCGCCGTCACCGACTCGAGGTCGGCGAGGTAGCTCCGGACCGCGGCGGTGGCGTTCTTCGGGTTCTGCACCACGTCCACCACGGCCTTCATGTCGCGCGCGGTGAAAGGCGAGCCGTCGTGGAACTTCACGCCGGCGCGCAAGTGCACCGTGAGGACGAGGTGGTCCTCGCTCTCGTCCCAGGACTCGGCGAGCACGGGCAGCAGCGGGCCGGCCGGCTGGCGGGGATCGACGCGCGCGAGCGTCTCGTAGATCGGCCCCACGGTGAGGCGCACCATCGTGCCTTCGGCCATCTGATCGTGGAGGCGCGTGAGGCCCGACGGCTCGACGTTGGTGCGCAGCGTGAAGGTGCCGCCCGCCTTCGGCTGCGCGCCCGGCGGCGTCGCGGGCAGCGAGCCCGACAGCCACGCGGTGGTGGGCACCGGCCCGGGCGGCCCGGCGTCGACGAAGGCGTCGGCCGGCTTGCGGCACGCCGTCGCCGAGAAGGCGAAGGCCAGAAGGAGTGCGAGGAGCAGCGCGCGCATCGGAGGAGGCCTCGAGCCTCGCGCGGAATGCGCCGCACATCCACTCCCGAAGAACTCGGGCGATCCCGATGCGCGTGGCCTCGGGATCGCCCGGCGCGCCTCAGCCCTCGCTCAAGCCGCCGACCGTCACCGTCCCCCCGGCGTACGCGCCGACGCCCAGCGCCGCGCCCGCCCCCGCCGAGACGCGCACCTGCTGCTTGTCCACGTCGTAGCCCGCCTCCGCGTTCGCCATCGCGCCGAGGCCGATCACCCCGCCCGCCCGGCCGGCGACGCCCGCGCCCTTGCCCTGCGCGTCCGTCACCGCGAAGCGCTCCTCCCCGCCGCCCCGCACGCCGACGAAGAGCTCGGCCTCGCCGCCGGTGACGGTGCCCGCCTGCGCGCCCAGCTTCGCCGCCGCCCCCCACAGGCCCTCGACGGACGAGTCGTGCTCGAGCTTCCGCCCGCCCCCGAGGTCGGCCTGCCGGGCGGTCTCCTCGCGCACCACCGCGCCCGCGCGCACGCCGGCCTGGAAGCCCGTCACCGTGCCGGCGTACACCGAGCCCTTCGCCTCCACGCCCAGCTGCGCCACCGAGCGGCGCCGCGCGCCGTCGGCGTCGACGCTCGCCCGCTCCTCGCGCGCGCCCACGAAGACATCGCCGCCGGCGCTCACCACCGACTGGCCCTTCTGCGCGAAGCCGTGGGCCTCGAAGCCGGCGAAGTCGCGATCGCCGGTCGACCGGCCCGCCGACTCGACGCTGGTGAGGCTGCGCCCGCCGGTGACGCTCGTCTCCTTCGCCGCGCGGCCGGCGCGCTTCGCGCCGGCGTCGTACAGGCCCGCCGGCACGTCGAAGGCGTCGCGCGACACCACCGGCGCCGGCGCGCGCTGCTTCACCTGCTGCGCGGTGCGCTGCGCCCGCTGCTCCACGCGACGCTCCGCCTCCTTCGCCACCTGCGCCGCCTGCTTCACCATCGAGCTGATCCGGGGCATGTGCGTTGCTCCTGTTCGATCTCGCGGCCTCGTTGCCGCTTCTCGAACAGGACGCGCAGGCGCCGCCGAAACCGGCTCAACGCGCCCCCAAGACGCCTGAGATCAGGTCTTTCCGAGTTCCCGAAACAGGAACGCCCGAGCCGTCTGCCAGGCGCGCTTCACGGTGGCCACAGACGCGCCGGTGGCCTCGGCCACCTCCTCGTTGGTGAGGCCGCCGAAGTACTTGAGTTCGACGACCCGCGCCTGGCTGGCGTCCAGCGCCGCGAGCTTCTCGAGGGCCGCGTCGAGCGCCAGCACGTCGACGTCCACGCCGTCGAAGACGGGCTCCTCGTGGAGCTCCGGCGCCGCGCGCTTCGCCGCCCGCTTCTGCCGCGCGTGGTCGACGAGGATCCGCCGCATCGCCTGCGAGGCGATCGCGAAGAAGTGCGCGCGGTCGTTGAAGTCGACGCGCTGGCCCATCAGCTTGAGCCACGCCTCGTTCACCAGCGCGGTGGGTTGCAGTGTGTGATCGCCGCGCTCGCCGCGGAACTGGGCCGCCGCGATGCGCCTCAGGTGCTCGAACACGCGGAACAGCTCCTCGGAGGAGCCGCCCGCCTTCCACTGCTTCAGCAGCGCAGTCACGTCGGTCGCGTCTTCGCTCATGGCCAGGACCGGATACTCTCAGCCTCCATGGACGGCAGCCAATGGGCTCGTGTGAACGAGGTGTTCCACCGCGCGCTCGAACTCCAGGGCGAGGCCCGCGCGCAGTACCTCGCGCAGGCCTGCGGTGACGACGCCGCGCTGCTCGCCGAGGTGCGCTCGCTGCTCGAGGCCGACGCGCAGGCGAGCGGCTTCCTCGCGACGCCGGCCGCGGCCGCGCCAGCCGAGCAGGCGCCGAAGGAGGTCGGGCCGTGGCGCGTGGTGCGCGAGCTGGGCCGCGGCGGCATGGGCACCGTGTACCTCGCCGAGCGGGCCGACGGCGCCTTCAGCATGCCCGCGGCGCTCAAGGTGATGCGCCGCGGCCTCGACACCGACGATCTCCTCGCGCGCTTCCGCGACGAGCGGCAGATCCTCGCCGGCCTCGAGCACCCGAACATCGCCCGGCTGCTCGACGGCGGCGCCACGCCCGATGGCCGCCCCTGGCTCGCCATGGAGCTCGTCGAGGGCCTCAACCTGCTCGACTACGCGAAGGCGCACGCGCTGGACCTGTCCGCGCGGCTCGCGCTGTTCAAGAAGCTGGCCGCGGCCGTGCAGTACGCGCACCGCAACCTCGTCGTGCACCGCGATCTCAAGCCCGGGAACGTGCTGGTCACCAGGGCCGGCGAGCCCAAGCTGCTCGACTTCGGCATCGCGAAGGTGCTCGACCCCGTCGCCGCCGACCAGCGCACGAAGACGGGCGAGCAGGTCCTCACCCCCGCCTACGCCAGCCCCGAGCAGGTGCGCGGCGAGCGCGTCACCACCGCCGCCGACGTGTGGGCGCTGGGCGTCGTGCTGTACGAGCTGTTGACCGGCCGCCGGCCCTTCGAGGGATCCGGCCAGACGCTGACGCGGGCGATCCTCGAGCAGGAGATGCCGCCGCCGCGCCTCGGGCCGGAGCTGGACGCGATCCTCTTCACCGCGCTGAGGAAGGAGCCGGAGCTGCGCTACCCGTCCGTGGAGGCGCTGGCCGAGGATCTCGACCGGCTGGCCACCGGCCTGCCGCTGCGCGCGCGACCCGCCACCGTCGGCTACCGCCTGGGGAAGTTCGTCCGGCGCAACCGCCTCGCGGTGGGCGCGGTGACGCTCGTCGGCCTGTCGCTCGCGGGCGGCGTGGTGGCCACGACGCTGCAGGCGCGGGAAGCCCGGCTGGCCCGTGAGCGCGCCGACGCGTCACGGGCCCGGGCGGAGGAGCTCGTCGACTTCATGCTGGGCGACCTCCGCCGGAAGCTGGAGCCGTCGAGCCGCCTCGACGTGCTGGAGGACGTGTCCAGGGCGGTGGAGGCCTACTTCGCCACGGTGCCCGCCGCCGAGTCCTCGCCCGAGCGCCGAGCGCGCACGCTGCAGCAGCTCGCCACGGTGAAGTTGGCGCAGTCGAAGACGGACGAGGCGGAGGCGCTGGTGAAGGCGTCGCGGGAGGCGCTGGCGCAGGCGCCCGCCTCCGCCGACGCCGAGCTGCTGCGCGCCGCCGCGGCGAACCTCGAAGGCCAGGTGCAGGAGGCCCGCGGCGACCTCGACCAGTCGCTCGCCGCCTTCGACCAGGCGCTGGCCGCGCTGAAGCCGCTCCACGCGAAGCGGCCCGGCGATCTGCACGTGCTGGCGCTCACCGCCGACGCGTGGAACGACCGCGGCCGGCTCCTCTACTCCCTCGGTCGGACCGAAGACGCTCTCGCCGCCCACGAGGCCGCGGCGAAGCTGCTCGGCGCGTTGGACGCGCCCGGCCGTGAGGCGCGCTTCGTCCGCGCGAAGACGACGATGTACCTGGGCCGCGCGCAGGAGGCGCTCGGCCGCCTCGACGCCGCCGAGGCATCGTTCCGCCAGAACCTCGCGCTTTCCCGCGCGCTGCACGACGACTTCCCGCGCGACAACGAGCTCGAGGACAACCTGGCGGTCGCGCTCAACGATCTCGGCCGCGTCCTGCGCGTGTCCGGCAAGCCAGCCGAGGCGGAGCCGCTGGCGGTCGAGGCGGTCCACTTCAGCGAGATCGCCCTGGCGAGAGATCCGGACAACGCGGTGCGCATCGACGGCCTGTCCGCGAGCCACTCGTTCCTCGGCCGCGCACGCGAGGAGCTGGGGAAGCTCGAGCCGGCGCTCGCCGAGTTCCGCGAGGACGTGAAGCTGTCCGAACGGCTGCTCGCGAAGGAGCCCGACAACGCCCTGGTGCTGGCCGCCCTGGCCGACGGGCTCACCAACATCGGCCGCGCCGAGCGCAAGCTGGGGCACGTAAAGGAGGCCCGCGAGGCGCACGAGCGCGCGCTGGCCTACCGGGAAGGCCTCGCCGCGAAGGACGAGAGCTTCAAGGTGGACGTGGCGGTGTCCCGCCTCGAGCTCGGCCGCGTGCAGCGCCTCGCGAAGGAAGATCCGCGCGCGTCCTTCGAGGCGGCGCGCGCCACCTTCCAGGAGATCGCCGGCGCCGAGGACGCCCCGGCGAAGCAGCGCGGGCGCCTGGCGCAGGTGCTGCTCGAGCTGGACCGGAAAGACGAGGCGCGGCCGATCGTCGAGGCGCTCCGCGCGTCGGGGGCGATCGACGCCGAACTCAAGGAGCTGGCCGCCCGGCACGGCCTCTGACCGAACTCACGGCGCGGTGCGCGGGTTGCCCTGCGCGTCGACGTCCAGCACCGGCACGTCCTCGGGCGGCGACAGATCGAACAGCGTGAGGTCCGGCGGCTCGTTGACGGTGACGTCCTTCCAGGTGAGCTCGACGGTCGTCTTCGCGCTCGGGGCGACCAGCTGGATGCGCCGGGGCAACGTGACGGCGCCGTAGTCGGCGATGTCGCCAAACTCGACGTCGTACGCGGTGATCCCCTGCACGGTGCTCTTCACCACGCGGTGCGAGGGCGGCCGCACGTGCAGCGTCTGCGCCACGGCGCCGCGCTTCAGCGTCAGCACGTACACCCCCAGCTTCTCGTCCACCGCCAGCTCGCTGGACTCGGGTGGAATGCGCGGCGCGCGGCCCAGCATCAGCGCGGTCAGCTCGGCGGGCGGCAGCACCACCGGCAGGAAGCGCCCGAGGTTCGCCGGCGACGCCGGACCCCGGAAGTACTTCCCTTCCTTCGCGTCGTAGAGCCCGAAGTCCTTCCCGTCCGTCACCAGCACGCCCTGCGGCCGGTTGAAGAAGTCGAGCTGCTCGATGTGGATGAAGGCCGGGTGCGCCACCGCGACGAAGAGGCCCACGCTGCCTTTGCCCTGCGGCGCGTCGACGTACAGCTTGCCGTCCCCCTTGATCGCGACCACCTGCGCCTCGGCCTGCGCCACGCGCTTGAGCAGCTCCTCGGCGCTCTTCGCCTCCCCGTCCCTGCCGAAGTCGAGGTGCGGGCGGGGGCAGCCGGTGAACAGCACGACGGCCAGGGGAAGAAGCGCCAGCGCGCGGCGTTGAGGGAACATGGCGTCGGGCCCTCGATACCGCTAATACCCGCCTTCGCAAATGACCTTCGACGAGCTGATCCACTACCTGCGCCTGGGCGGCGTCACCATCGCGGTCATCCTCACCGCGTCGGTGCTGGCCGTGGGCCTGGCGATCGAGCGGCTGATCGCGCTGTGGGGCGTCAGCGGCAAGACGCTGGAGCTGGGCCAGCAGATCGCGCGGCACCTGTTGCGCGGTGACGTGGCCGCCGCGCGCTCGGCGGCCGATCGCTCCACGCTGGTCGCGGCCGACCTGTTCCGCGCCGGCTTCGAGCGCGCGGCGAAGACGACCGGCCCCCACCTCGACGCCGCGGTCGATCGCGAGCGCGTGCAGGTCGCCCTCAAGCTGAAGCGCGGGCTGTGGATCCTCGGCACCATCGGCGCGACGGCGCCCTTCGTCGGCCTCTTCGGTACGGTGTGGGGCATCATGCGCAGCTTCCGCGACCTCGGCCTCGACGTGAGCGCGGGCGGCACCGGCGGCTCGGCCGCGGTGATGAGCGGCATTTCCGAGGCGCTGATCGCCACCGCCGTCGGCATCATCGTCGCGGTCGAGGCGGTGGTGCTGTTCAACTACTTCCAGTCGCGGCTCTCACGGCTCAACGTCGAGCTCAAGCTGATCGCCGAGGAGTTCGTCGAGCTGCTCCGCGAGGCCGCGCCGGGCGGCCGGCTGCCGGCCAACGGCACGCCGTCCAGCAGCGACGCCGTGTCCACCCCCTCCGACGCGACGGCCAGCCCGGCCGCCGGGAACCCGTGAGCCCTTTTCATGGCGATGGGGCGCGTACCCGGGACGGATGATGAGACGGGCGGCGACGACGCCGTCTTCTCGGACATCAACATCACGCCGCTCACCGACATCTTCCTCGTGCTGCTGATCATCTTCATGGTGACCAGCTCCGTCATCGTCAACGCCGGCGGCGGGCCGAAGGCGGGCCTCAAGGTGAACCTGCCGCAGGGCGGCGCGGCCGACGTGGCGGCGCAGCCGACCGATCTCTCCGTGGCGATCCTCTCCGACGGGCGCATCGTGCTCGGCGGCGACGTGGTGAACACCGACGAGCTCAAGGCCGCGTTCGAGAAGGCGAAGAACGCGAACGCCGAGACGCTGGTCATCGTCCAGGCCGACGAGGGTGTGCCCCACGGCAAGGTGGTGGAGGTCATGGAACTCGCCAAGGGCGCCGGCCTCGGCCAGCTCGCCATCGGCGTGCGCGAAGGCGGCCCGAGCGGAAAGTAGCGTCAGGGCGCCCGCACGAAGCGGAACACCTCGTCGCGCGCCGCCGCCACGTCCCACACGGCGTTGTGCCCGGCACCGGGCGCCTCCACGAAGCGCGCCTGCGGCAACTTCTCGGCGAGCGCCTGGCCGAGTTCGAACGGAACCACTTCGTCGCGGGTGCCGTGCACCACCAGCACCGGCTGCGCCGGCTCGCGCGGCGCGGGGAACAGCAGGCTGCGCTGCGCGGCGAACAGCAGCACGCACAGCGCGAGGTAGCCGGTCACGAGGGAGCCGACGGCGCAGAGCGCCATGCGCCTCACCAGACGAACGGTATCAGCGCCTTGCGCGACTTCGGGTAGTCGGGAAACGTCTCCCGGTACCAGCGGTGGTTCGCGATCGCCCGCGGCGCCAGGTTGGCGAAGGTGAACGCCGCGAAGGCCCACGCCGCGAGCGTCTGCGCGGCGATCGCGAAGCCCACCCACTCGAGCAGCTCGCCCAGGTAGTTCGGCGCGCTGACCCAGGCGAAGGCCCCGCCCGTGGGAATCTTGTAGCCCGTCTCGCCCGGCGCCCGGAGCGTGCGCAGCACGTGATCGGAGTGGACGTTGAGCGCCATCGCCCCGAGGAAGATCGCCGCGCCTACGAAGAACGGCACGTCGAAGGCGCGCGGCGCGAGGCTGCCCGCGTTGCCCGAGGCGTTCAGCACGTTGAACACGATCGCCAGGCCCACCGTGAGCCACGAGTGCGGCTTGCCGCCCTGGATGAGCGCGGGAAAGACGAAGGTGCGCTGCGCGTAGTGCGTGAGCCACAAGAGCCCGAGCGCGACGACGAGCGGGTCCCCGAAGTGAGGGTTGGCGAACCACACCGCCGCGAACAGGAACACCGACGGCGACTCCATGATCACCCAGCCCCGCTTCGCGCTCACCGACGGGCCCCAGCCCTGGCGGTGGTGACGGCCATAGGGCGCGTTGACGAAGAAGAGGATCGGGAAGACCAGCGCGGCCATCACCAGCACCACCCTGGGCGCGAGGCGGACGAGCGGTTCGACGTTTGACCAGAACCCGGACATGACGGAGGGCCCGACGTTACGGCCGCCGGGCCCTCTTCGCGACGGCGAATCGTCCCGAAGGCTTCAGCTCGTGGCGAACGCCGCGTCCGGGATCTCCATGGGCGAGGTGTCCTCGACCATCGCCAGCTTCGCCAGCCCCTCGACCTGCGGCAGCACGTTGCGCGCGTACCAGAGCGCCGAGTACCGCTTGCCTTCGTAGAAGGCACGGTCCGCGTGCTCCTTCGGCAGCTTCGCGAGCGACGCCTCGGCCTTCACGCCGGCGTCGAGCAGCAGCCACGCCACCGCGAGCTGCGACATCATCGTGAGGATCCGGTTCGCGTTGAGCGGCACCAGCTCGACCTTGCCCGACTGCGACCAGCCGAGCAGACCCATCGCCACCTGCATCACCGCCTCGGAAGCGCCGGACAGGCGCTCGACCTCCTTGCCGAAGACCGGGTGCCCCTTGTTCGCCTCGACGAAGGCGGTGACGTCGCCGATGAAGGCCTGGAAGTTGGCGCCGCCGTTCTGGCCCAGCTTGCGGCCGACGAGGTCCATCGCCTGGATGTGCGTGGTGCCCTCGTAGATGGTGAAGATCTTCGAGTCGCGGGCGTACTGCTCGACCGGCCAGTCCTTGAGGAAGCCGGCGCCGCCGTAGATCTGGATCGCCTGGCCGCACAGCCGCCAGGCCTCCTCCGACGCGTAGCCCTTCACCAGCGGCGTGAGCAGGTCGACCTGGCCCAGGTGGTAGGCCGCCTTGTCGTCGTCGCGGCCGGCCAGCACGTGCCAGCGGTCGCGGTGCGCGGCCAGCTTCACCACCAGCGCGCGAATGCCTTCGACGTGCGCCTTGAGCTCCAGCAGCATGCGGCGCACGTCCGGGTGCTCGAAGATCGGCACGCGCGGCACGCTCGGATCCTTCCACTGCTTGAACGGGGCGCCCTGCTTGCGCTCCTTCGCGTAATCGAGCGCGTTCAGGTACGCGCTCGAGGTGACCGCGAGCCCCTGGATGCCGACGGCGATGCGCGCACCGTTCATCATGCGGAACATCTGCGGCATGCCCTGGTTCTCGGCCTGGCCGACGAGCTCGCCGTAGCAGTCGCCGTTCTCACCGAAGTTGAGGACGCAGGTCGCCGAGCCGTTGATGCCCATCTTGTGCTCGATGGACGCGACGGCGACGTCGTTGAGCTGCCCCAGCTTGCCGGACGCGTCCACGCGCACGCGGGGGACGATGAAGAGCGACAGGCCCTTGGTGCCCGCGGGGGCGTTCTCGACGCGCGCCAGCACCAGGTGGATGATGTTGTCGGCGAGATCGTGGTCGCCGCCCGAGATGAAGATCTTCGTGCCGCTGATCTTGTAGGTGCCGTTCGGCTGCTTCACGGCCCTGGTCACCGCGGCGCCGACGTCGCTGCCCGCGTTCGGCTCGGTGAGGCACATGGTGCCGCCCCACTCGCCGTTGAACATGCGGTGCGCGTACAGCTTCTTCTGCGCCTCGGTGCCGAACTCGGCGATCACCTCCGCGGCGCCCCAGGCCAGGCCCGGGTACATGTTGAACGCGGTGTTCGCGCCCGACGTCAACTCCTCGATGAGCGCGTAGAGCGAATACGGGCCGCCCTGGCCGCCGAACTCCTTCGGCACGGCGATCTGCTTCACGCCCGCCTCGAACAGCTGCTTCCACGCCTCCTTGAAGCCCCTGGGCGTGGTGACGCGCCCGTCGACGACCTTGCAGCCTTCGCGGTCGCCGACGCTGTTCAGCGGCCCCAACACCTCGCGCGCGATCCGGTACGACTCGGTGAGGATCTGCTTCGCCGTCTCCTCGTCCCAGCCCTCGTAGGGGCCCTGGCCGGCGAACTCGTTGAAGCCGAAGTGCTCGAACAACACGAAGAACAGCTCGCGAAGATCAGCCTTGTAACGATTGATTCCGACCGACATGCAGCAGCTCCTGCGCGCGAAGGGCTCCGACGCGGCCGGAGCCTGAATGAAGACGCAACGTCACGGAAACGCGTCCGTAACGCGGTGCATCCTGAGCCGCTGCTGATTCTGAAGTCAACGCCTTTCGACGCAACGCGTTGAAGACCCGGCAAGCCCCACCGCTACTTCTTCTTTTTCTTCCCGGGCTTCGCCCTGGCGGGCTTCTTCGGTTTCGTCGGCTTCTTCGGGGCGGGTTTCTTCGCCTTCCCCGGCTTCGCGGGCCTGTCGGGCTTCTTCGGCGCGGCCTCGCCCGGCTTCGCCTTCGCGGCCTGCGCTGCCGGCGCCTTGCCGGAGGCAGCGCGCGCGGCCGGTGGCGGGGGCGCGGGCGCGGTGAGGATCGACTCGCGCGGCACGTTGACGATCAGCGGCTGCTGGCCGGTGCGGAAGCGGTTCTCGTCCTCCACCGAATAGAAGACCTTCAGCGTCACCGCGCCGCGCACGACGAGCTCGCCCTTCTGGTTCTCGGCCCACACGTCGAGCTCGATGAAGTAGCGCCCGTCCTGCCCGTGGCGATCGCTGACGCGGCCCTTGCAAACGAGCGTGTCGCCCGGCCACAGCACGCGAATGAACTTCACGGTCAGCTTCTTCACCTGGGCGCCGCGCGCCCAGTCGGTGACGAGCTGGCCCAGAAAGCCCATGCCCAGCGACGACGGGGCCAGCACCGACGGCATGCCCAGCGCGCGCGCGGCGATCTCGTCAACGAAGATCGGGTTGAAGTCGCCGGTGGCGCCCGCGTAGCGCGCGAGCTGCACGCGGTCGATCGGCGCCTTCGCCAACGCCGGCAGCTCGTCACCGACGCGGGTGTTCTCGAAGTAGAGCTTGCGCGGCGGCATTCAGGTCTCCCTCCCCCCGCGGACGACGAAGGTGCGGCGGGAGCGGTACACCACCTTGCCCTCCTGGTCGCGGCCCTCGTCCTCCACCACGGCGACCTCCACCTTGCCCGCGGGGCCCGGGCGCTCGGTGACCTCCGTCACGCGCGTCGTCACCAGCAAGGCGTCGCCCGCGACGATCGGCCGCTCGTACTCGATCGTCTGCTCCGCCAGCAGCAGGTTGCGGGTCGGCACGCCGAGCAGATCCTTCAGCTCGAGGCCCGCGGTGAAGCTGCACGGGAAGGCCGGCGGCACGGTGATGGTCGAGAAGCCCGACGCGCGGGCGTACTCGTGATCGAAGTACAGCGGGTTGAGATCTCCCAGGGCCTCGGCGAAGCGGCGAATGGCGCCCTTCTCCACCTCGTGCAGCGTCGGCGGCGTCGTTCGTCCCACGGCGTTGCGTTCGAGCATCACGGCATGTCCCCTTTGCGGAAGTCCCTTCGATGCTGCGTGTCGAAACCCCTCGTCGCCTAGCGCCCCGCTGGCAGCTCCAGCACGGTCAAGAGCCCCGCGTCGGCCGCGACCACGCGCGGCGCCGCGTGCACCACCAGGTTCGCCGTGGCGCGATCGCCCGGCAGCCCCCCGGGGATCGCCAGGCGCAGCTTCGGCTCGGCGTCGAGCTCCACCGTGTCGGCCGCATCGTCCACGCCCACGGCGATGGTCAGCTCGAGGCGCACCCGTTCCTGCCCTTCGGCCAGCGCGACCGCCACCTGGTGAATCCCCGCGACCCGGCCCTTCTTCACCGGCCACGCCCCGGTAAAGATGTCTTCCTCCGCGAAGACGGGCGTCAGCTCCTCCTCGTAGTCGTCGCAGTCGAGGCCCAGGCCCAGCGCGCACAGCGCCGCCGACTCCACGAGTCCCACGTGGCCCATCTCGTCCTGGTCGACGAGGCGGAAGAACTCCTCTTCGGTCAGGCCCGCGCCCACCTTGCGCTGCAGCGCCGGCCGCCGCGTCGCCGCGTCCACCACGCGCGACACCTTCGCGTGACGCACCGGCCCGCACACCTGGCCCAACGTCGCCACCAGGCGATCCATCACGAAGCCCGGGTTCACCCCCGTGCCCACCACGCCGGTGCCCGCGCGGGCCGCGGCGCGCTCCAGCTTCTCGGCCAGCTTCGGGTGGTGGAACCAGGGGAAGGCGAGCTCCTCGCAGGTGCTCACCACGTGCATCCCGTGCGACAGCGCCTCGAGCACCTGGTCCGCCACCTGCGCCAGCTTCGAGCCCGTCGCGTGCAGCAGCACCACGCCCTTCCGCCGGCCGACCGCCTGCGCCAGCGTGGGCTGCACCTTGAAGGTGCCCGCGGGCATCCCCAGCACCTCGGTCAGCGTCTTCCCCGCGAGCGACGGGCTGCGATCGACCGCGCCGATCACCTCGACCTCTTCCGACTGCAGCGCCGCGCGCGCGATCTCCTGTCCGATGAAGCCCAGGCCCATCACGATCACCGGCACCGGGCCGTCCGACGGGGGTGCCGCGCGCGCTGTCCGAAGGTGCCCGCTCCCGCCGCTGTGGGCCATGGGCGCCGATGGTAGACGACGCCTGAACGGCCCGGCCAGAAAATGCCGGCGACGCCCCCTCGGAGGCGCTCGGCAAATTGCCCGTAACCCACTGAAACGACGGGCCGATTCGGGCTTCGAGCCCCCGGTGGCCCGAAGGCCACCGGGTGGGTACATTCGCCTCCCACGCTGGACACGACGCGGGCACGAGGGCGCGGATGGAACGGTTTCTGGTCGTCGACGACGACGCCAACATCACCGAGGTCCTCAGCAAGGTCCTGCGGTCGATGGGCTTCGCCGTGGTGGCGCACACGGATCCGCGCGAAGCCGCCAAGGAGACGGGCTTCGATCTCGTCGTCACCGACTTCATGATGCCGCACCTGTCCGGCGTCGAGCTGTTGCGGCAGCTGGGCGAGTCGAACCCGGACGCGGTGCGGGTGCTGATCACCGCCGCCAGCGACTTCAAGGTGGCGATGCAGGCGGTCAACGACGGCCACGTCTTCCGGCTGCTGTCGAAGCCGTGGACGCTGCAGGATCTCCGCACCACCATCGAGCAGGCGGTCGCCTACCACCGCGTGCTCAAGGACAACCAGCGGCTCACGCGCGAGCTCGAGCGGCGCAACGCGCAGCTCGTGCAGCTGAACACCACGCTCGAAGCGCAGGTCATCGAGCGCACCAACGGCCTGCTGGAAGGCATGGTGCGCGCGCTGGACTACCGCGACACCGAGACGCAGTGGCACTCGTGGCGCGTGTCGAAGTTCACCCGGCGGATCGCCGAGGCACTCGGTGGCTTCAGCCAGGAGACGCTGATGACCTTCGAGCAGGGCGCGCTGCTCCACGACATCGGGAAGATCGGCGTGTCCGACGCGATCCTCCTCAAGCCTGGCCCGCTCACGCCCGAGGAATGGGTGGAGATGAAGAAGCACCCGGAGATCGGCTGGCGCATGCTGGGCAACATCCCGTACCTGCGCGCCGCCGCCGAGATCGTCTACCAGCACCAGGAGCGCTGGGACGGCCGGGGCTACCCGCGCGGCCTCGGGGGCGAGGACATCGTCATCGGCGCGCGGCTGTTCTGCATCGCCGACACGCTCGACGCGATCACCTCCGACCGCCCCTACCGCAAGGGCAGCCCGCTGGAGGTCGCGATCCGGGAGATCGGCCGGCTCAGCGGCACCCAGTTCGACCCGAAGGCCGTCGAGGCCTTCCTCTCGGTGCCGCAGAGCGAGTGGCTGCGCATTCGCGGCGAGGTCGAAGCGCTCGAGGCGGCCGACAAGCGCCGCGTGTCGAGCGACATGATCCCCATGCTGGGGACCTGACGGCGCGCCCTGACCCGCGCGCGCCCCCTGCCGCGCGGGTGGACACCTGCTGCGCCGTCCGAAGGGATGACCGCGCGGCGACGCCACCCTCGTGGAGCGCTCCGAGGGTCCCCCGCTCGCCCGAGGTGAATCGCCTACGGCTTCGCCCGGACCTCGACGATCCGGTCGCCCTCGAGCAGCGAGTCGACGACCTCCTGCCCGCTGACGACCTCGCCGAACGCGGTATAGCGCCCGTCGAGGTGCGGCTGCGGCGCGGCGGTGACGAAGAACTGCGAGCCGCCGGTGTCCTTACCCGACAGCGCCATGCCCACCACGCCGCGGCGGTACGGCCGGTGGTTCACCTCGCAGCGGATCGTGTAGCCCGGGCCGCCCTCGCCGTCGCCGCGCGGGTCGCCGCCCTGCACCACGAAGTTCGGCACCACGCGGTGGAACGTGAGGCCGCGGTAGAAGCCGCGCCTGGCCAGCGTGTAGATGCTGGTCGCGGTCAACGGCGCATCCTCGCCGTACAGCTTCACCTCGAACTCGCCCTTCTCGGTGGTGAACACGAGCGCCGCGTCCTTCGGCAGAGGCGGCGGCTTCACCGTGTCCACCGGCCGCTCGACGCGGTTCGCGGTGACCGGCTGCCCCTTGAGCCTGGTGAGCGCCTCGGCCGCCGCGCTGCGGATCGTCGCGTTCGTCGAACCGAGCCACAGCTCGAGATCGCCCGCCGCCTCCTTCGCGTCCAGCGTCGCGAGCGCGTCGGCGATCACCGGCGCCACGTCCACCTGCGTCACCGCCTTCTGCGCCAGCGCGCGGATCTGCGGAACGGCCGCCTTGTCGCCCAGCTTCGCGGCCGCCGCCGCCGCCGCCGCCGCCAGGACGTGGTCGCTCGACACGAGCTGCGTGCGCACCTTCTCCATCGACGCGGGGGACGGCGTCTGGCCGAGCAGCTCGATCGCCGCCAGCTTCACGCGCGGATCCGCGTGGAAGACGAAGCTGCCCACCTCGGCGGCGCGCTTGTTGTTGTCCTTCGCCGGCAAGGTGGCCAGCTCGCGCAGGCCCAGCGCCAGGCGCCGGGGCTCCTCGATGAGGCCCTGCCCGCAGCCCATCACCTCGGAGAGCGAGCCGGAGATGCGATCGATCGCCGCCGCCAGCCGGCAGTCGAGGTTCGCCGCGTCCCGGCGCACGCGCTGGTCGGACACGGTGGCCGCCGCGCCCAGCTGCTGCCGCAGGCTGACGAGGAGCGCCTTGCCCGGCGCCGGCAGGCCCGCCTGCGCGAGCGCCAGCACCGGCTGCGCGCCGCCCGCGGTGTCGCCGCGCACGAGCCGCTCGACGCGGAAGCTGAGCTCGGACAACGCGCCCAGCGCAGGGCACGCGGTGGACTTGCACTTGCCGGCCAGCTTCGCGAGCGAGCGCGTCGCCTCCACCGCCACGCGGTAGTCGGGATCGTCGAGGAGGTTCTTCAACGTCACCGCGTCCGTGTCGGTGCCCACCTCGCCGAGGCCCTTCGCGCAGATCGCGCGGATCTCCGAGGCATCGTCGGTGGCGCAGATCATCAGCGCCGGGCGCGCGCCGGGCGACTTCGACTGCATCAGCGCGTACGCGGCGCCGTAGCGGGTCGCGGTGCCGACCTCCTTCTTGATCAGCGGGAGCAGCGCGGTCAGCGCCTTCGCCTCGAGCTTCCCGCCATTCTTCGCCGCCACGCCCAGCGACAGCGCCGCGCGGGACTGCACGTCGCCGCCGGCGGACAGCCGCTCGACGAGCCGGTCCTGCGTCGCCGGCGTCACCACGCGGCCCATCGCCTCGAGGATCGCCAGCTTCACGGTGGCGTCGGCCTCGTCCGACTCCGCGGCGAGCAGCGCGTCGGACAGCTTCGTCTTCACGTCGTCCGCCAGCGGCTCCCACGAGAGGCCCATGAGGCCGATCGCGAAGGCCGCCTCCCCGCGCGCGCCGGGATCGGGATCGGTCAGGCCCTTCACCAGCGTGTCGGCGCCGGCGGGATCCTGAATGCGCCCGAGCGCCAGCAGCGCGCGCTTGCGCACCGCGGGATCGTTCGCCGTCAGCGCCTGGGTGGGCAGCCGGCCGTCACCGAAGGAGCGGCGGTCCTCGAGCTCGGCGATCGCCAGCAGCTCGCTGTTCTGCGCCGTCGGCCGCTGGGGCGCCGGGGTGCCGGGCGCGGGCTTCCTCGGCTCGGTCCAGGTGGCACAGGCAGTGAGCGACGAGGCGGCGACGGCGGCGACGAGGAACGTGCGCATGACGGATTCCTCTAGAGAGCGCGCGCCGCCTTGTCGAGTGCATTCAGGCCGGGACCGTCTACACTGCCCGGCCGATGAAGTGCCCTTCCTGCAACAGCGCGGTCGCCGACGACGCGGCCGTCTGCCCGAAGTGCGACGCGGTGCTCGATCCCTCGCTGCTCGACGCGGCGCCGCCCGAGTCCGACGACGACGCGCCCGCCGCGCGCCCACCGCCCCGCCCTGCGGGCCGGCCCGCGCCCCGGCCCGCCGCGAAGAAGGTGGTGAAGCGCCCGGCGAGCGGCAAGCGCCCCGCGGCGAAGAGCTCCACGGCCGCGAAGTCCCGGATGCCCGAGGCCCCGGCGCGCCAGGTGCGCAAGGAGTCCGTCGACTGGCGCGAGCAGGTCGACGAGTCCGACTGGAAGGAGATGAACCAGCGCGACCGCGAGGTCTTCGTCGCGGACAAGGGGATGGATCCGGACGACGTCCTGAAGGACGCGCGCGGCTTCTTCGCGGAGCTCTCCGCCGCCGACAAGATGGCCTTCTTCGGCACCGCGGCGATGCTGCTGTCCACCTTCTTCCCGTGGAAGGAGACGGTGACGGACGGCGACGTGCTGGGGCTGTTGTCCGCCGGCGTGGTGGTGACGCTCTTGAGCCTGCTCGCGCTCGTCTCGATGGTGCTGCGCGTGCGCCAGTCCTTCAAGGTCAACCCGCTGCTCCCCTGGATCGTCCAGCTCGCCTGCACCGGCTTCGGGGTGGTGTGGTGCCTCGTGTACGTGAAGACGTCGTGGGACTCGACGCTGGTCCGCTCGCCCATCGGCAACTTCGACATGTGGGCGTCGAAGCCCAGCTTCGGCGTCATCTTCGGCTTCATGGCCGGCGTGGTGGGCGGGCTGGGGACGCTGCTCGGCCTGAAGGACATGGGCCGGTAGATGGCGACGCCCCTCGAGCGACTGGAGACGGCGCTGTCCCGCGTGGTGCTCGGGCAGCGCCGCGCGCTGGCGGATCTGATCACCACCTTCCTCGCGCGCGGCCACGTGCTGCTGGAAGGCGTGCCCGGCGTCGCCAAGACGCTGACCGCGCGCACGCTGGCGAAGGCGCTGGGCCTCGACTTCACGCGCATCCAGTTCACGCCGGACCTGATGCCGTCGGACGTCGTAGGCACCAGCGTGTTCCGCCCGCAGGACGGCTCGTTCCACCTCGTGAAGGGCCCGGTCTTCACCGAGGTGCTGGTGGCCGACGAGGTGAACCGCACACCGCCGAAGACGCAGGCCGCGCTGCTCGAGGCGATGGAGGAGCGGCAGGTCACCATCGACGGCGCCACGCACGCGCTGCCGCCGCACTTCTTCGTGGTGGCCACACAGAACCCGCTGGAGCTCGAAGGCACCTACCCGCTCCCCGAGGCGCAGCTCGATCGCTTCCTGATGCGCGTGCGCGTCGGCTACCCCGACGCCGAGGCGGAGCTGGCGCTGCTGACGCGCGGGCCGGGCCTGGCGGCGCTGAACGCGGTGCCGCGCGTCTTGTCGACCGAGGAGCTGACGGCGCTGCAGGCCGAGGCCGCGAAGGTGCGCTGCGACGAGAGCGTCAGCCGCTACGCGCTCGCGCTGGTACGCGGCACCCGCGAGTCGCCGAAGCTGAAGTTGGGTGCGTCGCCGCGCGCGGGCCTGGGCCTCCTGGCCGCCGCCAGGGCGCGCGCCGCGCTGGAGAACAAGCCGTTCGTCACGCCGGACGAAGTGAAGGCCGTGGCCCCGTCGGTGCTGAACCACCGCCTGGTGGTGAAGGCCGAGGCGGAGGTGGACGGCGTCACCGCCGACGACGTCATCGCCGGGCTGCTCGAACGGACCGAGGTCCCCCGGTGAGCCTGGCCGTGCCGCGCGGCCCCGCCGCTCGCCGGGCGCGGGGAACGTGTCGCGGGCGGCTCTTCGCGCGCTCTTTCGTGATCGATGGACCTGGCAGCGCGCGGGCGCCGTTCGACTCCGCCGGCGCCGTCGTCGACGGGCGCGGACTCCTGCGCGAGCGCGTGCGGCTCGACGGCGGCGGCGGGCCTGGCCGCGCGCGAGTACCCGGCTCGGTCTCGGGCAGTGGCCCTGCCAGCGTCGCTGCGCTGGACGCGGGGCGCCGCACGGCGCCGCGCGCGCCGGGTGACCGCGCCACCAGGAGCCGGCGGTGAGCGCCACCGCTGCGCGTTCGCGGCCGGTCCCCACGCGCCGCGCCGTGGCCGTCGCCGCGCTCGGCCTGCTGCCCGCGGTGCTGGCCGTCTTCTCACCGCCCTTCGCGTGGGTGGCCCTCGCGCTGGACGCGGCGCTCGCGGCGCTGGTGGTGGTGGACTTCCTCCGGGCCCCCGGCGCGGCGGCGCTCGTCGTCACGCGCGAGGTGGAGCCGAACCTCTCCGCCGGAGTCCCCAACCGCGTGCGGCTCGTGCTGGAGCAACCGCCCGGCGCGCGAGGCCGCCTCGTCGGCGAGGTGCGCGACGTGGTGGGCGAAGGCCCCGAGGTGCACGGGCACCGGCAGCGCGTGGTGATCGAAGGCCGCGCGACGTTGGACTACGTGGTGACGCCGCGCACGCGGGGCGATCTCGCGCTCGGCCCGGTGGCGGTCCGCCTCGACGGTCCGCTGGGCCTGTGCGCGCGGCAGTTCACGCTGCCCGTGACGAGCGCCGTGCGGGTGTTCCCCGATCTCACCGCGCTGACGAAGGACGCGCTCGAGCTGGCGCGCGCCAACGACGACGCCGCGCGGCGGGTGATGCGCGTGCGCGCCGAGGGCCGCGAGTTCGAGTCCCTGCGCGAGTACCGCACCGGGGACGATCGCCGCAGCATCGACTGGAAGGCGACGGCGCGGCGCGCGAAGACCATGGTGCGCGTACACCAGCCGGAGCGGAACCAGCAGGTGCTGCTCCTCCTCGACTGCGGGCGCCACATGGCCGGCGAGGTGGACGGCCGGCGGAAGCTCGATCACGCCGTCGACGCGGCGCTGCGCGTGGCGCGCGTGTCGCTGGAGCGCGGGGATCTCGTCGGGGTGCTGGCCTACGGCGCGTCGGTGCAGGCGTGGCTGCCGCCGCGGAAGGGCGCCGAGCACCTCACCGCCATCGCCCGGGCGCTGTACCGCGTGGAGGCGACGCTGGAGGAGTCGGATCTCGGCGGCGCGCTCGACCTCGCCTTCGCCCGGGGCGTGAAGCGCTCGCTCGTGCTGGTGATGACCGACCTGCTCGACGCCGACTCGTCCGCGACGCTGGTGAAGCGCGCGCAGCGGCTCGTACCACGGCACCTGCCGCTCATCGCCTCGCTGCGCGATGACGCCGTCCACCGCGCCGCGACGCAGGTCCCCGCCGATCGCCTGCAGGCCTACGAGCGCTTCGTCGCCGCCCGCCTGGAGGACGACACCCGCGCGACCGTGGCGCGGCTCCGCGAGGCTGGCGCCCACGTGCTGCGCGCATCGCCGCGCGACTTCGGCGCCGCCACCGTCGGCGCGTACCTCGATCTCAAGGGCCGCGGCGTCCTGTAGGCGCGTGGCGCGGCGCGCGCTCCGCGTGCGGGCGAGGCGAGGCGATCGACGCGGGGTGACACCGCGGTCCGCCCCCTGCGACTCCATCGGGGCGCGGCGTGCCGCGATGCTCCCGCTGCGCGGGTGCTTGGCGATCGCTGCGGCGCCGGGACCCGAGCGCCGCGAGCGCGCGCCTCCACCGTCACGGGCCGCGCGCGGGCGCGGACGAAACCACCTCGAAGACGTCCGCGTCCGGCAGCGTCAGCACCAGCCGCGCGTTCGCCCGCGCCTTCTCGCGCGGCGCGTTGAGGAAGCGCTCCACGAAGCGCTTCGACGGCCTCAGCACCACCGACGCGCCCGTGGACGGCCGCGTGAAGACGGTCTGCATCTCCTCCAGCGTCGCCTCGCTCCAGGACAGCGACAGCTTCCCGACGCTCGCCTTCGTCGCCGCCTGCGCGCCGTCCGCCACGCAGGAGAACTGCACCGCGCGCGGACTGCGGTGCTGCACCAAGAGGTCGCCCTTCCCCGGCGTCACCCCCAGCTTCGCCATCGCGTAGCTGGCCATGCGGTGACCGGCGGCGGCCCACGGGCCGGCTTCACCGTGAATGGTGGCGATCGCGTCGAGCGGGGCGTCGAGGGGATCCGCAGCGAGGGCCGGCGCGGCGAGGAGCGCAGCGAGGAGGAGGAGACGAGACATGGGGCCTCGCATAGCGCAAACGGGGCGCTCGCGAGGGGAGTTGGTGCGCTCGCGAGGACCACTTTGCCGACGTGCAAAGAGTCCTTTGCCGACATGCAAAGAGTCCTTTGCCGACGTGCAAAGAGTCCTTTGCCGACGTGCGAGGAGCCCTTTGCCGACGTCCAAAGAGCCCTTGGTGTAGTCACCGGAACCACCTCCGCGGCGCCGGGCGCAACCTCTCTCCCTGACGCTCTCTCCAGAGGGGAGAGGGGATGTCCGGTTCTCCTACGCGCCGTCGTAGATGACCGGCGCCGGCGGCCGCGGGACCGCGTGCGCCAGCGCGACGTCGCGCGCAACGAGGTTCCGCTGGGAGGCGAGCGCGCGCTCGAGCAGCTCCGCCACCGTCTCGCGCGCCGCGGGCGACAGCCGCTTCTCCGTCCGCACCGAGAGCGCGCTCAGCTGTGTGTCCGGCAATCCACGCAGCAGCACCTCCAGCCCGCTGGTGTCGTCGGACTCGAGGACGATCGCCAGCGCGCCCAGGCGTCCCCGCGCGTCGCGCGTGAAGGTGAGGCGCCACGCGCCCGCCCACCGCGCCGGCCACGCCTCGGGCGACGCCACCAGCTCGAGCGCCTCCACCCCGCCCTTCGCGTCCACATCGCCCACCAGCGCTCCCACCCGCGGCAGCCGCGACGGCGGGCGCTCCACCACGAGCCGGCCCTGCGGCACCACGAACGGCGGCGGCGCGGCGACGTCGAGCTGCAGCCGCGTCGTGCGGCCGCGCAGCGACGAGCCAAGGAACCAGCGCGCCGCGCTCTCCGTGTCGCCGCGCACCCGCAGCGTGTCGACGCGAAACTTCGGTGTCGGCACGTCGGGGCCCGCGAGCGAGGTGAGCTCCAACAACGCCCACTCGCCCTCTCCCCGACCCTCTCTCCCGATGGGGGGAAGGGCGACCGTCTTCGCGAGCTCCACCAGCGTCGGCACCGAGAGCCCGAGGAGGCGGCGCACGTGCCGGACGCGCGCCCCCTGCAGGAAGCCCGACAGCGCGAGCGCGAGGCCGCCGGTGTCCAGCGCCTCGACGGTGCTCCACCCGCGGCGCTCGGGATCCGGCGTGCGTGTGCTGAGGCGTACCTCGGCGGGGAAGCCGCGGCGGAACACCGCCGGCGGCGCCACCTGCCCGTCGAGATCGCCCAGCCACCGCCGCCCGCCTGCCGCCAGCAGCCGCGCCATGCGCTCGCTCTCCCCCAGCGTCAGCTCGCCGCGCTCGTGCGCGAACTGCAGCGCCACGAATTCGCCCCGCGGATCGCCCGCCTCGGTGAGCGCGTCCGCCAGCACCAGGCGCGGGCCTTCCGCGGCCGCGTCGCTCCACACCGCCGAGAGCAGCTGCTCCACCTCCGCCTCGCCGCCGCGGATCCGCTCCGCGAGGGACGCGAGGAGCCGCTCGGTGGCCGCGTCCAGCGTGGGCTCGACCGGCAGCCGGCCGCCCCACGACGCCAGCACCGGCCCGAAGATGTTCGCGAAGCGCGACGCGGCGAAGGGCATCGGGTCGCCGGGCGGCGGCGGGCCTTTGGGGATCCGCGCGGCCGCCTCCGCCGAGCCCCACGCGAGCAGCTGCTCGAAGGCCAGCACCCAGAAGCGGTTCCCCGCCGCCGACAGGAAGCGCTGCCCGGTGTCGAGCTCCAGCAGCGCGTGGACGATGCGCGGATCCGGCGGGAAGCGACCCAGCTTCTCCAGCCGCGCGATCGCATCCGCCGGCCGCTTCGTCCACGGCGTCGCGAGCAACGTCGGGAGGTCCGCGGGGTCGGCCGCGGCGGCCAACTCGTGCCAGCGCGCCTCGCGCGCCTTCTGCGTGGGGCCCGCCACCGCTTCCGCCGGCTGCGCCCGCGCGTAGCGCAGCGCCAGCGCGGCGATGCGCGCCGACGGGCAGCGCGCCCAGGCCCGGCAGATCGCCAGGAGCGCCTCCTCCAGCGACGGCGCCGCGCGCGCGCGCTCGAGCTCATGGCGGGCGTCGTCGAGGGCACTCGTCATCGCGGCGCCATCGTACGCGGCCGGCGCGCGCCGTCACGGGCACTGGAGCGGCAGCCCCAGCACCTTCCGCACCGCGACGTTGGCGTCGAACGCGTTCGCGCGGTGATCGCTCGCCGTGTACACGACGCGCCCGCCGCGGGTGATCACCAGCCCGTGGCTCGACCAGCCGAAGCGCTCCACCGCCGCCTTCGCCTCCGGGGCGAGGTGCGGCACGGTGCGCACCCGCACCCGGCCGTCGAACTCCTGCTCGAAGCCGCTCACGGCGGCGCGCGTCGCGTCGCAGACGCGTCAGAAGCGCAGGTAGTAGTAGGTGAGTTCGACCTCGTCGTCGCGCTGGGTGGACGCACAGCCGGCGAGGACGAGGAGGAGCAGGACGAGAGCACGCATGGCCCTGTCCTCTCCGAAGCACCGGCGGAAGGTCAACCCGTCACCGCCGTAAAAAAACCGGAGCGCCAGCGCAGGCCGCCGTCACCACCCGGGGACGGACGGCCCGCACCGGCGCTCCCGAGCAAGGCCTCGAGCGCCCGGTCACTTCTCCTTCTGCGGAGGCGGGGGTGGCTCGTGGCACTTGCAGCGCTGATCCTTCGGCACGTGCCCGAGGACCTGCTCGACGTGACGACCACACCCGACGTAGCCGGGCTTCTGACAACGGGGACACACAACCGGGGAGCACATGGATTGAACGACCTCCGGGCTCTCTGAGCCGCGCACCTCCGGCGAGGATTCAGCCTTCGGAGACGACCTTCAGCTTCGGCTGCCTGGCCGTCTTTCCGGCCTTCTTCTTCGCCGGCCGCCGCGCCCTCTTGCCCTCGGCGCGGGCCTCGGCCTTCATCAGGTCCCGCCGCGTGCGCAGGTCCGCCATCACCCGCTCGCCCACCCGCTGCGTCAGCACCTTGTTGACGCCGGTGCCGATGACGATGCCGACGACCGGCACCACCTTCAGGAAGCCGCGCCAGATGGAGGTGAGCGCCAGCGCGGTCATCACCTTGAGCAGGTACTTGCCGATGGTGCGCGGCGCGTAGTTCCAGATCGCCACGCCCTCGGCCTTCACGATGTCGGCGAAGAAGTTCTTCCCGCCGGCGTCGTAGGTGCCCACCGACGCGAGCAGGAAGGCGAGCTGCCGCTCCTTCGGATCGTCGATGTCGAAACCGTACAGGTGGCTCATCGCGAGGCAGAGCTCGACCTCCGTCTTGAGCAGGTACGCGAGCTCCGCGAAGGTGCCCGCCACGCCCGCCGCGAGGCTGCCGAGGCCGGGGACGAGCGCCGGCACCGCCGTGGCGCCGCCGGCGATCGCCGCGCGGTTGGAGTAGCCGCGAATCAGCTCCTTCGCGGTCAGCTCGCGCAGCGTGTCCTTCGTGCGCGTGGCCTCGGGGGCGCGCGCCTCCGCCCGCGCGGCGGCCACCCCCACCGCCTCGCGGATGGTGTCGCTGGAGGCCAAAAGGCGCTCCACCGCGGTGAGCAGCTGCCGCCCCTTCGCCTCGTCGGATTCGCTCATGTCGCAGGAGTCTAACGCGCCGCGGCCGTCAGGCCTTCCCGCTCCGGAATGTCATGGCCTTCCCACTCGCCGTCGGAGAAGACTCGGTGCCCCCATGGCGACCGCCAAGCCCCTGCTCCCCGAAGCGCAAGTCGGCCCGGCCGAGAAGCTGCTCGATCTGGTCCTCTCCTCGTCCGCGCACCTCTGGCACAACCGCCCCGGCCTCGAGGTCGGCGGGCGGTGGCAGCCGAAGCCGAAGAAGGGCGCGCCCGTGCCGAAGAACGCCCGCGAGGTGAAGCCCGGCCTCCACGTCGCCGCCGCCGTGCGCCTCTACGAGCGGCTGCTGGAGATCTACCGCCTCAACACGGATCTCATGGCGCACTTCGCGTCGTACGCGCTCACCGAGACGGACTGGCGTGACCTCAAGGTGGCCTGCGCCGCGCTCATGCTGGTGCAGAACAAGTCCGGGCAGCCGGTGAAGGACGACGACGGCCAGGTCGCCTTCTACGACGACGACCTGCGCGCACTCGGCGAGGCGATGCTGTTGTTCTACGAGAGGAAGTCGGCGCGCATGATGACGCCGAAGGCCGTGCTGCGCGTCGCGCAGCTGCTCGAGACCGGGGAGATCGCGCGGCTCAACCGCAAGGCCGGCTTCGGCGATCCCGCGTCGAAGAAGCCGCCGCTCGGCCGCTGGAAGCGCGCCGCGCAGAAGTGGCTCGCCGCGCGCGAGAAGAACCCCGCGCTGCTGCAGGGCCTGGTGAAGGCCGGCTTCAAGGAGACCATCAAGGCCATCGCCCGCAAGTGCGGCTACAAGCCCGAGAGCCAGGCGTTCTTCGAGGCGCTCGGCTGGAAGCAGAGCCAGGCGAAGGGCGGCCACCGCACCGTGGGCCTCGGGAAGCTCGACCTGCACAGGCAGGAGCGCTTCGACGGGCTGTCGGAGGCGGAGATCTGCGAGGCGATCGTCGAGCAGGGCCTCAAGTACAAGGACGTGGTGGGCCGCCTGCCGAAGGACGTGGGCCTGACGCCCGCGATCCTGGCGGCGGTGCTGCCCACGCTGTCGGACAAGGATCTGCGGATCATGACGCCCACGCTCGAGGAGCTGGGCCTCATGGCGGACCCCGAGGTGCGCGCGCGCTGGGAGAAGGCGATCGAGAGCGCGACGGATCAGCGCGCCTTGAACATCGCGAGGAACGTCCGCTCGAAGGAGGTCCGCGAGAAGCTCGAGCGGGCCGCCGACGTCGCCGCGCAGAAGGCGGTGCAGGAAGCGACGAAGGACGTCGACGTGCGCGTGATGTTCCTCATCGACAAGTCCGGCTCGATGCAGGGGGCGATCGAGCAGTCGAAGGAAGCCCTGTCGAAGATCCTCGCCGGCTTCCCCGCCGACAAGGTGCACATCGCCACGTTCGACACGATGGGGACCGTGCTGGTGCCGAAGGCGGCGAGCCGCGCGGCGGTGCAGCACATGCTGAAGGACGTCCGCGCCGATGGCGGCACCGTGCACGGCGCGGGCGTGCGGGCGATCCATCGCGCGGGCGTCACGTTCCCGCCGGAGGCCCGCCTCGTCGTCATCGTCGTCGGCGACGAGGCCGGCGAGGCCGGCGACCAGCTCGCGCGCGCGTTCGACGATTGCGGGTACCGGCCGTCGGCGCTGGCGATGCTGGTGTCCGTGTCGGGCCAGTACGGGGCGCGCGGCAACACCGTGCGCAGCTGTTCCGCGTTCATGAAGGTGCCGTTCAGCGAGGTGGACGTGTCGCACTTCGACGATCCGTACCAGGTGACGCGCGTGCTGAAGGCGCTGCTCGACGCGCCGGTGGCCGTGGGCGCCGCGCCGCAGCTCGGCTGGGTGGAGCGCGTGATGAAGACGAAGCTGCTCGCCCTGCCCGCCTGAGATGGTCGACTACCGCAAGTTCCTCGGGAAGCAGGAGGCGCTGGTGCTGCCGTGGCTCGGCGGCGCCTTCGTCGAGGCCGGGGGGCGGCGGCTGCGGCTCACGAAGCGTCCGCCGGCGCCGGGGTGGTACCGCTTCGAGGTGAAGGGCCGCGACGCGACGGCGGGGGAGGCGGTGGAGGCGCCGGACCTCTCGTCGCGGCCACGGCTGCGCGGCTGGCTGTGGCGCGAGCGGCTCGTGGTGGACGGCGCGCGGGCCGAGCCCGTGGCGCTGTTGCCCGAGGAGGAGGCGCCGCTCTTCAGCCCGGCGACGGCGCGGCGCTGGCACTCGGGCGAGCTCTTGTTCGAGGGGCTCGAGTTCGAGTCGGAGGCCGAAGGCGCGGCGCGGGAGGCGCTCGCCACCGGTGCAGGACTCGCCGGGGCGAAGGGCGTGCCCGCGGGCCTGCGCGCGGCGTTCGGCTACGCGCTGCTGGACGCGGCGTCGCGGCGGAGCGGCATCCGCTTCGTCGCCTCGGAGGTGCGGGCCCGCGTGGCGGAGGTGGCGCAGGGCGGCGCGGCGGCGGCGGACGAGGCGCTGAAGGCGCTGGAGGCCGAGCGCGAGTTGGCGCGGCGCGAGTGGATCGATCTGGAGCGGCGGCGCCTCGAGGCGTTGGTGCGCGAGGAGGTCGCGGCCGAGCGCGAGGCGCGGCGGCTGGAGCTGGAGCGGCGCGAGGCCGAGCTGGCGCGGGTGCTGCAGCAGCGGCGCGGGCGCGGGGGGCCGGTCGATCAGGCCGAGGCGGCGCTCGCGCAGGCGGGCGCGGTGCTGGAGACGGCGCGGCGGCTCAACGCCGAGCAGCTCGAGGTGGTGTTCCGCTTCATGGGCGAGCGCTTCGTGTCCATCGTCCGCGCGGACACGCTGCAGGTGATCGACTCCGGCATCTGCCTGGGGCACCCGCCGCGCGACGAGCTGATCACGCTGGACTCGCTGCCGTCGGTCATCAAGGAGGCGATCGACGAAGGCGTCCTCGTCATCCTGAGGTGGCCATGAGGGAAGTGTGCCTGCTGATCGGCCGCGGCGGCGCGGTGCTGTGGAGTGACACGTCGGACAGCCCGATGGCGCTCGTCGACTCTCGCGCGCGCTGGGAGGCGATCTGGCGCCACCGCGGGGAGCTGGAGGCGGTGGCGCACTCGCATCCCGCCGGGCCGCACGCCTTCTCTCACGAGGACGAGACGACGATGGACGCCGTGGACGCCGCGCTCGGGAAGGCGCTGCGGTACGTGGTGCTGTCGCCGAGGGGGCTCGTGGTGCGCGAGGGCGGGAAGCTCGTCGACGCGCCGGCGGAGGCGCCCTGGTGGGTGGCGCTGCTCAGGCTCGCCTCGGGTATGGGATGACGGTCTTCCCCTCTCCCCCGATGGAGGAGAGAGGGGATGCGGCGCTACAGCGCCTGCACGAACGCGAGCGCCACCGCCACCGCCGCGCTCGCCACGCCGAAGGCCAACGGGCGCTCCCACCACGCCCAGGGCCTCAGCGGCTTCGCCACCTCGGCCAGCGCCGCCGCCTTGAGCCGCGCGCGCGCGGCCGCCGACGGGCGCGGCCCCGTCTCTCCGAGCTCGATCTCACGCTTGAGGGCCACGAAGCGCCCCACGCACCCATGACATGCCAGCAGGTGCGCCTCCACCGCCTCCCGCCCTGCCTCGGGCGCCTCGCCGAAGTGGTACGCCACCAGATCGCCCTGCAGCTCGTCGCAGGTCATCGCGCCATCTCCTCTCGCAGGCGCCGCACCAGCTCGTGCATGCGCGATTTCACCGTGCCCACCGGTACCGCCAACACGTGGGCCGCCTCGTCGTACGACAGGCCGCCCGCGCGCAGCTCGTACAGCTCGCTCAGCGCCGCCGGCAGCCGCGCCAGCGCCGCGCGCAGCGCCACCGCCGCCTGCTTCGCCTCCACCGCGGACTCCGGGCCCGCGTCCGCGTCGGGCGCGAGCTGCGCCACCTGCTCCGCGGCGCGCCCCGCGCGGCTCGTCGTGCGCGCGCGGTTGAGGCAGACGTTCCGAGCCACCTGGAACAGCCACGCGCGAAAGCTGACCTTCGGGCGACCGCCTTTCCCCTCCTTCAGCACCGCCAGGAAGGCCTCGTGCAGCACGTCCTCGGCCTCGTGCGCGTCGCCGACGTGGCGCACCAGGAAGCCGAACAGCGGCCGCTCGTAGCGCTCGTACAGCTGGTCGAAGGCGCGCCCCTCGCCTTTCAACAACGCGTCGAAGAGGGCTTCGTCCGACACCATGCCGCCGCCCGCGAGCCTACGCCGCCGGGGTCCGCGCTGCCCGCGCCGCGCCCACGACGCACAGCAGCGACGAGAGGACGAAGAGGATCATCGCCAGCACCACGTTGTTGAGCGACTCCGCCGTGCCGATCGCGGCGATCTGCGTCAGCTCCTCGGGCTTTCCCCCCACCGCCGCGCGCATCGTGTTGATGAGGCCCACCGATGCGCCCAGCGCGCCCGAGCCCGCCGTCGCCGCGCCCAGGGCCGCCGCGAGCAGCAGGAAGCGCTTCTCGGGCCGCAGCGTGTACAGACCGCTCACCGCCACCAGGAAGAAGCCGAACAGCGCCGTCGGCCACATCCCGAATCCGCCGTCTCTGAAGAAGGTGTCCCACATGGTTGGTGCCTCCCCGTCTCGCGTGCCGGGAGGGAGGAACCGGTGGCGGGAAAAAGTTCGGCGGAGGCGAGCCGTTGGGCCCCGCCTCCGCCGGGTGACCGGGAATTCCGCGGCTTAGAAGCTGTACGCCGCCTTCGCCGCCTGCGCCTTCGCCGACTCGATCAGCGCGTCGTCCATGGTCTTCGGGGCGTCCTTCGCGCGCTTCTGCAGCTCGGCCTGTACGTACGCTTCGCGCTCCTTCGACAGCTTCGCGATCTGCGCCTGGATCGCCGCGCGCTCCTTCGCCCTCTCCTCCACGTACCGCTCGCGCTCCTTCGCGTCCATCTTCTGCATCGGCGCGGGCAGCGCCTCGGCGGGGAGGTCGGCCACCGTCTTGCCTTTCCGCTTCGCGTCGACGAGGTCCCACTCGGAGTTGTCGTAGAAAGCCGACGCCTTGGCGGCGGCGCGGGTCGACGCGGCGCTGGCGCTCATCCCCTCGGCGTTCTTGTCCTGCGCCTCCTGCCGGGCGGCTGCCGCCTTCCCGCCGGCGCCGTACGCGAGGTACGTGTCGTTCAGCTTCGCCGAGAGCGCCGCGAGCTGCGCGTCCTGCGGGGCGTCGACGCGGGCGACCGCGCGGTTCTGATCGATGAAGAGGTAGTTGCCGTCGGCCAGCTTCGCCGCCGCCATCCACTGGCCGGCGATGCCCTCGGCCTCGGTGCCCGCGTGGATGGTGTTCACCACGACGCCGCGCGCGATCGCCGCCTTCACCGACGTCTGGAAGTTCACCGGGCCCTGGGTGAAGGGCTCGTTGCCGGCGATGTAGATGAGCTTCAGGTCGCCCGGACGGCTCGACCACTCGAGCTCCTTCATCGCGTGTTGGATGACGGCCCCGCAGTACTCCTCGCCGCCGTTCGTCTTGAGGCCGAAGAGCGCCTCGGACACCTTGTCGAGATCGGTGGTGAGCGGGACGACGCGCCGGACGTAGTCGTTCGACGACGAGAGGGTGTCGTTCCCGTATTCGTACAGCGCCAGCTCCAGCGTCGGGCGCTTGCCGTCACGCTTGGCGGTCGCGAAGGTGTTGACGATCCTCCAGAGCTGCTCGCGCGTCTGGTTGATGAGCCCGTCCATGCTGCTCGAGGTGTCGAGGAGGATGGCGATCTGGATCTTCGGGTTCGCCGGCTTGTCGCCGTCGGCGAGGCAGGGAACGGCCATCAACGCCGCGACGCACGCGGCGAACAGGGGGATGCGCTTCATGGTGGGTGCCTTTCGGTTGGGGACTGCGGGCGCGGCTTTCATGCGCCGGTGGAGCCTTGAACGAGGCACCCGGCGGAACGATCTGTAGACTCGTGGAGATCCATGGAACGTACGGAAACCTCGAGTCTCGACGAGGCGTTGCGCATACGCCTCGAGGGCGGCGCCGAGGTGCTCGAGGCCGCTGTCACGCAGCTGCACCGCCTGGAGGGCCGGCTCGGGGCGGGCCTCGCCGCGCTCGACCGGGAGGATCTCGGCGAGCTCAAGGCCGCGCTGGCGGCGCTCCCCGCCGTCGACGAGGCGCTCGAGAAGGCCGACCGGCTGGACGGCGCCCGCGCGCTGGCGGCGGACGTGCGCCGTGCCCGCGACGCGCTCGTCCCCCGCATCGCCGCCGCGCTGGCGAGCCTCGGTCACCCGGCGCCCGAGGGCGGCTTCGCCGCGCAGCTCCGGGCGTTGATCGCCGCGCTGAAGTACCTCGGGCGGAGGCCCGGCCCTGGCGAGCGCGCGCTCTTCGAAGGCCAGGGCGTGACGGGCCGCTGGCCGATCGTCGCGGTCGAGCTGCTGGCGCTCGCGGGGGTCCTCGCGGGCTACGCCGCGGTCGCCGCGCCGCTGGGCGTCGCCGCGCTCGTCGTCTACCTCGCGATGAGGAAGCCGCCGGCGCGCTGGCGGCTCATGCCCGATCGCGTCCAGCTCGAGCGGCCCGGCGCCCCGCTCCTCGAAGTGCAATACGAGGACATCCAGTCGGTGTCCCGCACCGCCGGCGCGGTCGAGCTCGGGCTCGGCGACGCCACGCTCACGCTGCCGACCCTCCGCCCCGGCGCGCTCGAGAAGCTTTTGCGCTCGATGGTGCAGCACATGGGCGGCGCGACGGCGACGCCGGGCGCCAGCGCGGTGCTGGCGGGCTCGCTCGAGGACCGCTCCGTCCACGCGCTCGTCGTCCCCCAGGGCGTGTGGATCATCGAGCGCGGCGACGAGCGAACAATCATCGACGCCGTCCTGCCGGGACACGACGGCGCCTCGCTCGAAGACGCGCTGCGCGCGCTGTCCCACCTGCCGGCGGTGCTGCTCGCGCGGCGGCTCGAGGGCCTCCCGGGGACCTGGTGGCCCGCGGACGAGGCGCGCGTCGTCGAGACCGCGAACTCGAGCCTCACCCGCGTGTTGGAGCGGAACGGGCAGACGCTGCGCGTGACGTTTGGGCTCTCGGACTTGCGCGACGCGAGGGTCGCTCTCGATTCCGTGATCTCCGGCTGGGCGCGCTCGCCGCTCCTTCACTCACCCCGGCCCTCTCCCCCGCTGGGAGGGGAGAGCGCATGAGTCAGGCGACCTGCTGATCGGTGTTCGCCGCGGCCTCGTGCAGCTTCACCGTCACCAGCTTCGACACGCCCGGCTCCTCCATGGTGACGCCGTACAGCGTGTCGGCGACCTCCATGGTGCGCTTGTTGTGCGTGATGAGGATGAACTGGCTGCTCTTGCTCATCTCGCGGACCATGTCGTTGTAGCGGCCCACGTTGCCCTCGTCGAGCGGCGCGTCGACCTCGTCCAAAAGGCAGAACGGCGTCGGCTTGATGAGGAAGATGGCGAAGATCATCGCCACCGCGGTGAGCGCCTTCTCGCCGCCGGAGAACAGCGACACGCTCTGCAGCTTCTTGCCGGGCGGCTGCGCGAGGATCTCCACGCCTGGCTCCTCGCCCGGGTTGCCCTGCACCAGCATCAGCGAGGCGCGCCCGCCGCCGAACAGCCGCGGGAAGACCTGCTGGAACTTCTCGTTGACGATGTCGAAGGTCTCCTTGAACCGCACGCGGCTCGTCTCGTCGATCTTCCGGATCGCCTCCTTGAGCTGCTCGAGCGAGCCCTGCAGGTCCGCCTGCTGCTTCGAGAGGAACGCGTGGCGCTCCTGGATCTCGTGGTGCTCCTCGATCGCGGAGACGTTCACCTCGCCCATGCGCTCGACCTGCCCGCGCAGCTCCTTCAGCTTCTCCTGCGCGTCGGCCGAGAGCAGCGGCGCGTGGTGGTACAGGTGCACCGCCTCGACGATGGAGACCTGGTGGCGCTCCTGCACCGACGCCGCGAGGTGCTCGAGCTCCAGGGAGAGCTCGCGTTCCTTGAGCGTCATCGTCGACAGGCCCTGGGTCAGCGCGTCCATCTTCTCGCGCAGCGCCTTGAGCGCCGCCTCGTCCTCGCGCACCTTCGCCTGCGCCTGCGCGTGCTCGCCCTTCTTCACCTCGAGCTCGCCCTTCATGGCGCCCAGCTTCTCCTGCCGCGCGCCGCGCTCGGCCTCGGTCTCCGCCAGCCGGACTTCCAGCGCGGCGACGTGCGCGTGGCCCTCGTCCTTCGCCATCGCCAGGCGGCCGGCGCGCCCGGTGAGTTCCTCGACGGCCGCGGTCAGCACGTCCACCCGCTGGCGCGCCGCCTCGCCGCGCTCGGACACCGACGCGACCTTCACCTTGAGGCCGGTGAGCTCCTGCGTGAGCGTCTCGCTGCGCGCCTTCAGGCTCTCGAGCTCGCCCGAGAGCAGCCGCACCCGATCGTCGCGCAGCTCGCGGTCCGTCTGGCCGTGGAGCAGCTCGCCCTTCGCGGATTCGATCTCGAAGTCCGTGGTCTCCAGCGTGCCGGCGAGCGACTCCTGCTCGGCGGACAGACCCGCGATGCGCTCGCGCAGCTTCACCAGCGAGCTGCCGGCCTGGTGCAGGTCCTTCTCGTGCCCGGCCAGGGACAGCTCCTCCTGGTGCCGGTTCTTCTCGAGGCCCTTGAGCACGCCCTCGGTGTGCCCCATCTGCTTCTGGAGCTCGTAGTGCCGGGTGATCAATTCGTTGTAGCGCTCCTCGACGCGCGCCACCTCACCCTGCAGCTCGGCGATCTCGCGCTTCTTCTGCAGCGCGCCCACGGCCGGTCCTTCCAGCACGCCGCCGGTGACGACGCCACGGGGCCGCACCACCTCGCCGTCGCGGGTGACGAAGGTGTACGCCGGGTGCATCGCCGACAGCCGGCGCGCGACCTCGAGCTCGCCCACCAGCGCGACGCCCGACAGCAGCTGCGACACCAGCGGCCGCACCACGTCGTCGGCCACCTGCACCTGCGACAGCGCCATCGCCAGCACCTCGGGCGAGTCCAAGGCCGGCAGCGGCTCCACCCCCTCGGTCGGCACCGGGAGGAACGTCGAACGCCCCTCGGCCAGGCCCTTCAGGTACTCCACCAGCTCGTAGCCGCGCTCCGGCGTCTCGACGATGACGTGCTGCAGCCGCTCGCCGAGCGCCGCCTCGATCGCCTTTTCATGCTCCGGCGGTGCCGTCACCACGTCGGACACGAGGCCGAAGACGCCGATCTGCCGGGGCTCGCTGCCGGCCTTCAGCATCACCGCGCGCACGCCGCGATCGAAGCCCTCGTAGTTCCGCTGGATCTCCTCGAGCGACGCGAGGCGGCTGCGCTTGTCGGACAGCTCCTCGCGCAGGGCGATCACCATCACCTCGTTCTCGGCGAAGGCCTCACGGAGCCGCTCCAGGCTGGCCTCCTCTTCGCCGCGGCGCTGGGTCAGCTCGAGCGTCACCTGCCGGTGCTGCTCGACGCGCTCCAACACCTCGCGACGCGCGGACTCGAGCTGGGCCTCCTCGGCCTTGAGCACCTCGAGCTCACCGCCCAGCCGGGCCTGCCGCTGCTCGAGCTCCGCGCGCCGCTGCTGCAGGGCCGTGAGCCGGCTCTCGTGGTTCGCCACGCGGGCGGCCACGTCGACCAGCTCCTTCCGCTCGGCCTCGAGCCGCTGGGTGACCTCGACCAGCAGCTCGGTGGTGCGCCGCAGCTCCTCCTCGCGCACCTGAAGCATCACCTCGTCCTCCCGCGAGGCGACGCCCATGCGCTCGAGCTCCGCCAGCCCCTCCGCCCTCTCGCGCTCGGCTTCCGCCTTGCGCCCCAGGACGTCGGCGAGCTCGAGTTCGGCCGCGCCCACGCGCTGCTGGGTCGCGACCAGGTCTTCCTGCCAGTGCTTCAGGTTCTGCGCGTCGAGCTGCACCTGGCTCTCGAGCGCGAACACCTCGGCGCTCGCGGCCTCCAGCGCGGCGGCCTCGGCCTCAAGCGCCTCGCGGCGCCCGGCGATGTCCGTCTCCATCGCCTTCACCTGCTCGTACGTCTCGCGCTCGTCCTGCGAGAGGTGCGACAGCTGCGCATCGAGCACCTTCTTGTGGGCGTGGAGCTCGAGCCAGCGGTGGCTGGACGCGTGGAGCTCGATGTCGCGCATCTCCGCCTTGAGGCGCTTGTACTTCTCGGCCTTGCGGGCCTGGCGCTCGAGCGAGTCGAGCCGCTTGCCCAGCTCCGCGACGATGTCGTTCACCCGCAGGAGGTTCTGCTGGGTGTATTCCATCTTCCGCTCGGCGGCGCGGCGGCGGGCCTTGTACTTGGTGATGCCGGCGGCCTCCTCGATGAAGCTCCGGCGATCCTCCGGGCGGGCGGAGACGATCTGCCCGACGCGGCCCTGTTCGATGATCGAGTACGCGCGCGTGCCGACGCCGGTGCCGAGGAACAGCTCGGTGATGTCCAGCAGGCGGCAGGTCGTCTTGTTGATCTGGTACTCGGACTCGCCCGAGCGGAACAGGCGCCGCGTGACGGACACCTCCGGCAGGCCGGCCAGCGTGTCGGGCAGCACGTCGCCCTCGTCCACCGCGAAGGTGAGCGTCACCTCGGCCATCGACAACGGGGCGTGCGTCTCCGAGCCGTTGAAGATCACGTCCTCCATGCCGCGGCCGCGGAGGTTCTTCGCGGACTGCTCGCCCATGGCCCAGCGGATGGCGTCGACGACGTTCGACTTGCCGCAGCCGTTCGGCCCCACGACGCCGGTGACCCCGTCGCCGAACGTGAAGACCGTCCGCTCCATGAAGGACTTGAAGCCGGTGATGTCCAGCCGCTTGATCCGCATGCTCGCCGTCACCCCTCGCGCGCCAAAGGCCGGAAAATCGGCCTCGGACGCATCGCGTGGTACCACGCGGCGCGAGCCGTGAGCAAGCATGACACTACGTCAAGTGACCATATGTCGATGGTCGCGGACGAAAGGCGTCACCTGCTCGGCACGGAGTGCGAGGCTGTTTTGTCTCAGGCGGCGCGGACCAGTTCGAGGACGGCGACAAGCCGGCCGTCGATGACCTGCAGCGAAGGCCGCGAGATCAGGCGCGTCACTGGCATGACGCTCGCGGCGCTCGGGGTGACGCTGACAGGGCGGTCACTCCGGGGGGCGGCAGGCTTGTCGTGGTCGTCGGTGCTCATCGCGGCTCCTGGGGCGATTCAAAGCAAGCGCCGGGCCACGGCGGCGCCACGAGCGCGACGGACCTGTTCGGCCCCCTTTGGGCGGAGTGGGACAAGGCGCACACGGCCCCCTGCGGCGTGGATGCACCAGCGCCGTGGGTGCATCGTCAGGTGAAACAGGCGGGAGCTTACGCAAGCGTCGGGACGGGCACGTCGTAGCCGAGGCTGCGGAGGCGACGAACGAGGCCCCGGGCGAGGCGTTCGCGGTCGCGGCCGTCGAAGTGGTGTG
>JBFMAB010000007.1:0-9551 GCA_040755835.1 Myxococcota bacterium
CGCCGGCACAAACAGCCAGCCCTGGTCTCGCTGCGGCTCCTTCGTGCGGACCCTCGGACTCACGTCGTCATGATCGAGCGCGATCAGTCGAAGTTGCGGACGGCCTGATTTTTCGACTGCTCTTCAGCCGTGCGGCCGGCGCTCGTCCGGCAGGTCGCTCGTGCGAGGCGGTGACACCCAGGTGTCGTACTTCTCGTCGTACACCCCGCCGCGTTGCAGTGCGCACGCCCAGCACAGCACCACGCCGCCGCCGGGCGCGAAGGCGTGGCTCTCCTCGAGGCCGACGTCCTGTCCGCAGTCGGAGCAGGTCCCCACCGCGTCGTCGCGTCTGTCGCGTTCCCTCATGGCCGCCTCCTTCCAGGGCTGCTCCATAGCAGGCGTCGTGCCGCGGCGAGTCGAACGATTGCGCCGGCCTCGACGCGCGCGCGGCGCAACCTTCGCGTGGTGTACGCAACCTCTTCCGACAGCGGTGGAGCACTGCCGCTTCGGCGCCGCCGCTCCCCCCAGAAACCTGTGTGAGTCCGGCTGGTTGAAGGCGACGGCCGTGGCGCGCTGAGTTGCACCGCCTGTCGCGGTCGATCGCCGCCCGGGGCCGACACCCGGACATGTCGCCGCCTCGGGGATTGCACACCCACCGCACCGACCGGGTCTCACTCACGCAGCGCGGCAGCGGTGTCGCCGTCGCCCTCGTTCACCAGGAGCCTTCCATGTCCACGCTCACCCGGCGCGTGTTTGCGCCCGTGCTTCTCGTCTGCGCGCTGCTCGCCAGCGCGTGCGGCACCTCCGACCTGAAGCTGTCGGAGTCCGACCTCTCGAAGAACGACCCCTTCCTGAAGGTGTCGCGCGGCGCGCTGTCCACCGCCACCTTCGGCGCGGACGCCGGCGCAGGCGGCCTCACGTCGGCCAACGAGGACACCTTCTACGTCGCCATCCACACGTCGCAGCTCGGCCAGCGCTGGTTTCTCTCGGCGTACCTGACGCAGTGGCACCCGTCGGAGAACGTGCCGATGCGCAGCCTCGGCACGAAGGTCGTCAGCTTCAAGGTGCAGAACGGGAAGCTATTCGTCTTCGACGCCACCGACGGCAAGGCGTGGAGCGACGTGCTCGACCCGTCCGTCGTCCTCGAGGCGTACCCCGTCGTCACCAACAACGCGGAATTCAACGCGCTGCCCGGCGCGAACAACTACGTGTTGTTCGACCCCGCCGCGGGGCTGAATCGCTTCAACGTCGTTGGCGATGAGTTCGCGCAGAGCTACTCGGCGCGCTTCCAGGTCGACCTCACCTTCCTCCGGGGGCTTCAAGGCGCTGGCGGACGGCGTGTCGTGGGAGCAGGTCTTCACCGGGTACACCGAGGTGCCGGGGCCCGGCATCCTCGCGTACGAGGAGCCCTTCCGCGGCTCGGGCACGCTGCGCATGACGCTTCGCCGCTACGCCGAGAGCGCGGGCTTCACGCCGTCGGAGTTCACCGGCGCGATGCGGCCGTACTTCTGGTCGTCGAACTGGCGGTACGCGAAGAACGAGCCGCGCTCCCGCGGCTACGCGGTGAAGTGGAACATCCACCCCGGCATGCAGCCCATCGACTGGCGCATCTCGAAGTCGCTCGAAACGCTGGAGCGCGATCCGCGGCTGGCCGGCATCGACGTGCGCGGCGCCATCACCCGCGGCGTCGAGGGCTGGAACCAGGCGTTCGGCTTTCAGGCCTTCCGGGTGGTACCCACCAGCGCCTCCGACTCGCCTGGCGACGACGACAAGAACTTCATCGTCGTGGACACCAACCCCGGCGCGGGCCTCGCGTTCGCCAACTGGCGGGAGAACCCGAACACCGGCGAGATTCGCGGCGCCTCCGTCTACTTCTCGTCTGCCTTCGTCGAAAGCGCGCTGCTGCACGACGGTGGCGCGCCGGAGCCCGAGGTGGACGCGGGCGTGCCCGGCACCGACGCGGGGCTGCCGGACACCGACGCGGGCGTGGTGGCGTGCGCGCCGGGCGTCGTCATCAGCCAGGTCTTCGGCGGCAACTCGCTGTCGGGCGCGTACAACCAGGACTTCGTCGAGCTGCACAACCGCACCGACGCGCCCGTGTCCCTCGACGGGTGGTCGTTGCAGTACGGCTCGGCGTCGGGCACCGGCTGGCAGGTGCTGCCGCTGTCCGGCGCCATCGCGCCCAACGGCTTCTTCCTCATCGGCCTCTCCGCGGCCACCGGCGACGGCGGCGTGGCGCTGCCGCAGGTGGACCTGCGCGGCGGGCTCTCGCTGTCGGCGTCGTCGGGCAAGGTGGCGCTGGTGAACGGCACCACCGCGCTGTCCGGCGCGTGCCCGGCGGGCGCCATCGACTTCGTCGGCTACGGGAGCGCCAACTGCGCGGAAGGCATCTTCCCGGCGGCGGGCCTGTCCAACACGTCGTCGGCGCAGCGCCTCGGCGACGGCTGCGCAGACACGGACGTGAACCTTGGTGACTTCGCGGTCGCCGCGCCGTCACCGCGCAGCTCCGCGTCGCCGCCCGTCGCCTGCACCTGCTCCGCCGCGGCGGCTCCCGCGACGCCGCCCACCAGCACCCTCGACGGCGGCCTGCCCTTCCTCACCGGCCGCACCGCGCCCACCGCGCGTCTCGCGTGGGAGCCGATGACGCCGGGCGCCACTTGCGCGCTCGAGCGCGGCCAGGTCGCCACCATTCCTGAAGGCATGACGCGTCGGGAGTTCATCGAGAACGTGGTGACGCACACCATCCTCCACGAGGTCGGCCACACGCTGGGCCTGCGCCACAATTTCAAGGGCAGCCTCGAGGCGTCATCCGTCATGGACTACACGCGCGACGAAGAGGCGGCGCTGAGGCCGGTGCCCGGCGCGTACGACGTGGCCGCGGTGCGCTTCCTCTACGGCCTCGACGCCAACCCGGCCCCGCAGCCCTTCTGTACAGACGAGGACACGCTCGTCGACGCGGAGTGCGACCGCTGGGACTTCTCCGCCACGCCGCTCACCACGTCGGTGGGCCCGGCCTTCGCCGACAAGGTGCGGCAGAACCTCACCGAGGTGCGCGGCCTCACCTACGCGGACATCCACACCGTCACCCGCTACGTGCGCGCGCCGAAGGACGAGGCGCAGCGGCTCCAGGCCTTCAACCTGCTGATGGCGGACGTGGCGCCGCCGCTGCGCGCGGACGTGGTGGCGCTGTCGCCCAACGCCGCGGCCTGGGCGGACCTGCTGGCCGGCGCCTTCCTGCAGAACCTCTTCGTCGACCCGGCCGAGTGGCGCGACCCGGTGGCGGTCAACCCGCTGCTCAACGACCCCACGTTCCACGCGCGCGTGGTGGAGGTGACGAAGAACATCCTCGTCAACAGCGACGGGCACCGCACCTTCGAGCGCCGCCGCACCGCCATCGACGTGCTGAAGGCCATGCAGAGCTACGACGCGTACAACGCGCTCGTGACGGCGCGGGCGTCGCTGGTCTCGGAGCGCGCGCGCTACAACGCGCTCGGCCAGGCCGTCGTCGACGACCTCATCAAGCGCCTCGACCTGGCCTGCACGCCGTACTTCCGCTGAAGCGGTTCGCGGTCGTGGACGACGGCGTGACAGCCACCGTTCCGACCGCCGTGCGCCGCCGGCGCGTGCCCGGCGGGCCCGAGCCCGTGCGGTACCCGGGTTTTGACCTTCTCCATGGACCGGTCCGTCCGACACGCGCGCGCCGCCGAGGCCGGGCGAGCGCGAGCAGCGCCAGCCCCAGCAGCGGCCCGGCGCCCATCGCCTGGCACCCGCCGAACACCGTCCCGCCGCGCGGCGCGTCGTCGGGTGGCGTCGTCGTCGCCTCGGGCGTCGTCGGCGTCGTCGTTGGGGGCGCCACGGGCGGCGGCGCGGCGCAGCCCTCGTCCACCTCGCCGTCGCAGTCGTCGTCCTGCGCGTTGCCGCACACTTCGGCCACCGGACGGCAACGCGGTCCGCCACCGGCGAGGCGCAGCGAAGGTGGGTAGATGAAGAGGCCGAAGCCGGCGGCGTCGCTCCACGCCGGGCCGTCCAGCTGCGTCGGGAAGCCGTTTCCGTCCGACAGCCAGCAGTGCAGGGCGGAGGCGGAGCGCGCGCAGACGTCGTCCTTCCCGTCGGCGTTGACGTCGGCGAAGCGAATCGTCGAGTAGTACTCGAAGGCCGCCCAGCCGTTCGCGTCGGACAGCGCGGGCCCTGGCAGCGCGTCCCCGCCAAACGTCCCGCCCGTCCACCGCCAGCAGCGAATGCCGTCGCCGGTGCGCACGCAGAGGTCGCGGTCGCCGTCGCCGTCCACGTCCGCGAGGCGGATGGTGGAGTAGTAGCGGTGACGGCTGAAGAAGAAGTCGACGAAGGGCGGCCCGATGACGGCCTCGCCGAAGCCTTCACCCGTCGAGAGGTGGCAGCGGAAGTCGCCCGCCGTGCGCACGCAGGCGTCGGCCTTGCCGTCGCCGTTCACGTCCGCGAGGCGAATGGTGCTCCAGTACTTCGCGTCACCGAAGCCGAAGAAGGTGGGCCACGCCGGGCCCTCGATGCGTCTCGGGAAGCCGTGGCCGTCGGACAGCCAGCACGCGAAGTAGACGTCCTCGCGCGCGCACACGTCGACGAGGCCGTCGCCGTTCACGTCGCCGTAGCGCAGCGTGCCGTAGCGGCTGGGGTCGTCCCAGCCCTCGGCCGAGCTCAAGGCCGGGCCCGAGAAGGGTGCGCCGAAGCCGTCGCCCGTCGACGGGAAGCACTGCAGCCGGTCGCTCGCCCGCACGCAGTAGTCGGCCTTGCGGTCGCCGGTGACGTCCACCAGCGCGGCGGTGGTGAAGCGGTCGAGCTCGTTCCACCCGTCGGCGGCCAGCAACGCGGGCCCGCGCACCTCCGCGCCGAAGCCCGCGCCGGTCGACGGCCAGCAGCGCACGCCGTCCTCGAAGCGCGCGCAGAGGTCGTCCTTGCCGTCGCCGGTGAAGTCGCCGGTGCGCAGGCTCATGCCGTACGTCGGCCACCACCATTGCGCGGCGTCGGTGAGCGCCGGTCCGGCGAAGGGCGTGGAGAAGCGCGCGCCGGACGAGGTGGCGCAGGTGACGCCGTCCCTTCCGCGCAGGCACGCGTCGGCGGTGCCGTCGCCGTCGAGGTCGCTCGAGCCCGGCACCGAGTGCACGGGCAGTTGGTACAACACCTCCTCGGTGTTGCGCTCGCAGTGCGGCGCCTCGCCCTGGCCCGTCGCGTAGACGGCGAGGTGGTTGGCCACCACGCGCTCGCTGCCGTCCGACGGGTGGTTCACCACGCCACGCCCGGCGAGCCACATGGCCGAGGAGCCTCCGCCGTCGAGCGCCATCGCGCTCCACGCGCCGAGGTCCTTCATCAGCGTCGAGAGCTCCGCGCACGTCATGCCCGAGCGCGACGGCGGGGCGCGGCCGTCGACGACCACGAGGTACAGCGTGCGCCGGTCCCGCGTGAGGCCGACGGCGGTGCGCGGGTGCCGCGCCGTGCACAGGCCGGTGTCGCCGGAGTTGTCCTCCACCACGCCGTTCCACAGGAGCGTCGGGTGTCCGCCGAGGACCTCCTGCATGAAGGGCGCGGGCGTGATGACCTCCTGGTGGTGGATGAGGCCGGCGCGCTCGTCGCCGAACCACAGCTGCCCGACGTAGGTGTGGTCGGCCGTGCCGGGCCACTGCGTCCACGCGTGCGACGCGATGCCGTCGGGCTGGTAGCTGCCGTAAGTGAAGAAGTCGCCGTTGATGGCCACCTGCGCGCCGACCCTGGCGCCGAAGGACGACGGCCGCTGCCCGCGCTCGCCCGAGTCCGTCACGCGCACCGAGACGCCCGCGCGGCAAAGGTCGACGACGGTGACGTTGATGTTCTGTCCCGGCACGACGCGGTGGAGGTGCCGGACGCCGGGGAAAGGCTCCGTCCACGTGTCCTGCGCGAGGGCGGCGGTGCTGAGCAGCGCGGTGACGAGCGCGGTGCGTGTCATGCGCCGAACGTGCCGCGAGGTGCGAGGGCAACGCCAACCGGGTGCGGCGACGCGTCACGTTGAGGCGACGTGCAACCTGTGAATTCCAGTGAACACCGTGTCCGCGGAGCAGACGGTGCGACGTGGCGCGAGGCGGTGTGTTTCCATCGCGGTGAACCGTGAAATACGCTCGGTGACACTCAGCGAGAACGGCGCGCCGGGGGGCCGCCGCCGAGGTGTCATGAGTGCTCCCGTGACGGACAGCCCCCGATCTCCACTCGCCATCGCCGAGGTGTTCTACCTCCTCGGCATGGAGGACCTCTCGAGCTACCGCTTCCGCGAGGCCGACCGGAACCTGCGCATCGCGCTCGCGTTCGCGCCGGAGCAACCGCAGGTGCTGCAGGCGCTCGAGCAGCTCTTCAAGCTGGCGCACCAGGCGAAGGTGCGCGGGGCTGCCGCGACGGCCGTGGCCGACGACGACCTCCCGCCCATCTACTAGCCGCTACTTCGAGCTGACCCAGCCTGCGTCGTCGCCCGTCGCCCAGCCGTCGATGAAGTCGCGCAGCGTGGCGCCGCCGTCGCGCGAGGGCCTCGGGGCGCTGATTCCGCCGTCGGACTGCACCAGCCCGTAGTCGCCCCACAGCACGTGCTGCTCGCCCGGCACCACGAAGTACTTCGCGTTGCCCGTCGCGTCGTACGTGGCCTCGAGCGCCTGGAGGTTGGCGGTGAAAGTGCCGAACGGCGGGTTCAGCACGTTGCCGGCGCCCGGTGGCGCGTAGAAGTACCAGGCGATGACCTGGTCGCGGTCGTAGGAGAGCAGCCCGAGGCGGCGCTGCGGCGCGCTCGCGGCGAGGTGCGGCGGCCACGCCTCCAGGCCCGCGTCACACGCGGCGCAGCCCTGCGGCAGCTCGAGCGCTCAGGTGTCGCGCCACGCCGGCCAGTGCGGCGTCGGCAGGAAGGGCGCGGAGTCGGCGAGCAGGTGCACCTCGGCCTGCGGGAAGGCGCGCGCCACGCGCTCGTAGTTGAGCGTCGCGCCGTAGCCGCCCGCGGACGAGCCCGTCAGCCACACGCGCCTCACGTTGGGCAGCGTCGCCTTGAGGTGCTGCAGGTACGCGTCCATGTTCTTCGCGCCGGAGAAGTGCACGCGGTACGTCGAGGTGGGGTCGAACAGCCCGTACTTGTACTGGAACGCCTTCTCCGCGCGCCCGCCGTGGAGGTCGCCGGTGCAGTACGGCACGAAGACGAAGGTGGCGTCCTTGAACGGGTTGTCGGCGCGCGTGCGGTCGAGCGCTGCCGAGCGCGCGATGCCGGCGAGCTCGGTGGGGAAGGCGCCGCCGCCGTCGGCGGGGAACGGGTCCGGGTGCGTGACGTAGACGGCCGTGGGCTTCTGTCCGCCGGGCACGTCGAGGAGGCACACCGTGCCGTAGTCGCACACCGGGCCGAACTGCAGCAGCGACGGCACGCAGGTGCCCTGGTTCCAGCAGGCGCCGCCGCCCTGCAGGAAGAGGAAGAGGTCGTCGTCTGACGCCGCGCGGTTGATGCCCAGGCCCGCGGTGGCGCCGCTCGCGCACTCGCTGCCGGGGACCGGCACCCACGTCCACGTGCCGACCGGTGTCACGAGCGGCGCGCCGGCGTCGCTGGCGCCCGCGTCGGCCGCTCCAGCGTCCGGATCCCCCGCGTCGGGCTCGCCGGCATCGACGTCGCCTGCGTCGGGTTCGCCCGCGTCCAGTGTGCCCGCGTCCAGTGTGTCTGCGTCAACGCCGCCGTCCGTCCTGCCGGCGTCGCCCGAGCCCGCGTCCTGCCGCGCGGGCGGGCTGCCGCAGGCGACGAGGAGCGCGAGCGTGAGGAGGGCGGGGGACCAGCGCATGCGCGTAACGTAGTCGACGCCTCGCGTCTCGCGATGGAGGCTGAAACAGCGGCGTGACACGTCACGGGCACGGCGGCACGAGGTCGACGCCACCGAAGAATTCGTCGACGACCAACCTCCATGCCCTGGCGTTCTCCTCCGGCCCGCACTTGAACGGCTTTGGCCCCTTCTCCTTGAGGAGGATGGCGCGGTGCTCGGTGTAGTACCGCCGCGCGATGTCCGCCGCGTACTCGCCGACGCCGTTGCCCGGCTGGAAGTCGTAGTACGTGCCGCCCTTCACCTGGATGAGGTCGGGCGTGTACGGAGTGAGGCACTTCACGTCGGTGCCGCACTTCACGAGGATGCCGTCGTAGATGCGCCACAGCACGCGGTGCGACCAGTTGCCGTGCGCCTGGTCGTTCAGGTGGAAAATCTCGTGGAACAGCGTGCCGCGCACGCCGGCCTCGGAGCCGAACAGCGAGCCCTGCACGTTGTAGGCGACGGCCCAGTCCACCGCGTACGCCGACGGCGTGCGGCGCTTCACCGACTCGAAGAAACGGACGTCGAGCGCTCGCCAGCGGTACCTCGGCGTTCCGCCCAGCTTCCCGAAGAAGTCGTCGAAGTCGTACAGCGCGCGCGTCACCAGCCCGAGGTGCCGCTTGTGCGCGCCGACCGGCAGCCGCGGGACGAGGTGGAGCCGACCGCGGTAGCCGCCGTCGAAGTCCTGCTCCGGCAGTTGCCCCAGGACGGTGCCCGTCTTCCGATACAGCTCGACGACGGCCTTCGAGGCCGCGGCGTCCTGTGCGTAGCGCGCCTCGATGAGACAGATGATTTGCGCCGCCTCGTCTCCCTGGTCGCACGGCACCGGCGGCGGCTCCGTCATGAAGAGGATTTCCTGCGCCAGCGCGCGGCCCACCACCGGCTCGCCCGCGAGCGCGACGCACGGCACCAGCGCGAGGACGGCAGCGCGGAACATTCCAGGCGACGATACAACCGACGAGCCACCGAAGTTCCCCTGGACAGACGGCTTCCGGCCGCCGCTACGCCCGGGCGCGCACGGACTCCGCGAGTGCCGGGTCCTCACCGGCGAGCGCCTCGAGCCGCTCCACGACGCCGGCGAGCGCGCCCGACGAGGGCGCCAGCTCGATGGACAGCGCCGCGCGCTCGAGGCGGGCCAGCTCGGCCGAGGCCTTCGCCTCCGCGCGTTCCTGCCGTCGCGCCAGCCCCTCCAGCTGCTCCAGCGTGTCCCGGTGCACGCGCGTCGCCTGCTGCAGGTGGGCGCGGGCGCCGGCGTCGGTGGCGACCTGCGCGCGGTGCGAGAGCTGCTCCAGCTCCGCCTCCACCCGCACGCGGTCCACCGCGGCGATGGCGTCGCGCAGCCCCGCCGCCTCGGCCTCGTGCGCGAGGTAGCGCTCGGCCACCTCGTGCACGTGCCGCTCCAGCCGCTTGCGCTCCGGGCACCGCGCGACGCGCGCCAGCGCCGCCTGCGCGCGCTGCCACACGTCGCTCGCGCGCCGGCCGGTGAGCCGCTCGGCCACCGTGTCGCGCACCCACTCGACGTGCGCCGCTGCGAGGCCCAGGCCGACGAAGAGTCCCACCGACGCCTGAAGCACGACGTCGAGCGCGTGCGTCGCGTCGTTCCACGGATGGAAGAGGCCGAGCAGCGCGCGGTGCCACAGCGCGCCCAGCACCGGGCCTGCGGCGAAGGCCAGCGCGCGCGGCCAGGTGACGCCCATCTCGAAGAGGAGCACCAGACCCAGGAGCGCCGGCAGCACCAGCAGCGTCGGCAGCTCG
>JBFMAB010000008.1:0-12219 GCA_040755835.1 Myxococcota bacterium
CTTTTTCCGCCTCGGCGCGCTCGAGCTCGGCCTTCTCCTTCGCGGCCTTGTCGGCGGCGATCGCCTCGGCGAGCGCCTTCTCCTCGGCGGCGCGGCGCGCGGCCTCGTCGACCGGCGGCTGCACCGGCGGCGGAGGCGGCGGCACCACCTGCGGCGCGTCGGCCTTTTTCTTCTGGATGAGGTAGTACCCGCCGCCCGCGCCCACACCGACGCCCACGACGACGAGCAGCGCGACGACGATCCACGTATTGCCCGACGACTTCGGCGGCGACTCCTCGCGCGGCGGCGCCACCGTCTCGACCACCGCCTTCGTCTCGGCGTGATCGTCGGCGTCGAGCTGCGCGATGAACATGCCCGAGTCGATGACCTCGGTCTCCTCGCGGTCCTTCTTCGCGTCGCGCGCCGCGAGCTCGTCGGCGCCGTTCGCGCCGTTGCCCGACTTGAGCGCGCGGGCGATCGCGTCCGGATCCACCGGCTGCGTCGCGTCCGGCATCGGGCTCTCGGACGAGATGGGCGGCGGCGGCGGCATCTCCGGCACCGGCGGAGGCGGCTTCTCGCGCCGCGGCTGCAGCTGCAGCATGCCGGTGCTGGTGCGGGGGCGCGCGGGCGCGGGCACACCGGCGGCGGCCTCGGCGCGGGGCACCGGCGGAGGCGCCGGCGGGGCGACCTTCTTCACGATCGCCCCGAGCTCCTGCGAGAACTCCGCAGACGTCTTGAAGCGCGCGTTGGGGTTCGCGTGCACCGCCTTGCGGTAAAGCCCTTCGAGCGCAGGGGGGACGCTGGGGTTGCGCCGCTGCAGCTCGGGGATCGCCCCGTCCGGCGTCAGGCCTGACAGCATCTCGCCGAGGATGACGCCCACCGCGTAGAGGTCCGCGCGGCCGTCGATCTCCCCGCCCTCGATGAGCTCCGGCGCGAGGTAGCGGTCGGCCTTGCGCGCCCGCATCGCCTGGACGAAGGGCAGCCGCGGCATCGCCAGGCCCAGCCCGAAGTCCGTCACCTTGAGCAGGTCGGGCAGCACCAACACGTTGTCGGGCTTGAGGTCCGAGTGCGGGCCGACCTTGTGCGCACCGTCGAGCGCTGCGCAGACCTGCGTGAGGATCGGCTCGACCTCGTGCAGCGCGAAGAACTGACCCTTCTGCAGGCGCAGGTCGATGATCTTCCGCAGCGTCAGCCCGTCGAGGAACTGCGAGGTGAAGTACGGGCGCTCCTGATCCTCGCCCTCCTCGTACACGCGCACGAGGTTCGGGTGCGACAGCTTGCGCGCCAGTCGCAGCTGCCTGGCGAACTGCTTCCGCTCGTCCGCCGTCTGCACGAGCTTCGGGTTGATCACCTTCAGCGCGACCTCGACGTCGATCTCCTTGTCGTGCGCGCGAAAGACGAAGCCCAGCGGCCCGGCGCCCACCACGTCCTTGATGAGGTAGCGGTTGGCGACGAGATCCTGCGGGCGGTACGGTGCGCCCTCGACGACGCCCGTCGCGCTGCGCCGACGGCTGAAGGTACCCGTGGCCTGCCGCAGCCCCCCCGTGGCGAGGTTCTGCCCGCACGTAGGACACTTTTCAGCGGTGTCCGGCGCGTGTGTGCCGCAGCGATAGCAGAGCAACGGGCGAGGACCTCGAACGGCCGGTGGCGTGCCGGCGTAACGCCTGAATCAAACTTGATTTTTTACTGCAGTTTCACTGCACCTTCAACGCCCGACCCCCGTCGAGCCGAAGCCCCCCGTCCCCCGGGTGGTCTCCGACAGCGCCTCCACCTCCACCAGCGCAGCCTGGGCCACGGGCGCCACGACGAGCTGCGCGATCCGATCACCCCGGCGGATGACCGTCGGTTCCCTCGACAGGTTGACCAGGAGGACCTGGACCTCACCCCGGTAGTCCGCGTCGATGGTCCCCGGGGTGTTGAGACACGTGAGGCCCTGCTTCAGCGCAAGCCCGCTCCTGGGGCGCACCTGGGCCTCGAAGCCGACGGGCAGCTCGATGGCGAGGCCCGTGGGGACGAGGCGGCGGTCCATCGGCTCGAGGGAGATGGGCTCGCTCACGTCGGCCAGCAGGTCGAGGCCGGCCGCGTGCGGCGTCTGGTAGCTGGGCAGCGGGAGGTCCGACGGGCGGACCCGGCGCACGCGGACGGTCACGGGCGAGGACATGGGCGCGCGGTGTAGCACACCGGCTTCGCCTACAGCTCCGTCCCTTCCGGCGGGGCGAATTGGTCGAAGGCGCTCTTCAGCGCCGGGTTGACGGGCCGGGTGGGCGTCGCGCCGTCCTTCGGCTTCACCGGCGTCGGGCCCTTCGGCGCCGCCCTCGGCGGCAGCTCCACCACCAGCGCCGGCGTCGAGCCGCGGAACGAGAACGGGTCCATCGGCTGGTGGCCGAGCTCCAGCTGGTAGTGCAGGTGCGGGCCGGTGGAGCGCCCCGTCGTGCCCGACTCCGCGATGACGTCGCCGGCCTTCACGCGCATGCCGGTGAATACCAGCAGCCGCGAGTTGTGGCAGTAGGCGGTGGACACGCCGCGCCCGTGATCGACGATGACGACGCGCCCGTTGACCGCGTCCTCGCTCGCGCGCCGCACCACGCCGTCCGCCACCACCTTCACCTTCGTGCCTTCGGGCACGGAGAGGTCGACGCCGGTGTGGAACTGCCCGCGCCCGAGGATGGGGTGGTTGCGCCAGCCGAAGGGCGAGGTGACGCGCGTGCCCGGCGCCACCGGCCACGACAGTCCGTACGCGGTGCCCAGCATGAGCGCCTGCGAGGCCCGCGTCACCGCGGCGCCGGAGGTGGGCGGCAGCTGCGCGGCCAGCACCTCGAGCGTCGGCTCGCGCCCCTCCGCCTTCGCGCGGGCGATCGCGTAGCTGGCCACGTCCCAGCCGGCGAACATCGCCAGCACCGCGGCCTCCTCGCCGCCCAGCTCCGCCTGCGCCCGCTCCAGCACCCGCGCGGCGTCCTCGGGCGACGAGAGCGGCAGCTGGTAGCGCTTCGCCAGCGCATCCACCGGCGCGCGATCGACGCCGGTCAGCGGTGCGGCGCTCGCGTACACGCCCCGGCCCAGCGCGCGCCCCGGGGGAATCGCCGCGAGCAGCTCCGCGTCGGGCACCGGCGCGTGCACGTCGGGCTGGATGACGTCGGGCGCGTCGTAGACCCCTCCGGTGTAGTAGGCGAGCAACGGGCGCGCCTCCGACGTCGCGCCCGAGAAGCGCGCCACCAGCCCGCGGCCCAGCGCGCCCACCGGCGTGTGGTACACGGCCGCCCAGAAGCACAGCGCCGCGGCGGCGAAGTCCAGCAGGCCTCGTGACGAGCGCGCGAACATGGCTCAGAGCACGAAGGACAGCAGCGTCCGCGCCTCGAGCAGCAAGGCGAGCGCCAGGGGAAACGCCAGCGCCGAGCCCCAGAGCCCGACGAGCCACGGCTTCGACTTCGATGCCTTCGCCGCCTCCTCGCAGCGCGTGTCGGCCTGCTCGAGCGCGCGCAGCACCGCGCGCCAGCCGTGGCTGAAGAGCACGAGCGCCATCGCCAGCCCGCCCAGCACGCGCGCCAGCACCTGCGCCACGTCCGCCGGCGCGACGTCGCCGACGAGGCCCACGAAGAGTGTCGACTCCACCAACCGCGACACCGCGTACGCGCCGCCGATGACGAAGACGGCGGTGACGAAGGGCCGCATCAGCCGCATGGGCGTGGGCTTCTGGTTGAGCCGCGCGAACAGCGTGCGCCACGTCTCCTTGCGGAAGGCGAAGCGGCGCTCCTCCTCCGTCGCCTCGTCGTAGCCCAGCAGCGGCAGCGCGACGAAGCCGTCGACGGCGAGCTCCCAGGCGAGCGCGATGGCGCGGGCGATCAACGTGCGCTCGCGGGAGTCGATGCGGTTGACCCACACGGCGAGAGACTCCGTCTGCGCGAGCAGCCCGTCCGCCCAGACGTCCAGCGCCTCCACCAGCCGCAGCACGCGGTCGTCCACCAGGTCCGCCGCCGCGTGCACCCCCACCGCGACCAGGGCAAACAGGCCCAGCGGCATGAACGCCCAGCGGAAGACGCTGAAGAAGCCGCTCACCCGGCGCAGCGGAGAGGTCGAGGTCGCCACGGGACTCCCCCATCAACGCACAAGCCCGCCGGACTGATCTCCCGGAGCTCACCAGCGCCATCTCTTTGAAATCACTACCCCTGCAGGGGTCCTCAGAGGACCTGGGCGCTGGGGGCCGCGGTATGGTGCCGCCATGACGTCTCGACTCCGCTGGCCGGTCGCGCTCGGACTGTTGGCGGGCTGCGGGCTCGCGGTGCTGAAGGATCCGTTCGCCGGGCTGACGCCGGGCGTGTGCACGCAGGACGCGGACTGCGTCGTCGCCGCATGCCCCAACGCCTGCAACCGCGGCCAGCCGTACTGCGTGTACCCGCGGGTGCTGGCCCGCGCGGACGTGGTGCAGCGCTGCCCCTGCTTCACCACGCCGAGCGCGCCCCATTGCGCGGAGCCGATCGGCGAGGTGTGCGGCCCGCAGCCGGGCTGCGCCGGCCCCTTCGATGTCGACCAGGTCCTGCCCCGCTGCGTCATGGGCACCTGCGCCGCGCGCTTCACCGACGGCGGCGTGGTGCCAACGGGCGGAGACTGAGGCGCCCGCTCAGGGCAACGCCGACGGCGCTCAGCCCCCCGTCGATTCGCATGCCGCGTTGACGCAGGACGCCCGTTGCGGACTCCGCGGCACGAACCGCCGCCTTCAACCGCCAGACACACGACGGGGGAGCGGATCGACTCCGCTCCCCCGCAGGCTGCACCACCGCCGAAGACGCCTTACGCCTGCGTGGTGGGCTTCGCCTCGGCGGCCGACGCATCAGCCGGAGGCGGCGCGCCCGCGGCGGCGGCGCGATCCGCCAGCGCCTGCTTGCGCGACAGGCGGATCTTCCCGCCCGAGTCGATCGAGATGACCTTCACCATCACCTCGTCGCCCTCCTTCACCACGTCCGTCACCGTCTTCACCCGCTTGTCGGCGAGCTCGGAGATGTGGATGAGGCCGTCGGTTCCCGGAAACAGCTCGACGAAGGCGCCGAACTCGACCACCTTGCGCACGGTGCCCAGGTACACCTTGCCGACCTCGGCCTCACGGGTGAGCGCCTGGATCATCGACACCGCGACCTTCACCGCTTCGCCGTCGGCCGACGCGATGTCCACCTTGCCCGAGTCCTCGATGTTGATGGAGCAGCCGGTGCGCGCAGTGATGTCCTTGATCACCTTGCCACCGGGGCCGATGACGTTCTTGATGAACTCCGGCCGGATGTGGATGGTGGTGATGCGCGGCGCGTACCGGCTGATCTCCTTGCGCGGCTCCGGCAGCACCTTCAGCATCGCGTCGAGAATCTGCAACCGGCCGCGGCGGGCCTGCTCCATCGCCTTGAGCATGATCTCGGTCGTCAGGCCCGTGATCTTGATGTCCATCTGAACCGACGTGATCCCCTTCGCGGTGCCGCACACCTTGAAGTCCATGTCGCCCAGGTGATCCTCGTCACCGAGGATGTCCGTGAGGATCGCGACCTTCTCGCCTTCCTTCACCAGGCCCATCGCGATGCCCGCGACCGGCGCCTTGATCGGCACCCCCGCGTCCATCAGCGCCAGGGTGCCGCCGCAGACCGTCGCCATCGACGAGCTCCCATTCGACTCGAGGATGTCCGAGACGAGGCGCACGACGTACGGGAACGCGTCCTTCGACGGCAACATGTTGCGCAGCGCGCGCTCCGCCAGCGCGCCGTGGCCGATCTCGCGGCGCCCGGGACCGCGCAGCGGCTTGATCTCGTTCACCGAGAACGGCGGGAAGTTGTAGTGCAGGAGGAACGTGCGGCTGATCTCGCCCGCCAGCGTCTCGATGCGCTGGTCGTCCTCCGCGGTGCCCAGCGTCGCCACCACCAGCGCCTGCGTCTCACCGCGCTGGAAGATCGCCGACCCGTGCGTTCGCGGCAGCGCGCCCACCTCCATCACCAGGGGCCGCACCTCGTCGTGCGCCCGGCCGCCGATGCGCCCGCCGTTGGCGGTCAGATCGCGCATGTACTCGTACTTGAGGTCCTCGTAGATGCCCTTGACGCTCTTCTCGACCGCCGCGAAGCCGTCGCCCAGCTCGGCCTTCAGCGCGTCGATCATCGCGGTGCGGGTCTCCTTCAGCGCGCCGTAGCGCTCGTGCTTGTCGCTGATCGCGTAGCCCTTCTTGATGCCTTCCCACGCCAGCTTCTTGCACTTCTCCTTGAGCGCCGGGTCGTACTTCGGCGCCGCCTCGAAGGCGCGCGTCTGGACGCCCAGCTCCTGGCGCATCGCGTCCTGCGCGGCGATCAGCGGCTGCGCGGCCTTGTGGCCGAACTCCAACGCCGCGACCATGTCGGCCTCGGAAACCTCTTCCGCGCCGCCTTCGACCATCACGATCGCGTCCTTCGAGCACGCGACCACGATGTCCATGTCCGAGACCGCGCGCTGCTTGGCGGTCGGGTTGGCCACGAATTGGCCCTCGATGCGACCGACGCGCACCCCGGCGATCGGGCCGTTGAACGGAATGTCCGACACCCACAGCGCCGCCGAGCAGGCCGTCAGCGCCAGCACGTCCGGGTCGTTCTCCCGGTCCGCCGAGATGCAGCTGACGATGATCTGCGTGTCGTAGGGGTACCCGTCCGGGAACAGCGGGCGGCAGCTGCGGTCGATGAGACGGCTCGACAGCGTCTCCTTCTCCGTCAGCTTCCCTTCGCGGCGGAAGTAGCCGCCGGGGATCCGCCCGGCCGCGTACATGTTCTCCTTGTACTCGACGGTCAGCGGCAGGAAGTCGACGTCGCGCTTGTCCTTCGCGCTCACCGCCGTCGCCAGCACCATCGTGTCGCCGTACCGCACCACCACCGAACCGTCGGCCTGCTTGGCCAGCTTGCCGTTCTCGATGATGAGCTCCTTGTCGCCCACCATCACGCTCTTGCGAATAACTGCCATGGTCTCTCTCCTCGTCTCCTCAGGCCAACGCGAGGGCGGGCGGACCGTCTTGACCGTCTGATCGCAACCGCCGACGCGCGCGTCGGCGACTCCGAACAGCCAATCAAAACGAGTCGTCCGCCCCCGGAAAGCACGAAGGGCGCCCGGCCTGCCGTGGCGCCCCTCGTGGTCGGGTCTCCGCTACTTGCGGATACCCAGAGTGTCGATCAACTTCTTGTACCGCGTGACGTCCTTCGACTTCAGGTAGTCGAGCAGACGGCGCCGCTGGCCGACCAGCTTGAGCAGGCCGCGGCGGCTGTGGAAGTCCTTCTTGTGCGTCTTGAAGTGCTCCGTGAGGTGGCTGATGCGCTCGCTCAGCAGCGCGACCTGCACCTCCGGCGACCCCGTGTCCTTCTCGTGGGTCCGGAACTTCGTCACCAACTCCGTCTTCCTCTGCGCTTCGGCGCTCATCGTTCGACTCGTTTCGTCCCGCTCCGGGAATGAAGCGTCCACCGGCGTCCGCGGAGGGGTACAGGCGCGGTGGGCTCCTTCGGCAACCCGCCGAAAAAGCGAGGGGGGCTCTACCGGAACCCCCCGGGCCGGTCAACCCGGCGGCTCAGCGCGATGGGCGGGGCTTCGACACCGCCACCGCCTCGCCCTCCGGCGCCTCCCGCACCACCCGGGGCCGCGACGGCCGGGCCGGGGGCAGCGGCAGCTCGGCCTGGGCGCTCTCCTCGGCCCGGGCCTGCGCATCGGCCGCCTCGTAGGCCTTGATGACCTCCTGCACCACCGGGTGGCGCACCACGTCCACGTCGGAGAACTCGCAGAAGGCGACGCCCGAGATGCCCTTCAGGATCCGCCGCGCGTGCAACAGGCCCGACGTCTTCCCCACCGGCAGGTCCACCTGCGTCACGTCGCCCGTCACCACCGCCTTCGAGTGCATGCCGATGCGGGTGAGGAACATCTTCATCTGCTCGACGGTGGTGTTCTGCGCCTCGTCGAGGATCGCGAAGCAGTCATTCAGCGTGCGTCCGCGCATGAAGGCCAGCGGGGCCACCTCGATGGTGCCGTCCTCGATCAGCCCCGCCGCCTTCTCGTGCGGCATCATGTCGTGCAGCGCGTCGTACAGGGGCCGCAGGTACGGGTTCACCTTCTCCGCGAGGTCGCCCGGCAAAAAACCCAGCTTCTCGCCCGCCTCCACCGCCGGCCGCGCGAGGATGATCCGCTTCACCTTCTTCTCGGTGAGCGCCGCGACCGCCATCGCCATCGCCAGGTACGTCTTGCCGGTGCCCGCGGGCCCCAGGCCGAACACCACGTCGCTCTGGCGGATCAGCTCGATGTAGCGCTTCTGCGTGAGCCCCCGGGGCGCGATCGCCCGCCCGCTCCGCGACGTGAGGATCGGCGGGAGGTGCAGCACCTCCAGCCCCTCCGCGCCGGAGGCGCCCAGCACCTTGAGCGCGTTGTCCACGTCCTCCGCGAACAGCGCCCGGCCCGCGCGCACCCGCGCCGCGAGCGCGTCCACCAGCTTCACCGTGGAGGCCACCGCCGCCGCGGGCCCGGACAGGTGCAGCTCCGTCCCCCGCTGGCCCACGCGGACCCCCAGCCGCCGCTCGATCAGCTTGAGATTTTCGTTCTGGGTCCCGGCGAGCGCGCGGGCCACGTCGTTGTCAGAGAGATCGACCGTGACGGACTTCATTCGTGCGGGCACGCTCGCTACCCCATTCCCACGGGGCGCGGCAACGGGGCGGGGCTGGAAGGACGGTGTCATGACCCGCGCGGGACGCTGCGCGGACCTTCGGCCTGACCGGCGTCAGCGCAGCGGCGGCAGCAGCACGTACGTCCCGTCGGCCGAGCGCCGGTAGTAGTACGCCTCGCGCCACGGGTAGCGCACGTCGTCGGACGCGAGCAGCCCCACGTCCACCAGCTCGGTGAGCGCGTCGGGCAGGGCGCCCTTCTCCAGCTTGTACACCTCGAGCGCCGCGGCGATGCGCGACATCTGCGCGCGGGACGCGAAGCGCTGCGCGGCCGGGTCGGTGTACGTGGAGGCGTTGCCCCCGCCCAGCTTCACCGCCCCGAAGTCGATGCGCGTGCCGATGAAGAGCAGCGCGCCCACCACCAGCATCGTCACCGCCACCCGGCCGATGACGCCCAGCACCGCGCCGCCGCGCGTGTCCTCGAAGTCGGGGCCACCCTTCTTCGTCGGCGCGACGCCCACGATGTACTCGAGGTTGATCAGGTTGCAGAGCGCCTTCGCCGTCTCGAACTCGCCGAGGCAGGACAGCTCGATGATCCGCGCGGCGGTGCGCCCGGGCGCGATCAACGCGGCCACGCGGCGCTCGTTCTCGCCCACCGACTGGAACTCGCCCTTGTTGACGTCCTTCTTCACCTCGGCGAACGCGTCGTCGAGCGCCGCGTCGAAGTCGTCCTTCGCCAGCGTGGGCGGCGGCAGCTCCTTCACCTTCTCGAACGTCATCTGCAGGCTGGTGATGCGCTTGCGCACCACCGGCCACTCGTCGACCCGGCGGAACCCCTCCATCAACACCGACTCCGCGCGCAGCGGCGTCAGCATCGGGTCCAGTTCCACCTCGGCCTGCTCGAACTCGTAGGTGCCCGCGTTCCACTGGAACAGGCGGTACAGCGTCTCGCTGGTCTGCAGCTGCACCATCTCGCGAAAGCGCTCCGCGGTCAGCGCGCCCTGCCCCACCAGCACGTCGCCCAGCCGCTGCAGCGTGCGCCTCTGCGTCTCGAGCGCGAACTCGAGCTGCGTCTCGCTGATCAGGTCGGCCGCGACCAGCATCGCGCCGATCAAATCCTTCTTGCTCCGGTGCCCCGCCTCGGCCTTGACGATGTTGCCCTCGCGGAACGAGACGATCACCTCGTCGCCCTTGTTCGCGAGCTTGAGGTGCCCCGTCTTCTGCTGCTGGCCGATCAACTGGAGGATGTCGGCGATCCCGAAGTCCTTGAGCGTGCCCTTGAGCGCCATGCGCTTCAGGCCCCCTTCTTGCGCAGCCCGCGCAGCGTGAGGACGTACAAGGTCACCAGCGCCAGCCCCACCGGCACCAGCCACACCAGCATCGGCAACGGCTCGTACGGCGCCCGCACGACGCCCTGCCGCAGCACCACCGCCACCACCAGCAGCGCGAACAGGAAGCCGTACAGCGCCCCGCGCACCGTCGCGCCCGTGAAGACGTGGCCCATGCCCGACCACACCGCGCCGAGGCCGTAGGCCATCTTCTCGATGCGGCTCTCGTAGCGCGCCACCTCGAGCTGCTTGCGCACCTTCAGCGAAGGCGCGGCCACGTTCTTCTTCACGAAGACGTTCACGCACTGCGTGCACATCAGGCTGCCGGGTGACACGTCGGGATCGTCACGCCGGCTGACCGGCCGCCCGCACCGCCCGCACACCCTCGCCGCCGCCAGCGCCGGCCCCAGGAACCCGAAGGCCAGCAAGAGCAGCGCCCCGGCCAGCGGGTAGAAGGCCGCCAGCCACTCCGGCACGTCCCCCAGGAGCATCTGCGTCAGCTGCGAGCGCACCCGCGCCGCCGCCTCGGGGCTCTTCGCCAACTCGAGCAGCTGGGCGGTCGGCAGCGGCAGCGTGCGCAGGTACTCGTTGCCCGTGGTGGGCGCCGTGAGCTCCTCGGTGCCCAGCGCCGGCAACGTCCCGTCGAGATCCCGCGCCGCGGCCAGCGCCGCGTTCGCCTTGTCCACCTCCGCGGCCACCGCGTCGCCGTACACCGCGAGGCGCCGCTTGTAGATCCGCCCGAGGTCGAACAGCGCCACCGCGTTCCCCGAGCTCTGCGTCGACTCGAGGATCGCCCGCGAGTTCTCCAGGTCACCACCGAAGAACAGCGCCGCCGCCAGGTTCACCTTGGCCGGCACGTCGTCCGGGTTGATCGCCAGCGCCTGCCGCAGGTGCTTCGCCGCCTGCTCCAGCTCGCCGCGCCGCACGTCGTAGCGCCCCAGCACCGCGAGCTCGGGGAACGTCACCTTGTCCGCCCGCGCGAGCGCCTCGTACTTCTCCACCAGCGGGACGACGCCGGGCCCGCCGCGCTCGATGCGGTACAGGTCCTCGGCCGGCGTGTCCGCGAACGCCGTGCGCTCCACCACCCACTCGCCCACCGACGGCACCGCGCCGAGCGCGCCGATCAACACCACCGCCACCACCCGCTCCTTCGTCGACAGGTACAGCGTCGACGCAGCGAACAGCATGAGCAGCGTCGGCACCACGCCCAGCCGGAAGACGATCGGCAGGCTCAGCACCAGCACCGCCAGCGCCGAGGTCTGCCAGCGGGCGGCGCCGCGCGGGAAGAGGAAGTGGAAGTCGTGCAGGAAGTACCAGGCGCGGCGGAGGAACAGCACCGCCACCACCGCGATGGCGCACCCGATGAGCGCCAGCAGCAACACCGTGGCGAGGTCCGCCAGCAGCGGGCGCAGGTAGCGCGGATCCTCCAGGGTGCGGCGCACCGCCTGCTGGTACGCCGAGACGTACCGGCCGACCTCGCTCGGGTCCGCTTCGAAGTAGGCGCGCGCGAGCCCCACCCAGGCCGCCGGCAGATCCGGCGCCAGCTCCGACGCGGTCACCGCCATCTCCACCGCGGCGCCGCTGTCGCCCACCGCCTGCGCAGCCTGCGCCGCGCGGAGCAGGCCGATGGCGTACAGCTCCACGTCGTCGGCCCCCGCGCGCTGCTTGAGCGCCAGCAGCTGCTTGCGCGCGTTCTGCTCGGCCTTCACGTCCCTCGCCTCGGCGGCCTTCTTCCACACCGCCCACGCGGTCGCGAAGTCGGCGTCGGTGACGCGCGGCGCCTCGATGGCCGGCGGCGGCTTGCGCTCGGGGGCCACCTTCTCGGGCTCGGCGAAGAGGTCGCGCTTGCCGGGCGCCGGCTTCTTGTCCTTCGGCCCGGCCTTCACGCCCGCGTCCTGCCTCGCGCGCGACGCCTTCACCAGCTCCGAGAGCTCGTCGGCCGGCTCGTCCGCCTCCTCGAAGGGGGTGGCAGAGGGATCGTCGGCCTCGGCGTCCGCGTCGATCAGCCCGGGCGGCGCCCGCGTGCCCGTGCCCGGCGGGGCGCGCCGGGGCCGCTGCGGCACGTCGGGGTCGACGAGCTCGACCTGGGCCCAGGCCGCGCTGGACCCCACCAGCGCCAGCGCGCAGAGAGAGACGAGGAGCCGCATCGGGAAGATCGCCCCGCAGCCTAGCAGGTTGCTGAAAAACGCCTCGAGACGATCGACTGGCCGTACCGAGGCGTGATCTGGTGCTGGCCATGCGTGGAACGAACGACGGACAGGGCTCGATGCTGGTGCTGATGTCGCCGGACT
>JBFMAB010000009.1:0-53630 GCA_040755835.1 Myxococcota bacterium
TGCACCACAGCGATTGGCGACCTACACATCGGCACCGCAGCGGCAGCATGCCCGAGCATGGCCACCGCTGCCGAGCCCTGTTTCATCCCTCCATGGTGCGCCAAGAGGCGCGTGACGACGTCAGTCGCGGAGCGAGACAGTCGTCGCCCCGCGCGTGTGCCACCACCCCGCCCGACACGCGCTCGTAGCTGACGCGCGCGTCACCCACCGCCGCCTTCAGCGCCGCCTCCGTGGGCGCGGCGAGACGGCAGAGGTCCGTGTCACCGTAGCGCTGCGCCTCCACGTCCCGCGCCGTCGCCCGGCCACAAAAGGCGCGCGCCGTCGCCTCGTCCGACGGGCACAGCACCAGCCGGCCCGGCACCGCCACCATCGCCTTCACCGCCGCCACGTCGCCGCCCTCCGCGACGCGCACCGTGAGGCGCGTCTCGTCCTCCGACAGCCTGGCCGTGAGGTTGGCCCGCGCGAAGCGGCGCTCGAGCGCCTCCCGCGGTGACGGGGCGCCGTCCCGCTTCGCGTAGAGGAGCTGCGTGCCGCGCTCCGGGCGCTTGCGCTCGGGACACGCGGCGAGGAGGACGACGGCGAGGCAGGCGAGGGCGCGCGTCACGGCGGCGAGAGTCTCCCGCGCTGACTCCGCGGCGTCGAGCACTCGAGAGGACCGCGCTGACTCACGGCTCGCGACGCAAGGGTTCTCCCCGTCCGCCGCGTCCCCCGGCGCGAGCCACCGCCAGCCGGCCTCCGTCGTCCCGCACGCCGTCCCGCGTTTCGACGTGGGCTTCGCCTCGCCCTCGCGCACCCCGCCGCCGCACATGCGCGAGCGCGCCTTACCGTTGTGGTGAGCCCGTCGAACCGCGGTGGTGACGTCTGGCGCGCCGGCCACGCGCATGCGCGGTAGCTTCACCCCATGACGAAGAAATACGTGGTGCGGCCCGAGACGGCGGTCCTGACGCGCGGCTTCGACCCTGCGCTCTCGGTGGGCGCGGCCCGGCCCGCCGTGTTCCGCAGCTCGACATACGTCTTCTCCAGCCCCGAGTCCGCCGCGCGCGCCTTCGACATCGCGCTCGGCCGCGCGAAGCCCGCGACCGGCGAGTCCGTCGACCTCATCTACTCGCGGCTCTCGCACCCCAACGCCCAAATCCTCGAGGACCAGGTGGTGCCGCTCGAGCGCGACGCCGCTGAGGCCGCCGTCTTCAACTCGGGCATGGCCGCCATCTCCACCGTCTTCCTCACCTTCTGTCCGCCCGGCAGCGCGGTGGTGCACTCCGCGCCGCTGTACGGCGGCACGCAGCTGCTCCTCGACGCGCTGATGACGCCGCTCGGGGTGAAGAGCGCGTCCGCGCCCGCCGGCGACACGAGGGGCCTCGCCGACACCATCGCGCAGACGAAGGGGCTCAAGCTCGTCTTCCTCGAGACGCCCGCCAACCCCACGTTGAAGATGTCCGACATCGCCGCGGCGGTGAAGGCCGCGCGCGCGCACCCCGACAGGCCGCTGGTGGTGGTGGACAACACCTTCCTCGGGCCCACCTTCCAGCACCCGCTCGCCCTCGGCGCGGACCTCGTCGTGTACTCGGCGACGAAGTACCTCAACGGCTTCTCGGACCTGCTCGCCGGCGTCGTGCTGTCGGGCAGCGCCGAGCTGGTGACGCAGCTGCGCGGCACGCGCGCGGTGCTGGGCAACATCCTCCAGCCCGACGAGTGCTGGCTGCTCAACACGCGCCTGCCCACCGTGACGCTGCGCATGAACAAGCAGTCGAAGAACGCGCAGCGCATCGCCGAGGCGCTCCACGGCCACGCGGCCCTCGAGCGCGTCATCTACCCCACGCTCTTCGAAGACAAGGAGCAGCAGCGCATTCGGGACGCGCAGTGCGAGTACCCCGGGGGCATCGTCACCCTGGAGCTCAAGGGCGGCCGCCCCGCCGCCTTCACCTTCCTGCGGAGCCTGCGCATCTTCCACAACGCGGTCAGTCTGGGCGGCGTCGAGTCGCTCGCCTGTCACCCCCGCACGACGACGCACAGCGAGATGGCGCCCGAGGTGCTGGACCAGGTTGGCATCGGCGAAGGCATGGTGCGCCTGTCCATCGGCATCGAGAATTGGCACGACCTGCTGGCCGACGTGAAGGGCGCGCTGGACGCGCTGGTCTGACGCTACGCCGGAAGCTGCACCCCGCTCGAACAGGTGCGCCCCGCCACCGCCTGCGACAGCTCGGCGCGCGAGAGCACCGCCGTCAGCGTGCGAGAGAGCAGCTCCGCCACCGCGGCGGTGAGGCGCGCGGCGTCGACCGCGTCGGGCTCGAGGGGCATCGATTCGGTGTAGACGCCGGTGGCCTCGAGGCAGGAGTTGATGAGGTGCTGCACGAAGGTGTCGCCGTCCAACGCGTGCGCCAGCGTCGCCAGCCGGTCGGCGGTGAAGCCCCAGGCGGCCGCGTCGCGCCGGGTGAGCTCCGCGCCGGCCTGGCCGACGAGGGCCCTGAGCGCGTCGCGCACCTCGACGATGAGGAGCGCCACCGCGCCGCCCTCGAAGCGGCGCGTCGCGGCGTCCACCGCCAGCGTCGCCAGCGTCGGGAAGCTGGCGCGCAGCGCGGGCCCGAGCGCGCCGCCATCCTTGAGGCGCAGCGAAAGCTCGTCCGCCCACTGCACGCCGGGTGCGACAGCGCGTGACGGAAGGAGCGCTTTGAGCACCAGCGCGAGCCGCCGCCATGACGAAGTCCGAGCCTGCATGCCCGGATTCTCACCGGGTAAGACGGTGTGTTCCGGGGCGGATCTGCTGGGTCCGTTGACAGAATCCGCTGAATTTCCGGCGATTTTTCAACCGGCGGATGTCACGGAGCTTTTCATCGAGTCCCCAGGTCCGCGGAACAGCTCAAGCTCGTGGTCCTCCGAGTCGCGTGGCGACGAAGTGTGTGACACCTCGCGGTGTTCGGTGTTCTGCTCAGGGCCCGTCGTGGCGGAGGATCATCCCGTTCGGGCCACTCACCCACACCGCCGTGCCGCCGTCCGGGAGGTCCAGTCCAAACACGCCCGACAGCTGGCGGTCCATCCCCGGCGGCACCGGTGTGAAGGAGGCGCCGGGTCTGTCCTGCCGTGCGACGAAGGCCCGTGGCGTCGCGAGGTCCTCGTAGCCGGCCACCCACGCTGCGCCGGAAGACGAGACCCAGGCGCCGGTGAGTACCGTCATGTCCCCCAGCGCCGCCGTCGCCGTCGTGCCGTCGCCTTCCAGCAGGAAGACGCGGCCCGTGGCGCCGGCGGCCACGTAGCGGTGGCCGCCGTCCACCAGCGACGCGCCATGTACCGCGTTGAGCTCCGTCGAGAGCCCGCTCGTCACGTCCTGCCACTGGCCCGCCACCCGGCGTCGCACGCTGCCCTGGTCGCCCACCAGCAGCACGTCGCCGCCCGACAGGCCCCACACGCCGTTGAGCGAGACGCTGGCGCCCGGCACCGACTGCTCGGTGAAGGAGTTGATGCCGTCGGAGGACACCGTCAGCGTCGGAACGCCGTTGCGCAGAAAAAAGTAGCCCGCGTCGGGCAGGCCCCAGCCGCCGCGGTACTGGCCCGCGACCGCGCCGCCGAAGTCGCCGTACTCCCACGTCGCGCTCGACTGGTAGAAGAACTTCGAGTCATTCCCCAGCAGCCAGACACGGTTGGGCCCCAGCGCGTAGCAGGCGAGCAGCTCCGTCGTGCCCCCCAGCTCGGAGGTGTCCACCGCGCGCCAGAAGGCCCCCGCCGGCGCCTCGATGCGCTCGAGGATCCGCGGCCGGCAGTTGCCGTTGCACCCCAGCCACGGCGCCTCCACCGTCGAGGCGCCGAACATCGCGCCTTCCCGGTAGCCGCACAGCGCGTTGACGTCGCGCACCGAGCCCAGCGAGCGCATCAGCAGCGTTCCGGCGTCGGGTTGCGCCACCGCCATGACGCCCCAATGACCGCCCAGAAGCGCCCGTCCCGGTCCGAGGCCCACGCCCGTCGTCCACGGCACCGCAGTGGGACCAGCCGCTACCGTGCCCGCTGGTGCGCCCAACACCGAAAGTCCCTCATCGTCCGGGCCCAGCACCTGGGCCCAACTTTGTCCGACGGCCCACAGCTCGTCTCCGCTGACGAAGAGGTCCAGCACCTCGCGGCCGGCGTCGGAGACGCTCGTCCAGCCGCCGTCGTCCTCGAGCCGCGCCACCGTCACCCGTGAGCCGCTGAAGGCGCCTCCGACGTAGAGCCGGGCGCCGCGCGTGGCGAGCGCGTTCGTTCGCAGCATTGGCGGCGCCGCCACCGCGAGGTCCGTCCAGGCCACCTGGTCCGCCCGCATCGCCAACAGGCGCCGGCTGTCCGTCATCGCCACCACGCCGCCGTCCGGCAGGCCCACCACGTCCACCAGCGTGTTGGTGACGCCGCTCGTCGATTCGCGCCAGCGGCGGTCCGCCGGCGAGGCGGGCTCGCGATACAACGCCCGGCCCCCTTCGCCCACCGCCACCGCGCGTCCGTCCGGCAACGCCAGCACCGCGCGCAGCGTCACCGTCACGCCGGTGCTGATGCCTTCCTTCGTCCACGTGGTGCCGTCGAAGTGGAAGATGAGGCCGCCGGTGCCCACCACGTACACGTCGTCGCGGCCGGTGCCGTGCACGCCATAGAAGGTCGCCGGCTCGTCCAGCGGCAGCGCCTCGAGGCGCGACTTCTCGCCGTCGAAGAACAGCACCGTGCCCAGCTCGCCGACGAACCAGGTGTGCGACGCGTCGCTGCGGAACGCGGCGTGGAGCGACGCGCCCTGGGGCAGCGGATTCTCCCAGCACCACCCCGCCGCCGTGCACAGCCGCGCGATGCCGCAGGTGTTGGGTGCCCCCACGCCGCACTCGAGGCCCTCGGGGCACCACTTGCCGCAGTCGGCGGTGCCGCCGCAGCCGTCGCTCACCAGGCCGCACTCCACGCGCGCGCACTCGGCGCTGGTGTCGCGGGGCGTGCAGTCGTTGGGGTAACAGAAGCCGTCGGGCGCGCAGGAGTGCCCGGCCTGGGCGCAGGTGTTGTCCGCCTCGCAGCGGTAGCGCACCGTCGACGGCAGCGGGCACGCGGCCAGCCCGAAGCCGAAGGCCGCCGCCGCGAGCGCCGCCACCGCGTGTCTGTGCGTCGTCCGTCGTGTCACCACGTCACCAGGAGAGAATGGCCGCCGTCCCCAGGCCAATGGCCGCCGCCGCCGCGGCCCCCGCGATGCCCAGCTGCATCCCGGCGGCCTGCGCCCGCGCCTGCGCCTGCGAGCCGGTGAGGTCCGAGTACACCAGTCCGTCGGCCCGCTTGTCGCCCGCCGACACGCTGGCCTGCGTCGAGAGGCCGATGCCCAGCAGCACCCCCGCCGCGACCAGCGCCGTCGCGCCCGCGCCGCCCAACACCCACGACGCGGCGTGCGACTTCGACGGCGCCTCCGGCGGCAGCGTGGGCGGCACCTCCTTCGGCGTGAGGTCCGTCGCCACCGGCGCGTCGCCGGGTGCACCCGGCGTCCCGTCACCGGCCTTTTCGTCCGTCTTTCCGCCCGCCTTTCCGTCCGGCTGGTCGTTGGGCTTCGGGTCCGCCGGCTGCCCCACCGGCATCGGCGCGGTGCGCGCCAGTACGCGCTGCGCGAAGGCGTCGAGCAGCTCCGGGTTGACGGCCTTCCAGGTGGGCAGCACCAGCGACTCCACCTCGGCGACACTGCCGGCGGACGCGTCGAACAGCTCGAGGCCGAGACTCTTGTCGCCGGCCACCTGCGCGACGCTGACCAGCACCAGCCACGGCACCTCCAGCGAGCGCGACAATTCCTTGAGGCACGGGGGCTTGCCCGCGCACAGCGTGGCGTCTCTCTGGCGCACCCGCGCGAGCCGCCGCGTCGTCTCCGGCCCATCGAGGAGCGGCACCTGCGCGGCCACCAGCGCCTTCGTCACCTGGCCCGTCACCGCCACCGCTTCGGACGTGGACACCGCCGTGCGGCGGCTGAGCAGCACCGCCACCGAGGGGTCCGCCGCGAGGAGCGCGGGCAGGGTGGAAACGAGGACGAGGGTCATCCGTGCGCCGGAGTCTGGCACGAACGCGGTTCCCTTACGGCAGGAAACCTTCACTTCCCGAGGAAGGCGTCCTCCCAGCCGTCCAGCTTGCGGCCCAGCGCCTCGCGGGCGGACGCGGACTCGGCGGCCGTCACCTCGAGGCGGTACGCGTCGAGCAACGAGGTGGCGCTGGGGCCGAGGTTCTTCTTCTTCGCGACGCCCTCGAGCCGCGCGATGCGCTTGAGGAGCGCGTCGGCGCTGGGCGTCTGTCGCTTCTTCGGCGCCGGCGTGGACTTCCTGATGTCCGGCGTCGCGGGCGTCGGCGTCGGCGAGACGTCGACGGCCTCGGGCCCGGTGTCCGGTGCGACGTCGGGCGGCGCGGGTACGTCGGGCGTCGGTGTGTTGGGCGGTGGCTGCTTCGTCGGCAGCGGAGAGGGTGCAGGCCGTACCACTTTGGGCGTGTCGTCCCCGGTGCGGAAGGCGCCGCCCCGCCACAACCCGAGGACGAGGAGCACCAGCGCGCCGCCGACGGCCGCGCCCACGAGGAGGCCGCGGTTGGACGCGGGCTTTGACGGCTGCGGGGTGTTGCGCACCGCGGCCGAGCGCGGCGGCGTGGTGGGCCGCACGCGCAGCGACGGGTTGCTGGCGGGCGTCTGCGGCGAGCGCGCCGGCCGCGCCGCGGACGACGGCGGCGCGTGGGGGGGCTCGGCCAGCGGCGTCAACCGCGGCTCCGCCGGGGGCGGCACCGGCAGCACCGGGCGGCTGTCGATGGGCGTGCCCAGCACCACCTCCGCGGGCGACACCTGGCCCGACTCCAGCGAGGTGCCGACGACGAGGGGCAGTGGCTCGGGCAGCGGGAGCGGCTCCGTGGGCAGGGGCGTGGCCGGCGCGGCGGGCGGCGGGGCGGACGGGCGCGGGGCTTCGAGGCCGGCGAGGCGCGGGAGGTTCGTCTGCGACGGGCGCGGCGGCGCGTCACCGCCGGCCACCAACACCTCCTCCAGCACCGCGCGCACCTCCTCGATGGTCTGCGGGCGGGCCTCGGGCTCCTTCGCCAGCATGCGCGCCACGAGCGCGTCGAGCGCCTCGGGCAGCGTCGGCTCGAAGGTGCGCAGCCGCGGGGCGGGCTTCGACACGTGGCCCACCATGACGTCCATCGGCGTCGCGCCCATGAAGGGCACCTGGCCGGTGAGCAGCTCGAAGGCCACCACGCCCAGCGAGTAGATGTCGCTGCGCGGGGAGATGGGCAGCGCGCGCGCCTGCTCGGGCGCCATGTAGTCCGGCGTGCCCGACACCATCGCCTGGCTCGTCTGCGCGCTCGAGCCGTCGAGGCCCATCGCGCGTTTGGCGAGGCCGAAATCCAGCAGCTTGAGGAACTTCGAGCCGTCGGGCTGGCTGACGAGGAAGATGTTCGACGGCTTCAAGTCGCGGTGGATGACGCCGGCCCGGTGCGCGGCGGCGAGCGGCCCGCACATCTCCACCAGCAGCTCCAGCGCGACGGACAGCGGCGGGCGCCCCTGTCGGCTGAGCCACACGTCCAAAGGCTCGCCGTCGAGGTACTCCATGATGATGTACGGCCGGCCGTCGGGCAGCGCGCCCAGCGAGAAGATGTCGATGATGGCGCGGTGGCCGATGGCGTTGACGGCCTCGGCTTCGGCCACCAGGCGCTTGACCTGCGACTCGTCGGAGGCGTACGCGGGCTTGATGACTTTGATGGCGACGCGCTTCTTGATGACCGGGTGCATGCCCCGGTACACGACGCCCATGCCGCCTTCGCCGATGGGCTCGAGGATGCGGTACTCGCCTACCTGGAGCCCGATGAGCGGGTCCCCCAGCGGGGCGGACGGTTCCGGTGCAGCAGGGACTGTCGACGACACGTCGGGCAGAATCCTAGCAGGCGCGCGGGCTTTCGCCTGATCGACAAACGGTTTGGGTGTCGGCGCACACGCACCCTGCGCGCGGAGGTGGGAGGTGGATCACCCTGCCGGTCGCGCTGGTATGACGGCCCGCGTGCGGTGGCTTCTCCTCGCCAGCCTGGGGTTGATCAGCGGCTGCGGCGCCAACGCGACCCCGCCGTCGCCGTGCTCGAAGAAGCTGCAGCAGCCGCCGCCGCCCGCGGTGCTGCTGACGCTGGTGGGAGAAGCCATCACCGTGCCCATCGACTTCCCGCTCGTCGTCGCGTGCGCCGGCGGCAACCCCATCGCCACCTCGGCCGAGACGCAGGTGCTGGACGCGCGCCTTCAGCCGGTGGCGCACGACGCGACGGCGCCGACGTCCTCGGACACGCAGGGCTACTCGACGCGCGTCACCTTCACGCCGGCGTCGCCGGGCCTGTACTCGCTGTCGGCGCGCTTCGAGCCGGGCCTCGGCGTCGCGCGGCGCGAGGTGCTGGTGCTGGCGGACCGCACCACCGACGTGCCCGCCGCCGTCTTCACGCCCGTGGAGGCGTGCGACGCGCTGTCCGAGCTGCCGCCGTACGTGCTGTGCGAGCGCAGCGACGCGGCGGCGCTGGACGTCTACGCCGACGGTGGGCGCGTGACGACGCTGCCGGCGGCGCTGGTGTCGATGGCGCCGGGTGCGGCGTGGACGTTGGCGGGCGACGCGGTGACGCGCTGGGTGTCCGGTGAGGGCGGGCTCGAGGGAGAGGTGCTGATGGGCATTGACGCGGGCGCGGTGGGCCTCTCGCACCACGCCGAGGATGACGCGCTCCGGCTCGTCTCCGGAACGGACTTCCTGCTGGTGCGCTGGGGCGATGCCGGCCTGGCGGTGGGCGACGCCCGCGTGCTGCCCGTTGCGGCGTCCGGGCGCTCGGGCCTGCTGGTGCTGGACGGCGGCGCGGCGCTGGCCTTCGACGCCGTCACCGACGGCGGCACGCTGGGCGCCGACGCAGGTGCGCCGCTCGAGGACGGCGGGCGCGCCGCGCCGCCGGAAATCCGCCGGGTGTGTCGGGTCGACCTCTCCGGCGCCGACGGCGGCACCGGCTGCACGCCGCTGCTCTTGGAACTGGGCGCCCGGCAGGGCGACGCGCTGTGGCTGCGTGCGAGCGACAGTCGGCGCGTGGGGCTGTTGCGCTACCTCGGGGGCACCGGCGCGCCCGGCGTCGTCTTCCTCCCCGCGCAGCCCTTCGCGCTCAAGGACCAGGGCAAGCCCCTGCCGTACTTCACGTGGAATACGTACACGGTGGTGCTGCGGCCCGAGGACCTGCTGCTCGAGGCCTTCAAGCCGCCGGTGGGCCGGGTGAAGACGGGCGCGTCGCCGACACACGTGTGGTTCGTCACCGCCGACGGGCAGGTGTCGCTGCACCGGCGATGAAGGGCATCAGGGGGCCGCCGCTCTCGTCGGGCGGGGGAACGCAGGCGCGCTGCTCCGTCGCGGCGGAGCGTCTGTCCGAGGCCGCGACGGGGGCCTTCCGGCCGGAGCAGGTGATGCGGCGCGTGGGCCGGGTGGCGTTCGGCGGGCGCGACACGTTTCTCTCATGGCGCAGCCGCAGCCGTCAGGCGTGGGGCCGGAGGTGAAGGTGGGCGACGTGGTGGTCCCCCCCAGCACTGGCGGCGTGACGACGTGGACGACGGACGCGGTCGTGAACGCGGTGCGTTTCACGGCGACGAAGGCGGTGGTGGCGGGGCGGACGGTGGAAGTGCGGTACCCGGTGGCGTGCGTGCCGTGAGTCGGCCGGCCTGAAGGGAGGCGGTGGCGAGGTGGACGCCGCTTGCGGCGAGGGACCACGAGCCCCGCGGCGCGAGGCCGCAGACCGGCGAGCGAACAGGGGGCGCCCGAAGTGGGACGGGAATCCCATCCCACGTTTCGGTGTCTGTGTTCGCGCAAGTATTGGATTTGGCGGGTTGTGTTTTGGTTGTTTTGGGATGGGAATCCCGTCCCACTCTCGTGGACCCCTCTTCGGTGGCGCGCTCGCCCGGTGAGGACCCGGGCCGCGAAGTCGAGAGGCTGGTCGCGACGCGCTCGGCCGCGGGCGCACGAGCGACAGCGCCGCTCCCGAGGCCGCTCCGTCTCAACGCGACGTCAGCGGCACCGGCTCGAGCACCGCCTCGCCGTCCTCCCCGATGCGTGCGGGCGGAATCTTCAGCCAGCGCTCCACCACCGCGTGCCCTGCGTAGAGGATGGGCGTCAGCCCGACGGCCACCACCAGCTTTGTCAGGTACGACGCCACGATGAGGCCCATCACCTTCTCCATCGGCAGCACGCCCACCCACGCGAGCGTCTGGATGAGTGCGGTGTCGATGAGCTGCGACACCAGCGTGCTGCCCGTCGCGCGCAGCCACAACAGCCGTCCGCCCGTCATCGTCTTCACCTTCGCGAACACGGCGATGTCGACGAACTGCGCCGCCAGGTACGCCACCATCGACGCCGCGAGGATGCGCTGGCCGCCGGCGAAGACGTTGTCGAATGCCGGCTGTGTGACGCCGGCCCAGCCCGGCGCCTGCGTCACCGGGTCCCACGGCAGCGCCACCACCAGGGTGATGACGCCGAAGGTGAACAGCGCCATCGCGAAGCCGACCCACGTCACCACCCGCGCCGCGCGCTTCCCGTAGAACTCGTTGAGCAGGTCCGTCAGCAGGAAGGTGATGGGGAACGGGATGATGCCGACCGAGTAGCGCACCGTGAAGCCGAACAGGCTGGCCTCGAACAGCTTGCCGCCGATGAGGTCGCCCACCAGCAGCGCGGAGACGAAGAGCGCCGCCAACGTGAGGAACAACTTCCCGCGGGTGTCGAGCAGCTGAAGCATTCGAGCTCCGCGTCCGTAATGAATCACGCGGGCGGGCGCAGCAGTTTCTCGCGGCCGCCGTGGTACCGTCGAGCCCCCGTCCGGCCGGCCATGGGCTCACTCGGAGGCGTGGTTGTCGAAGCCGTCGCAGCTCGTCGTCCTCGCGCTCGCGCTCGCGCTCGCGCCGCTGTCTGCGGGCGCGCAGGGCCTCTCGGCGAATCAGCACGTCCTGCTGTCGGAAGGCACGCTGCGCGGCAGCCCGCGCATCATGGGCCTCGCCGGCGCGTGGACCGGCCTCGCCGAGGGCGCCGAAGGCATCCCCCGCAACCCCGCCGCGCCGGCGATGCGCGACGCGAAGTTCGCCTCCGACTTCTCGTGGGACGTCGGCGGCACCATGCACTTCCTCTTCCCCTGGTCGACGAAGGAGCAGGACTGGGACAACGACGGCTCGCCCGACCAGGCGTCGGCGGCCAGCCGCGACTTCCTCGGCAGCCAGGTGCTCTATTCCTTCGCCGCGCTCCGCTACAAGATGGTCGGCTTCGGCGCCGGCTTCGACCTGCAGAACTTCCTCTCGAAGCAGCAGCTCGAAGGCGAGGGCTTCGAGCGCTACCACAACCTCGCGCTCACCCACGTCTTCGGCGTCGTGTCCGCGCGCTTCTGGCGGGACCAGATTGCCGTCGGCCTCGGCATCGAGTCCACGCACGCCTTCATCGGCTACGGCGAGCAACCTCCGGGCAACTTCCTCCCCACGCCGAAGGACTCGATGGGCTTCCACGGCTGGGGCTTCCTCATGGGCGGCGTCTACCGCCCGGAGGACGGCAACTGGCGCGTCGGCTTCTCGTACAAACCCGCGCTGGTCGCGCAGCCGTTCCGCCCGCGCGCCGACATCGGCGGCCTCGCCGCGCCGTCGGGCGTCGACGTGCCCGGCCGCCTGATGCTGGGCGGCGCCATCGCGCTGGGGCGCGGCCGGGCGCTCAACATCACCTCGAAGGCCGGCTGGGTGCCGCTCAACCCCGACGACCCGAAGTCGAAGAAGACGGCGTCGATGATGAAGTGGCTCATCCTCGCGCAGGTGGACATCGTCTTCCCCGTGCAGGGCGCCACCACCGTCGGCGCCTTCTTCGGCCAGGCGCCCGCCGTGCCCGCCGGCAACCGCGTCAACTTCCAGCCCCGCCTCGCCATCGAGAAGGAGCTGTTCCCCGAGCTGTTGCGCCTGCGCCTCGGCGGCTACCTCGAGCCGCCCATCAACGAGTTCGGCCCTGCGGTGCGTCCGCACCTCACCTGGGGCTTCGAGATTGGCCTCTTCAGGCTGGGACACGAGAAGCTGTCCTTCGCGCTGTCCTTCGACTGGGCGAACCTCTACTCGAACCTGTCCGTCGGCATCCTCGTGTGGAAGTGACGGCGCATCACTCGAGGTCCGTCGTCACCGGGAAGAAGCGCCACGACACCAGCGCCTCGACGAAGGGCCAGGGCCCGGCCGGCGACGGCAGCGTCACGCGCGCGGTGCCGGAGACGTCCGCCGCCCCCACGCCCAGCGGGTTGTCCCCGCGCCCGCCGTCCGTCAGCATCTGCGACAGCGTCGGCGTCGACGGGCCTGCGAAGCCGTCCACCAGCTGTGTCGTGTAGCGGGGCAGCGGCTCGGTGCGGTCCTCGTCCTGCACCAGCAGGCACGCGTCGGCGCCCTCGTACCAGCGCTGCGCGCGCAGCCGCACCTGCGCCGTCCCGGCGCCCTCGTCGGTGCGCCGCGCGTGGCCCAGCGTGAAGGTGTCCGCCGCCACGCTGCCGTCGAAGGCCACCGCGAGCCGCGACGTCTCCGGCGCGCCCGTGAACGAGAGCTCGCGGAAGTCGTCCCCGCAGCGCGGGGCCGCGTCCGTCTCGTCGCGGTACACCACGCGCGGGAAGCGCAGGTCCGCGTCGGTGACGCCCTCCACGTGGCTGTCGAGGTCGATGGTGAAGCGCACCGCGTGGCGCTCGCTCCAGGTGCCGTCGGCGTCGGACAGCGCGGCCGCGCCGTCGGAGGGGAGGGCGCCGGGCAGCACGAAGTCGTAGCGCACCCAGCCGGTCCACGCGTCGCACGTCCACAACAGCTCGTCACGCCGCGCCTCGAGCGATTGTCGCGCGGCGCGCGAGAGGCCCGCGGCGCGGCCGTACTCGATGAGGTGCGCCAGCGCCACGAGGCGCCCGCAGCCCTGGTCCGTCGAGGTGTCGAGTTCCAACTGCACCAGCGCCAGCGCGCGCTCGCGCAGCGCGTCCGCCCGCGCGCGGTCGCCGGCGTGCTCGGCCGCCGCCGCGGCGACGAAGAGCGCCGACAGGCCCGCGCGCCCGGGCGACCGCGCCGCCACGTCCCGCGCGGCCGCGGAGAGCGCGTCCAGCGAGAGGCCGGCGAGGCGCGGCGCGGCGTCGGCGTCGAAGGCCTCGCGGTGGAGCGCGTACTCCGCGTCGACCCACGCGTCGCCCGTCTCACCGGGCGCGGCGTCGCCGAAGAGGCCCAGCAGCCCCAGCGTGCGGGTGCGGCAGCGCACCGTCGCCGCGTCCACGCGCGCGCACGCGCCGTCCAGCGTCTCCCAGCGGCCCTGCTCGGGCGAGAAGGCGGCCAGCGTCGGCGTGCCGAGGTCCGCGGGGCGGTGCAGCGTCAGCGTGACGAGGGCCCAGGCCGGCGTGTCCACCCCCGACAACGTGGCGCCCAGCCACAGCGCGCGCTCCAACGTGCCCGGCCGCGGCGCGAAGGCGGCGGGGCCGACGTCCTGCGCCCGCACCCGCGCCGCGCCCAGCACCGCCGGCAGAGGGAAGGTCATCGCCGGAACCTCGACGGTGACGTCCGGCGCGCGCGCGGCGCCGAGCCACAGGGCGCGCGGCGACCTCGGGTCCACCGGCACCACCACCTCCAGCGGCGTCAGGCGCGCGGAGAGGATGAATTTCCCTTTCACCGCGGTGGGCAGCGGTCGCGTCCACAGCGTCGCGTAGCCGGGGGCGCTCAGCTTCGTATAGCCGGCGGAGCCACCGGCCAGCGTCCCCGTCGCTACGCCGTCCGCGTCCGTCACCGCGCCGGTGCCGTCGAAGAGCGCCGCGGCCACCGGGCGGCCGTCCACGTCCGTCACGCGCGCGAGCAGCGTGCCGGGTTCGGGCAGCGCGCGCGGAGGGCCCGGCTGGCTGCACGCGGCGAGCGCCACCACCGCCGCCGCGAGGAGCCCGCCCACCTCCGTGACGGACGTCGTCGCGTGGAGCGGTCTCATGGCACGCCTCAGCGTGTGCATCACGAGCGCCAGCGATGAATGCGCGGAATTCGGCCCGGGCCGAACGGGGAGTCCGCAAGGTTTTCGCGAGCTCAGCCCGTCCGCCGCAGCGCTCGACTCGAGCGGATGAAGGCCTTCGGCGCGGAGGTCCAGGCGCAGGGAAGCCGGTGCCGGAGGTGTGCGCCACGTTCGACGACGTCACCGCGCTCTCGCCCGAGGGGCAAAAGCGGCGCCGCCCGCGCCTCACGCTCGACCGGTACGCCGGCTCTCCGCGGCAGCCCAACGGCTGGACGCACGGCCCGACGAGCCTCGCGATGGCGCGGACGAGGGCGCCGTCTGGGAAATGGTGGAGGCGCTGGGCCTCGACCTGATGGGGAACGGCATCGTCTGCACCCGTGGCGCCCCGGCATCACCCGTTGGAATGACGGCTAACGCGGCTCGCCGAATTTCGACGAGATGAGGCCGGCGATGTCGTCGAGGCACGCCTTCGCGCCCTCGCCGGTGCACGACACCTTGAGCTGCATGCCCTGCGCGGCGGCCAGCATCAGCACGCCCATGATGGACTTGGCGTTGACCGATTGGCCTTCGCACTCCAGCGCCACCTCGCAGGCCGGGTAGCGGTTGGCGACCTTCACCAGCTGCGCCGCGGCCCGCGCGTGGAGGCCAAGCGCGTTGAGGATGGTGAACTCTGCCTCGGCTTTCTCCACGTGCCTCGTGCTCCTCCCGGTGCGTCCGGGTCGAACCCTACAGCAAAGCGCCGCCCGCCACCGCTGCGGCCGCGAGTCCGTACAGCAACCAGTAGGGGCTCCACCGCCGCTTCACCGCCACCACCGTCGCCACGCCCACCGCCAGCGCCGCGCCCGCGAGCCACGGCGACAGCGCGCCCTCAGCCACCGCGCCGAAGCGCAGGGCGAGCCACGCGCCCAGCGCGCCCGAGAGCAGCGCGCTCGACACCCGCAGCCGGCTGCTCCACAGCGGCACCTTCGCCGTCTGCAGCCGCACCACCACGGCTTCGCCCTTCGTCAGCCCTTCGCGGAACAGCCACGCCCGCGCCGACAGGTGCACCGCGTTGTAGAGGACGAGGAAGACGACGGGCGCCCAGACGCCGATGGCGGGCACCAGCGCGCAGCCCAGCACGCCCAGCGCCGGCCGCAGCGAGAGCCAGAAAAAGCCGTCGCCCAGCGCCGCCAGGGGGCCCATCAGCGTCGTCTTGAAGCGCGTCACCGATTCCGGCGGCGCCTCGCCGCGCGCCACCTTCGCCTCGTAGAAGAGGATGCCGCCCACGATGGCCGCGGCCGCGTACGGGTGCGTGTTGAAGGGCACGAGGTGCCGGCGCGTCGCGTCCGACTGCGCGGGCTCCTCCGGGTAGAGGTGCTTGAGCGCCGGCGCGAGCGCGTAGAGCAGCCCCAGCGTCTGCATCGCCTCGGGCGAGAAGCCCGCCTGCAGGAAGAGGCTGCGCCAGAAGACGCGCAGCGCCACGCTGCGGGGCACGGGGAGCGTCATGGCGGGTGCCCTCCGTACCAGGCGACGAAGGCCACCGCCGCCACCGCGCCCGCGGCGATGGCCGCCACCAGGTAGCGGCCCTTCGCGTGGCTGCCGTGCACCGCCGTCGCCGCGGCCACCGCCGCCATCGCCGGGTAGGCCCAGCCCAGCCCGCGCAGCAGCGGCAGCGGCAGCGTCTGCTCGAGCGCCGCCACCAGCGGGCCCGCCGCCGCGAAGGTCGCGCACACCAGCCCGTAGAAGACGAACTGCGGCCACATGGCCCGGAGGTTCTGCCGCGACGCGCGCGCCAGTTCGCCCGCGTCCGCCGCCGTCACCGCGCGCCCGAAGTAGCGCCGCGCGCGCTCGTCGAGCCGCGCCTCGAGGCGGCGGCCCATGAAGCCCGTCGGCGCCGCGAGGAGAATGGCCAGCGCCCACATCGCCGGCGTCGAGTCCTGGCCCAGCGTCTCGCCCATGTCCGCCGCGAGCGCGGCGCCCGTCACCGCCGGCAGCGTCTCGTGGTCGGCCTGCGCGCCGCCGAGCGACGCCCCGCCGAGGTGCAGCAACTCGAAGACGAGGCCGACGTAAAGGCCCGCGCGGAGGTCGTCGTTGATCAGCCCCGTGACGGTGGCGGCCACCAGCGGGCGCGACACCATCGCCTGCAAGAAGGCCCGGCGCTCGAGCGCCATGAGCCCGCCCCAGATGCCGGTCCACAGCACGGGCCACCCGTTCACGCGGGCATTGTTTCACCGGAATCCGGGCCTTACGACTTCTCGAAATCCGAGAATGCCGGGGGCCCACTTTTTTTTGCGCGCGACGGTGCTAGGACGCCGCCCCTCACGCGCGGACGCCAGGGGAAGTCGTCCGCCAGCCCGGTTGGTGACATGAAAAATACTCTGATGATTCGGCTCGCGGCCCTGTCCGCGTCGCTTGTCCTCGCCGCGTGCGGCGGCGGCACCAAGAAGTGCACCTCCAATGCGGACTGCTCCAATGGGCAGATCTGCAACACGGGCACCGGCCAGTGCACCAGCAACGGCGTCGGCGGCGGCGTTGGCGGCGGGTCCGGTGGTGGCTCGGGCGGCGGCACCGGCGGCGGCTCGGGTGGTGGCTCGGGCGGCGGCACCGGCGGCGGCACCGGCGGCGGCACCGGCGGCGGCACCGGCGGTGGCTCCGGCGGTGGCTCCGGCGGTGGCTCCGGCGGTGGCGGCGGCATGACGGTGATGGACGCGGGCGCCGGCGGCGAGACCTGCGAGATGGCCAACGTCCTGACGGCGAACGGCTCGTTCGCGGGCACCAACGCGGGCGCGCTCGACAATTACGCGCCTTCCGACTCCAGCTGCACGGGCTACCGCAACGCCGGCCCCGACGTGGTGTACCAGGTGACGGTGCCGGCCGGTCAGCGGCTGACGGCCAGCGTGGCGCCGGAAATGGCCACCGGCACAGACCAGTTCGACCCGTCGCTGTACCTCATCGCGGCGCCGGCGGCGAACTGCAACGCGATTGGCGCGGACGGCGGCTCGGGCATCACCTGCCTCGGCGGCTCCGACTCGCAGGCCAGCGACGCGACGGAGTTGGCGACGTGGACCAACACCACCGGTGCGTCGGCGGACGTCTTCATCGTCGTCGACTCGTACTTCGCCATGCCGGTGATGAACCCGGACGGCGGCATGGGCGCCACCAACGTCGGTAACTTCACGCTGACGGTGAACGTCGCGCCGCCTCCCGCGGACGACGTGTGCGGCGGCGCCACGGCGCTCACCGCGGGCACCACCATCAACGGCTCCACCGTCGGCTACGAGAACGACTACTCGAACGGCTCGAGTACCACCGGCTGCGCCACCGGCGCGGGCGGCGCGGACCGCGCGTATTCGCTCACCGTGCCCGCTGGCCAGCGCGCGCTGGTGACGGTGACGCCGTCGGGCTCGTACGACCCCAGCGTCAACCTCGTCGAGGCCTCGGTGACCTGTGAGGCGATGCCGCGCGTGTGCGCCGGCGGCGCCCCGGCGGACAACTCGCCGCGCGTGGCCAGCTACCTCAACACCACCGGTGCGGCGGTGAACCTCTACGCCATCGTCGACTCCTTCGCCGGCAGCACGGGTGACTTCACCATCGGCTACACGGTGGGCGCGCCCAGCACCGACGACACGTGCACCACCGCCACCACCGTGCTGGCCACCAACGGCACCGCGGTGACGGGCAGCCTCATGGGCTTCGCGCCGGACTACGGCTCGGGCGGCATGAGGTGCTATTCCGCGTCGGGCAACGACCGCGTGTACAAGGTCACCATCCCCGACGGGCAGGTCTTCACCGCGAACGTGCAGCCCTCGATGGGCCTCGACGTGACGGTGAACCTGGTGGCGGGCCCGGCGAGCGCCTGCGACAGCGCGGGCCGCGCGTGCCTGGCGGCGGCGGACAGCGGCTACGCCGGCGAGGCCGAGAGCCTCCAGTACTACAACAACACCGGCGCGGCGGTGGACGCGTTCCTCGTCATCGGGGACTACGACGGCATGGCCACCACGCTGGACTTCACCATCACCGCGAACGTCATGCCGCCGCCCGCGGGCGACCAGTGCAGCACCGCGCAGGTGCTGAACATGTCGGGCAGCCTCACGGGCCTGACGATGGCGGGCTTCACCAAGCAGTACTCCTTCAGCGACATGTCCTGCGCGGGCTACGACTACGCGGAGCGCGTGTGGCAAATCGACGTGCCGGCCGGCCAGACGCTCACCGTCACCGCGACGCCGGACACGGCCGGCGACCCGTCCATCAGCCTCATCGAGGGCCCGGCCACCAACTGCAGCGACACCTCGGTGTGCCTCGCGCAGGCCGACACCGGCTTCGACGGCGACCCGGAGACGGCGACGTACATGAACGCGAGCGGCGCCACCAAGACGGTGCTCATCGTGGTCGGCAGTTGGTACCCGTCGATGAACTTCGACCTCTCGGTGCAGGTGCAGTAGCCGAAGGCGAAGTCCACCTCGGCCTTCCGAGGTGAACGCGGGCCGGTCAGCGCGCGACGCTGGCCGGCCCGTCGCTTTTCAGCCGAGGAGGAACTCCATGACGTTCGCGCCCTGGAGCTCGGCCGGGTCGACGCTGCCGACGATGAAGCGCGACTCGCCCTTCGCCGAGAGGTCGAGCTGGTAGTTGGCGGGCCCGGCGGGCGACTTCAGCACCTGCACGCGCGGGCGGGCGAAGTTGGCCGCGTCCGCCGGCGCCTCCACCACGTAGCCCAGCTCGCCGGTGTTGAGCCGCACCGCGGTGCCGACGGGGTAGAGGCCCACCACCGACACGAAGAGGCGCACCACGCGCGCGTCGAAGCGCGTGCCCGCCTGCGTGAGGATGAGGCGCAAGGCCTCGTCGGGCAGCGTCACCCGCCGCGGCGGCGCCGGCCGCGTCAGCCGGTCGAAGACACAGGGCACCGCCACCAGCTGCGCGAAGCTCAGCTTGCCGGTGTCCGGCGCGCGCTGCCCGTGCTCCCAGGCCACCGCGATGCGCTCCAGCGCGTCGCCGCCCAGCGCGCTCTCGCTGAGCCGGAGGATGGTCTTCAGCGGCACGCGCTCGAGCGCGTCCAGCTCGTCCTGCGTCACCAGCTCGCCGGCGGGCGGCGGCAGCTCGTCGAGGGCGATGTCGTGGAACGCGGCCGACATGCAGGCGTCGGCCAGCTTCGCGCGCGGCAGCTTGAGGCGCTTTCCCATGAGCATCGCCATCGCCGTCACCGCCGCGAGGTGGAAGCGCACCTGCCCCGCGTACGCCTCGAGCCGCGTCATGCCGATGAGCAGCGCCTCGTGGCCCGTCGCGGCGTCGTGCACCTCGTGAATCGCGCGGCGCACCTTCGCCAGCTTCACCTGCCGCTTGCCCCGCATCTGCTCGAGCTGCTGCCCGATGACGAGGCCGAGGTTGGCGTAGCTGCGCACGACGTTCTGCTTCGCGTCCACCTGCGGCTTGAGGCGCTCGAGCTCGGCCTGCGGAATCGCCCGCACCGAGACGTTGGCGAACTTCTGCGTCAGCAGCCCCGCCGGGTTCGACGACTGGGTGAAGGCCTGGTACGCCCCGACGAAGGTGCGCAGCTCCGCGTCGGTGATGGCGCCGTTGAAGGCGATTTCCTGCGCGCCGATGCGCCCGAGGAGGCCCTGCAGCATGTGGCCCGCCTCGTAGGACGTGAAGTCCAGCTTGATGATGTCGCGGTTGAGGAAGAAGTTGTCGTCCAGCATCTGGAGCACCAGCTGCGGATACTCCTGCGCGCCCTCGTGCACCGCCTCGAGCAGCGCGCGCAGCGGCGGCTGCATCGCCGCGTTGTCCATGCGATGCATCGTCGACGTCTTGAGGCAGCGGGCGACGCGCGTCAGGAAGGTGCGCGCGAAGCGGACCGTCGCGTCGACCTCTTCTTCACCCAACCTGAGGAGGTCCTCGCTCACGCCCCACGTCCCTTCTTCAAGAAGTCGAGCCGCTTGAGCGCGGCCTGCGCGGCCTTCTTCACCTCGCCGCCGCCGATCAGCTTGCCGGCCGCCTCTTCGAGCATCGGGCGCGCCTTCTCATCGCCGGCGTGGGCGAGGGCGTTGATGCACGCCACCTTGATGGCCTCGTCGCGCGCCTGCATCAGCTCGTTGCGCAGGGCCCCGCAGGCATCGGGGCCGCCCAGGGTGCCCAGCGCCACGATGACGCGGCGGCGCTCGGCGTCGTCCACCTTCACCTTGCGCAGCAGCGTGGCCAGCGCGTTCGCCGCGGTCGGCTCGCGCGCCGCCACGAGGGGGCCGAAGAGCGGCCCTCGCACGTCCGGGTCCGGCGAGGCGAGCAGCGGCACCAGCTCGGCCTTGTGCGCCACCACCACCTCCTTCGGCAGGTGCGACACCGCGGCCTTGCGCACCGCCGCCGAGAGGTGGCCGATGCCCGCCTTCCGCGTCGGCCACGCCGCGTCCTCCCCCAGCTTGAGCGCGATGAAGAGGAGCTCGAGCGCCGTCTCTTCGTCGGCCCAGCCCATGCGCTCGGCCAACTCGGCCGGCGACGGGTTGTGCGCGGCGATGGCCTCGGACAGCGCCCGGCGCGCGGCGGGGCGCTCGGGCAGCCCCAGCCACGACAGCAGCACCGTCGCGGCGTTGGCGGGCAGGAAGCGCAGCACCGCCAGCACGTGCGGTGCGTGGGCCTCGTCGTCCAGCGCGGCGATGAGCGGCTCCAGCACCACCGGCGACAGCAGGCTGCCCATCAGCTGTGAGAGCACCTCGAAGCGCGCGACCATCTCGTTGGGGTCGCCCTCGCGCGCCGCCACCACCCGCCGCGCCAGGGTGTCGCGCAGGCGCTCGAGCATGCCCTGCTTCACCATGGCCGACAGCACCAGGGCGAAGGCGCGGCGGAGGCTCACGAGCTCCTCGGGCGACGCGCGGATGCCCGACTGGAAGAGCGCGTCGGTGGCGCGCTCGATTTGCTGCGTGCTGCGCACCGCGAGGTCGTCGGCCAGCTTCGCCAGCTCGGCCTGGCTGAGGCCTTCCACCTGTGCGCGCTCGGACGCGTCGAAGCGCGCGAGGTCCTGCTCCGACAACTCGGGGATGCCGTTGGCCCGCAGCAGGTCGAGGTCGCTGCGGGAGATGCGCGCGACGCGGCTGGTGCCGCCGATGTTGATGCCCGAGGTGCCGGCAATGGACGACGCGCTGCCCGAGTGGCCGTAGCCGCCGGCGGTGAGGGTGTCGACGACCACCTGCAGCTCGCTCTTCTGCTTGCTCTCGCCGGAGCCGGCTTCCGAGAAGGTCTCGACGGCCAGCATGTGGACGGTGGCGAGGTCCGCTTCCCAGAAGCGCGTACAGAAGGTGTGGGTGTCGCCCAGCTTGCCGTCCAGCGTCGCGCGCCAGATGTCGATGAGCTCCTGGAGGTCCTCCGGTGTGACGCCCTTCGAGAAGACGAGCTGGTGCACGCCGTCGAGGAAGAGGGCGTGCGTGAAGGAGTCGGCGATGGAGGCGGCGGGCTGCAGCACCTCGCCGGCGAACTTGAAGCCCAGGGGCGTGACGCCCAGCGCGATTTCGTCGAGGTCGAGCTCGCCGGACATCGCGGCGGTCAGCTTCTCGTGCAGGCTGGCGTGGTAGCCGAGCAGCGTCTTGTGGCCGGCGGGGAAGGTGCGCGCGCCGTCCAGCACGCGGCGCACCAGCGACGCCACCTCGGCGGCCGCCTCCAGCTCGGCCTTCTGCTCGGGTGACAGCTCGGGCTTTCCGTCTCTTGTGGCACTCATGGCCCGGTCGGCTCACACCGTCACGACGTCCCCCAACGACGCGCCCGACTGTACCAGCCGCCGCGCGGAAGACAGCACGTTACAGTGCCACCACATGCGGAGGGTTCAGGAGGCGCGATGAGACGGGGAAGACTCGCTGCGGGGGTGGTGCTGCTCGCGGTGGTGGTGAGCGGCTGCGCGACGGTGAGCGGCGAGGACGCGCGCGCGCTGGTGCAGGGCGGTGCGCTGCTCCTGGACGTGCGCAGTCCGGAGGAGTTCGCGGCCGGACACCTCGACGGCGCGGTGAACATCCCGGTGGATGCGCTCGAGGCGCGGCTGGACGAGGTGGGCCCGAAGGAGCGGGCGGTGGTGGTGTACTGCCGCTCGGGCGTGCGGAGTCGGCGCGCGCGCGCGCTGCTCCTCGGGCGCGGCTGGGTGAAGGTGGAGAACCTCGGGGCGATGGGGAATTGGAGGTGAGTGCCCCCATGGCGAGCGACATCGACCGGCTGCTGGCCCCACCCTGGGCGCTGCCCGGGGAGGCCGACGCGCGCCTCCTCGGCTACCTCCGCGACGAGGACTGGGCCTCCGCGCAGACGCTCCTCCGTGACGCCGTCGCCGCCCCCGAGGTGAAGCCCGTATGGCTCGTGTTGCTCGCCTACGCCCGCTTCCGCGACGCCACCGAGGTGATGGTGGACGAGCTCCCCGGGGCGTGCCGCGAGTGCCTCGCGCTCCTCGACCGCGCCGGCGAGCTCGGCGCCCCCATGGACGGCGTGGGCCCGCTGCGCGACGCCGTCGAGCGCGCCCTCGACGAGGTGTCCCGCGAGGAGCTCCGCCTCACCTCGCAGCTCGGCGACAATGACGATGCCGCCCGCCTCTCCGACGACGACCTCGAGGCGTGCGCCTTCATCCTCTCTGGCGCCGCACCGGCGCGCGCCGCGGGACTCTTCTCGCAGCTCGCCGCCCGCGCCTCCGGCCCGAAGGCCGTGGTGGCCCGCGCCCGCGGCGCCCTCTGCCTCGTCCAGGCCGGCCGCCGCGACGAGGCGCAGCCGCTCCTCGAAGCCGCCTTCGCCCAGGACTGGACGCAGCCCGGCCTGTCCGCCGAGCGCCTCGTCCTCGAGAGCGTCGAGACCGCGCTCCTCGAGAGCGCCGAAGGCGACGACTTCACCGCCCTGTGGCGCCTCGCGGAGGAACGCGGCCAGGCGCTGCGCTTCCCCTTTCCGTCTGCCTGGCCCAACCAGGAGAAGCTGCTCGCCCGCTGTCTCGCCCTCGGCGACGGCCCCAGGGCCCGCGCCGTCGCCCGGCGCATCGAGGACGGGCGCCACGAGCTGTCACGCGCCCTCACCGACGCCATCAGCCGCGCGCGCAGGGCCCGTGCCTGAGCGAGGCGTCTCGCGGGCCTGCAACCCTGGCCGCGGCCCCCTCTGGCCGGGCAGTCAGGCAGAACAAAACCCGTGCGGGCGGTGTTGTCGGCGGTAGAGAATGGGCAGGCCGGTGGGGGCGGGTGGCGCAGTTGGGAGTGTGAGTCGTGATTGTCCTCAACCGCATCGATTCGCGGCTCATCCACGGGCAGGTCGTCGAGGCATGGTTGCCGCACCTCGACGTGCGCCGCGTGGTGGTGGCCGATGACGCGACCGCCACCGACGCTTTGGCCCAGGTCGCCTTCCGCCTCGCCGTGCCCCCCGACGTCGAGGTGGTGACGACGCCCGTCGCGGGCGTGGACTACGGCGCCTTGTCCGGTGACGACGTGCGCACCCTGGTGCTCTTCCGCGACGTGCGGGCCGCCGTCGCCGCGCGCGGCGCCGGCCTGCCCGACGGCGTGCTGAACATCGGCAACCTCCACGCCGGCCCCGGCCGCGTCGAGGTGACGCGCTCCGTCTTCCTCGACGACGCCGACCGGCAAGCCCTCGCGTCGCTCGCGAAGGGCGGCATGCGCGTGGTGGTGCAGGCCGTTCCCGCGGAAGAGCCTTCACCGCTCCCCGCTTGACGCGCGGGCCCCGGGTGAACGAATCGTCGGCCGGGCGGCGCGGCTCTCGCCCGGGACACGCCATGACGACCGACGCTCCCGCTCCCACCTCGCGGCTCGACCGGCTCCGCGCGGCGTACCGCACGCGCCGCGCCTTCCGCTGGCTGGTGGAGGGCGGCGTCCTCCTCCTTCTCGTCGGCCTCATCGGTGCGTGGCAGACGCGGCGCCACCTGTCCAACGTCCCGCCGCCGGCCTTTACCCTCGCCACGCTGAATGGCGGCACCGTCTCGTCGTCGTCGCTGGCCGGCAAGCCCACGATGCTGGTGCTGTGGGCGCCGTGGTGCGGCGTCTGCAAGGCGCAGTCGGGCAACGTCAACCGCGTGCAGAGGTGGCTGGCCGGGCGCGCCAACGTCGTCTCCATCGCGCTCGCCTGGGAGGAGAAGACGTCGGTGGAAGCCTACGTGCGCGAGGGCGGCGTCGAGTACCCCGTGCTGCTCGGCACGCCGGGCCTCGAGGCGGCCTTCCATGTCGAGGCCTTCCCCACCGTGTACTTCCTCGATGACACCGGGCGCATCAAGCGCTCCGCGGCCGGCTACACCACGACGCTGGGCATGCTGTGGCGCCTGCTCTTGTGAGGCCTCGGCGCGCGCCGCGGCGGACGCCTCCGCTTCGACGGCTTTCGGGCGGGCACGGTGCGCACCAAGGCCACCCGCCGAACATCGGCTTCCCGGTGACACCGCGCTGCTTCCCCAGCGCTCGCCGCACCGGCGCTGCCGACGCCTCGTCGAAAGGCCTGTCCCTCCCGTGTCAGACGAAGAAGCGCACGCCCGCCTCGCGGAGGATGCGCAACAGCCGCTGCATCGGCAGCCCCTGGATGGCGGCGCGGTCGCCGTCGATGCGCGCGAAGAGCGCCTGGCCGCGCCCCTCGACGCGGTAGCCGCCCGCGCACCCCTGCCATTCACCCGTCGCCACGTAGCCCGTCACCTCGTCGTCGGTGAGCGGCAGCACCGTGAGGCGCGCCGCGTCCACCTCCGTCACCAGGAAGGCTGGCCCCGCCACGCACACCGCGGTGAGAATCTCGTGCGTCCGCCCGCGCATCGCCGACAGCTGCGCGCGCGCGGCCTGGGCGTCGGGGGGCTTGCCCAGCGCGCGCCCGTCCAGCGAGACGAGCTGATCCGCCCCGATGACGAGCGCCCCGGGGTGCCTCGCCAGCACCGCCCGCGCCTTGCGCTCCGCCAGCAGCGCCACCGCGTGCGCCGGCGGCGTCCCTTCGGGCACCACCTCGTCCACCTCCGGCGCCACCGCGCGGTACGGCAGCCCCAGCCCGTCCATCAGCGCCTTCCGGGCGCTCGACGTCGAGGCCAACAGCAACTCTGAGTACAGGCCGGCGAGGAAGGGGTGCACGCGGCCGTCCAGCATAGTCGCCGGGCGTCACGCGCGCGTGTCGTTCTGCCCGCCACCACCCGGGTTTTCAGCCCGAGTGTGCAGTGTGTTTACGTTGCCTCTCGGAATCCGAGGGCGCCGCAGGCCGACCATTCCTTACCTCTCCCGGAGCCCGCCCATGACGATTCGCGTCCCGCCCCGCCCCGTCTTTCCTGTCCCGGTGCCGCCGGCGCCCTCCGCCGCCGCCGTCCGCAAGGCCGAGGCGCTGCTCAAGAAGGCCGGCTTCAACCCCGGCACCGTCGACGGCAAGCCGACGCCCGCCTTCACCGAGTCCCTGAAGCAGTTCCAGAAGGCCTGGGGCCTGCCGGCGACGGGCGAGCCGGACGCGCGCACGCTTGCGCGCCTTGAGGAGACGGCGCACCGCATCGCCGTGCACGCGAAGAAGAAGGACAGGCACCTCTTCATCGGCCAGAAGTCCGGCGGCGTGTTGAACGCCGAGAAGCGGCTGCGGGCGCTGGGCTACCAGCCCGGCGCCGTCGACGGCGTCTACAGCCGCGACACGGCGAGGGCGGTGAAGGCCTTCCGCGCGGACCAGAAGGAGCTGAAGAACGGCGTCGGCTCGCTGGGCAAGGCGTCGCGCAAGCTGCTCGAGCAGGAAGTGGCCGCGCTCCACCACGCGCCCGAGCGCCGGCGCCTCGCGCCCACGAAGGCGCAGGCGAAGGCCGACGCGCAGACGAATGCCGCCGTGCGCGCGCATCACTCGGACGGCACCGTCGGCCTGGGCGTGGGCAGCCAGGGCGGCGCGGTGAAGAACGTGCAGAAGCACCTCACCGCCGCCGGCTTCCGCCCCAAGCACTGGAACGGGAAGTTCGACGAGCGCACCGAGGCCGCGGTGAAGGCCTTCCAGAAGCACAGCAAGCTGGACGTCACCGGCCGCGTCGACGCGAAGACGTGGAAGGCGCTCAAGCAGTCCTTCATCCTCACGACGTCGAAGGCCTCGCCGGCGCAGGCGCTGTACGAGCGCTCGGGCGCGGTGAAGGGCACCGAGAAGCTCTTGCGCCAGGCGGGCTTCAATCCCGGCAAGGTGGACGGCTTCTTTGACAGGAAGACGCGAGCCGCGGTGAAGGCCTTCGAGAAGAAGCACCACCTCCGCGCGGACGGGAAAATCAGCGGGAAGGACCTGAGCAAGCTGAAGCAGGCCGCGAAGGGCGACTACCGTGACAAGGTGCTCGACGTCGCGCGGAAGTACCTCGGCTTCCACGAGGGCGCCGGCAACGTGAACCCCTTCTCGAAGTACTTCGGCCGCGGCCCCGAGGCCTGGTGCGCGGACTTCGTCAGCTACTGCTACTCGAAGGCCGGCAAGAAGCTGAACGAGCCGTGGACGCCCGCGCTGCTCGCAAAGCTGAAGGCGAACGGAACCTATACGCGCAACCACCCGAAGCCGGGCGACATCATCATGTTCGACTGGCACCCGGGCAGCGGCCCCACCGCCGAGCACACCGGCCTCGTCGAGAAGGTGTTCCGCAGGAATGGCCAGCTCTGGGTGCAGACCATCGAAGGCAACTCCGGCGACATGGTCCGCCGTCGCAGCTACCCGGTGAGCAGCTCCTCCATCGCCGGCTTCGGCACCATTCGGTGACGCGATGACGGTCCGCCGTGCGCCCGCTCCGCTGCTCGTCCCGCCCGCCACGCCCGCGCGGGCGCCCGTCCCGCCGGCGCGCACCGTACGAGGGCCGCGCGGACCTGGGCAACACGCACCCGGGCGACGGCGTCCGCTACAAGGGCCGCGGTCCCATCCAGTTGACGGGCCGCGCCAACTACCGCGCCGCGGGCCGTGCGCTGGGCCTGCCGCTCGAGGCGAAGCCGAAGCTGGCCGCGAAGCCGTCGGTGGGCTTCCGCACCGCGGGCTGGTTCTGGACGAGCCGGGGCCTCAACGCCTACGCGGACCGCGGCGACTTCCGCGGCGTGACGCTGCGGATCAACGGCGGCACCAACGGCTACGACTCGCGCGTCGCGTACTACCGCCGCGCGCTCGCGGTGCTGTGACGCGCTACTGCGTGACGTAGATGCCGGCGACGCACATCTCGTCCTCGGTGCGCGCGCCCCAGTTGCGGTCCCGCGGCGTCGCCGGCACGCCGTTCACCAGGGGCTGGTTCTCCGCCGTGTTGTCCCAGGTGCACGACACCGACAGCTGGTCGCCCTTGTTGATGACGATGGGCTCCTTCAGCGTGTAGGCGAGCTGCCAGTGGAAGTCCCACGCGGGGATGTCCACCGCGCAGGTGGTGCTGCCGTCGGCGCGGAGAATGTTGAGGCTCGCCGCCTGCCCCAGCTGGTGCAGGTGCATCGTCGTCGCGTACAGCTTGAGCGGCTGCCCGTCGACGAAGCTCTGGTTGATGAGCGAGGCGAACTGCGTCACCTCGATGTCGAAGCGGTGCGTGACGTCCTTCTGGTTGGCAGGGATGTGCATGGTGCGCTGCGTGAGCCAGTTGGGGTCGCTCACCGCCATCACGCCGGCGAGGCGCCGCACCCGGTCCTCGAGGCGCAGGTCCAACGTCGACACGTCGGGCGCGCCGCCGCCGCGCGGCAGGTTGTAGTGGACCTGGATGTAGATTTTCGCGCCGGGCGGGACGCGCAGGCCGGTGCCCTCGGGGAAGTCGACGCCGCGGTTGCCGGGGACGAAGGTGCCAATCCAGCTGCCCTCCTGCCCCAGCGGAATGTCGTAGCACTCCCAACCCGGCGCCGGGTCGGCCGCGTCGCGCGCCTCCCAGTCGGCCACCACCAGCGGGTTCAAGAAGAAGATGTCCGCGTGGTGCACCAGCGACTTCTGGCCCGGCCGCAGCTCGTAGCCGGTGATGTACTTCGGCGCGTCGAACGGCCAGTCGATGAGGAAGCAGCGGTACTCGTCGGGCGAGCGCGTCGGCGTGTACGCCTCCTTCATCGGCAGCGAGAGGTCGACGCGGGTGAGCCGGTCCGGCGCGCCGGGCAGCTCGGCGAAGTCGGCGGGGCTGCCCTCGATGGCGCCCTCGGCCAGCCAGCGCTCGATGACGGCGCGCTGCTCGTCGCTCATCGCCTGCGTGGGCGAGTAGTCGGCGCAGTCGGCGCGCGCGGGGAAGGGCGGCATGCGCCTCGTCCGAATCGCGTCGAGCGCCGCGCCCTCGACGGCCTTCCACTCGGCCAGCGTGGTGAGCGGGAAGGGGCCGAGGCCCCCGGCGTCGTGGCAGGTGGCGCACTTGCGCTGGACGATGGGGGCGACGTCCTTGTGCCACGTCGTCGGCGTGGGCGCGGGCGACGGCGCGCAGGCGAAGAGCGCCAGGAGGAGCGCGGGGGGAAGAGCTCGCATCGGCCCCCAGAGCGTCGGGGAAGCGCGCGCCGGACTCAAGCGGGGCGCGCGATACCTTCCGTTCGCGCGGTTCAGGTGGCTCCAACCGCTCGTCGGTGTTCCTGACGGGCCGGGGCCGCTGTGCTCTCATCAGGCCCGATGGCCGCGTCGCGCAAACCGCTCAGCATCCCGGACGAACCGACGCAGAAGGACGCGCGCGCGCTGCCGGCGCCGAAGCAGTTCAGCACCGGCCGCGGCCGGCGCCTCACGAAGCCCGAGGAGCCTTCGGGTCGCCACCACCTGGTCGCCGAGGGGACGGGCTCGGGGCTCAGCCTCGCGCTGCGCGAGGAGGCGGGGGAGGCGCGGCCCCACGCGCGCCACGCGGTGCCGTCCGAGGTGACGGCGGGCCGCGGCGTCGCGCTGAAGTTCGGCGAGGAGCCGACGGCGAAGGGCGCGGCGGTGCAGGAGGCGCCGGGGGCAGCGGCCGGCGCCCGGGCGCGGGCCGTCGCGTCGCTCGGCCAGGCCACGGCGGAAGCGTCGCGCGCGAAGGGCCGCCGCCGCGTCGACACGCAGGACGAGACGCGCCCCGAGGGCCGGGCCGGTGATTCGGGCGCGAGAGAGCGCTCGGCGGCGGCAGCCGCACGGACACGGGATTCAGCCGCCGTCACCGGCGCGACGTCCGCCTGGGCCGAGACGGGCGCGGACACTGAGGCGTTCGACGAAGGTGCCGCCGAGGCCGAGTCGGGCGAGGACTCCGAGGACTCCGAGGACGAGCCGGGCGCGCCACCGGAGGCCGACGCCGTCGCGCTGCGCGCGCTGGCAGTGGCGGCGCTGGTGCAGCGCGGCTTGTACGAGGCGCGGCCCAACAACGCCTCCGAGGTGCGCCAGCTGCAAGGCTGGGTGGACGCCTTCGGCCTCTTCGCCGGCTTCGGCGCTGGCGCCTTCGAGCTGTTCGACGCGAAGCACGGCACGTGGACGCCGGAGGACCGCGCGGCGGTGGCGTGGACGGCGGAGGAGCTGCGGCTCCTCCTCTGGGCCCTGCGCCTCGAGCCGGCGCTGCCGTCCACCTTCGAGCGCTCGGACGCAAAGGGGCTCCTCAAGAAGCTGCCGCTCCTCGAGCCGCCGCACGCCTTCATTTCGAAGGCCGAGGTGCGCGAGCCCGACGAACTGGACGTGATGCGCGCCTTCTACGAAGTCGTCCTCGAGGCAGCGCGCTGCGAGGTGTGGGCGCGGGGCATTCTCCACGACGCGTCGCTCGCCGCGGCCGATGACGAGGAGCTCGAGGGCATCCTGTCCGCCGCGGAGGCCGAGGGCTTCGACCGCGCGGGCCTCACGAAGGCGAAGGGCGCGGCGGCGGCGGCCGTGGCGGGCCTGCGCGCGTGGACGCGCTCGCTGCTGACGTCCCTCTTCGAGGCCGGCTCGCCGCACGCGGCGCTGGCGTTCGACCCCGGCGCACTCGAGGCGATGAGCGACCAGGCGCTCGCCAAGGCGTTTGCCATCGCGCGCACGCGCTCGGGTGCCCTCGAGTGGCTCACCGAAGGCGAAGCCTGGGACTTCGGCGACGAGGACGCCGGCGAGGGCGACGACGCCGCCGCGGACGACGCGGGGTGACTCGGTTTTCTGACGCGTGGCCGCGCGCCAACTCCGCGGGCTCACGGGCCTGATGCGTGGCACGCCGGCTGCTCTGGCGCGCCGGCATGAGAACCTTTCTTGTCGGCATTCTGGTGGTGGTGACCTCCTCGTGCTTTCAGCCCGTCGGCGAAGGCGATGACGGCGGGCTGGGCGGTGGCGGCGGCGCGGTGACCGGCGGTGGCGCGGGCGGAGGACTCGGCGGTGGCGCGGGCGGAGGACTCGGCGGCGGCGCGGGCGGAGGACTCGGCGGCGGCACGGGCGGAGGACTCGGCGGCGGCGCGGGCGGAGGACTCGGCGGCGGCGCGGGTGGAGGGCTCGGCGGCGGCAGCGGTGGCGGCACGGCGGTCGACGCGGGCCCGACGATGTTCGGCGTGGTACGCGCGGACTGCGCGCCCAACGACGGGCCGGCGTGGCACTTCGTGCTGACGGACACGCCGGTGGGCTGCGAGGTGTTGAACGACTCCGAGGGCTACTTCATCGACCTCTGGGTCGACCCGCTGGTGCCGGGCACGACGTACGAGCTGACGCCAGGCGGCAACCGACAGGGCTCGGCGTGCCTGTGCGGCCTGTTCGAGAACGGCGCCACGGAGGGCAAGGTGCGCATCGACGCGGTGTCTCCCGTCGGGATGAGTGGCCACATCGACGCGACCTTCGTCTTGGGCACGGTGCGGCACGACACCTTCAACGTCATCGTGTGCCCGGGCCAGCGTTTGTGCGGCTGAGCGACTCGTGGGGCACGATGGCGAGAAGGCGTTGTGCCCGGACGTTTCGTTTCACGTCGTCGGCGAGAAGTGACGTGGGCGCCTTCGCGTGAGTTCCAGACGGCTGGGCGCGCCCGGGCGGGGAGCGTCACAGCAGCTCGCGGGTCGGTCTCCCGGGCGTGACGACGGTCACCGCGCCTTCTCGTCATTCGCGCTCAATTCGAGAGCCGAGACGTCGTGTCGCGCGCCGCCGGCTGGGTGGACGAGAGCATCCAAGGCCGTGCCGCCCAGGCACGCCGACGACCTGCGCGACATCGCGTTCAACATCGCCGCCGGTGCGATGGCGCTCGCCACATTCCTCGCGTTGCGCCTCTTCGCAGCGGCAACCGGGAGGCGCGTGATGGACTCGGAATCGGCGTTTCAGAGCCGTTCGGCGGCGCGCGCGGAAGCGCGAAATCGCGAGCCGTCTGCTTCCCTGCCGGCCCCGCCTGCCTGCCTCACGTCAGTCAGAGCGGCACCGTCACCGGCACCAGGATGGTTTCCGGCATCACCGGCGGTTCCGCGCGACGCGCCGCCTCCCGTCGTTGCGCTTCCCGCAGCTCGGCTTCCAGGGACTGCTCGAGGGCCGTCAACCGCTCGCGCTCCGGCGTCCGCACCACATTCATCACCGCGAGCACCAGCGTCGCCACCAGGCCGATGATGGCGATCGCGCCACCCGTCGTCACCAATATGGCGCTGGCCGCGAAGCCACTCGACGAACAACTCAGGCCGCACGGGCGCCCCGACGCCATGACGGCGAAACCAATCGCCACGAGCGCCGCCCCGACTCCGACGGTTCCGCCGAAAACACTCAGGGTCGGCAGCGGCTGTACGCTGTCGAGTGCCGCCCTCGTGGCGCGCAACTCCTCACCGATGAGACTGGCGCTGCGCGCCGTCGCGGCCGCCGGGGTGGTGAGGAGAGACGGGAAGCCGGGTGCGGCGGCGGAGACCTGCGCGATGAGGGCGAGTGTGACGAGCATGCCCCGCCCGATTGCAGCGCTCGTGCCCACCACGCCTCGGCGTCTTGCACGGCCCACGTGTGCAGCGTATTGCACACCGGGCGCCGTCGAGCGCACGCGGCTGCACAGCGGACCCACCCCGCGAGCCGCTGCCGTTGGTCCGCGGCGTGAAAGGACCTGCGTCCCGGCCCGGCCGCTCCTATGGTCCGCCTCGCCGAGGGGGTGCCCCATGAGTCCATTGTTGGTCGCCGTGCTGCTCGCCGCCGAAGCGCCCGCCGTCGAGGTGACCGCGCCGCCGCCGACGTCCGAGCGCCTCGTCGCCCCCGAGGTGACGGCGGGCTTCGGCTTCCTCGGCTCGAGCTACGCGTCGTCGGGCTTCCGCCTGGGCGACCCGCAGCTCGCGCCGCTCGTCACCGCGCGTTACCTCTTCGGCGGCTTCACCACCGACGCCGGCGTGCTGCTCTCGCTGCCGCTCACGCCCGACGGCGTGGGGCTGGCCTTCACCGGCAGCCTGCGCGTCGGCTGGACCTGGCGGAAGTGGAGCCTCGTCGGCGGCGCGGTGATGCAGTGGGCGTCGGGCGCGACGCCGGCGCTGCAGTGGCTGCCCACGCTGAAGCTGAGCGCCGACTTCGGGAGTTTCGGCATGACGCTGGGCGTCCTCGACGAGCTCGCGCTGTTGCCCGCGCACCTCTCCTTCGACCTGAAGCAGGGCCGCCGCCGCGTCTCCGTCGGCTGGGTGGTGCCCATCGGGCTGGTCGCCGGCGCGGACCTTCCCCTCACCGAGCGCGTTGGTCTGCGCTTCCACGCGTTCGCCTTCAAGGCGTTCCAGGCGGAGATGGCGATGGTCACCGTCTCGGGCACCTTCGGAGGTGGCCGATGACGCGCGCGCTCCTCGCCTCGTGCCTTGCGCTCGCTGCGTGCACCGCCCGGCCGGGCCTCGACGCCGGCGAGCCGTCGCTGGCCACGTTGGGGAAGGGCCTGCCGAAGGGCTTCCTCATGGGCACCGCCACCGCCGCGCACCAGGTGGAGGGCGGCAACGACAACGACTGGACGGACTGGGAGGCCGGCCGCTTCCCCGACGGGACGCCGCACGTCGTCGGCGGCGCGCAGAGCGGGCTGGCCTGCGACTCGTGGAACCGCTTCAACGACGACCTCGCGGCGATGCAGGCGCTGGGCGCGAAGACGTACCGCTTCTCCGTCGAGTGGAGTCGCCTCGAGCCCACCGAGGGCGCGTGGGACGCCGCCGCGATGGCGCGCTACCGCGAGTGGACGGTGAAGCTGCGCGCCGCCGGCATCGAGCCGATGGTGACGCTGCACCACTTCACGCTGCCGAAATGGGTCGCCGCGAGGAAGGGCTTCGAGACGACGGACACGCAGGCGGCCTTCGAGGCCTTCGCGCGCCGCGTGGGAGAGGCGCTCGGTGACACCGTCGACCTGTGGTGCCCCTTCAACGAAATCAACGTCTACGCCGTGCAGGGCTACCTGGCGGGCGTGTGGCCGCCGGGCGTGAAGGACGACACGGCGCTTCAGGTGACGGTGATGGCGAACATGCTGAAGGCGCACGCGAAGGCGGCGGCGGCGCTGCGCGAGGTGGACACCGTCGACGCGGACGGCGACGGGAAGCCCACGGTGCTCACCACGGCGCACCACGTGCGCGTCTTCCAGCCGGCGAGCCACTCGCTGCTGGACACCGCCATCGCCGGCCTCACCGACGACGTCGCGAACGAGGCGGTGCCGCGCGCGCTGAAGACGGGGCGCATTCGCTTCTCGGTGCCGGGCACCATCGAAATCGACGAGCAGGTCGACGGCCTGGCGGGCAGCATCGACGTGCTGGGCCTCAACTACTACACGAGGGACATCATCCGCGCGGACCTCTCGAGCGCCGCGCTGTCGAACATGTACGAGCGCAAGGGCCGGCCCACGAATGACCTCGGCTGGGACCTGTACCCCGACGGGCTGTACCTCTTCCTGAAGCGTTTCTCGTCCTACGGCTGGCCCGTCTTCATCACCGAAAACGGCACCGCGGACGCGGCCGACGCCTTTCGCACGAAGTACCTCGCGCAGCACGTCGCGGCCATCGAGCTCGCGGTGAAGGAAGGCGTCGACGTGCGCGGGTACTACCACTGGAGCCTCATCGACAACTTCGAGTGGGCCGAGGGCTACTCGGCGCGCTTCGGGTTGTTCCGCGTCGACTTCGACGGCACGCGCGACCGCACGCCGACGAGCGCCGTCGACGCGTTCCGCGCCATCGAGGCGAACATTCCGAAGTAGCGCGTCCGTCAGGGTACCCGCCGGAACGCGGGCGGCATCGCGCGCGGCCGCCCCGTAACACTTTTCGGCACATCTCCCCACCCGGCCAACGGCCTCCGTGCTGGTGGGTGCTGCACAGCGCGCCACCGAAATGTGTGTCACCCTCTGGAAACGTCGCATCGAGCCGTGGAAGATGCGCGACCTCTCCGCTTCGCGCGGAACCTGACCTGGGAGGAATGCACACATGAAGAAGCTCGGGCTTTCGGTGCTGGTGGCGTCCGTGACGCTGCTGTGGGCAGTGAGCTGCGGAGTCGACGACACGGAGCCGCAGTCGCTCGCCCCGCCGGCCATCGACGTCAACGCCTTCAAGCCCGAGCTGAAGCACTGCGGCACCTACGAGCCGACGGAGCTCGAGGCGGCGGCGCTCGAGGCCGACTTCCAGGACTCGCTGGCGGTGCTGACGCGCAAGCGCCCGGGCGGCGGCGGTGGCGGCGGCGGCGGTGGCACGACCGTCACCGGTGGCGTCATCAACGTGTACTGGCACGTCCTCCACTCCGGCACCACGGGCAATATCCCGGACCAGATGATCGCGGATCAGATCGCCGTGCTGAACGCCGCGTATGCCGGCACCGGCTGGTCATTCAATCTCGTGTCCACGGACCGCACGGACAATGCGACCTGGTACAACGGCTGCTACGGCAACGCGAGCATCGAGAGCGCCTTCAAGAGCGCGCTCCGCCAGGGCAGCGCGGACGACCTCAACATCTATTCCTGCAACCCCTCGAACGGGATTCTGGGCTACGCGACCTTCCCGTCGTCATACGCCTCGTCGCCGACGCTGGACGGCGTGGTGTTGCTCGACCAATCGCTCCCCGGCGGCTCCGCGGCGCCGTACAACCTCGGCGACACCGCCACCCACGAGGTCGGCCACTGGATGGGCCTCTACCACACGTTCCAGGGCGGCTGCACCAGCACCAACGACTACGTCTCGGACACGCCGGCGGAGCGCTCGCCCGCGTACGGCTGTCCGGTCGGCCGCGACAGCTGCACCAGCTCGCGCTACCCCGGCGCCGACCCCATCACCAACTTCATGGACTATACGGATGACAGCTGCATGTTCGAGTTCACCGCCGGCCAGGACGCGCGCATGGACGCGCAGTTCTCGACGTACCGCTACGGCAAGTAGCTGGCGCGGCGGAGGGGCGTCTCCACGCCCTCCGTGCTCCGGCACGGAGGGCTTTTTCTTGTCCGTCGGCGGTGGCGCTCGGCCGGTGCTCCGTGCGATGGAGCGGTGTCGTCGGTTGGCCGAGCTCTCCCCTCGTACCCATGCGCACGTCCCTCGCCCTCCTCGCTCTCCTCGCGCTGTTGCCGCTCGCCTGCTCGGCGCCGCCCGAGCCGCCCGTGAAGAAGGAGGTCTGCGGCAACGGCGCCGACGACGACCTCGACGGCAAGACGGATTGCCTCGACCCCGAGTGCTTCGCGGACCCCTTCTGCGAGGCCGTGCTGGAGAACTGCACCAACGGCCTCGACGACGACCGCAACGGCCTCATCGACTGCGCCGACCCGCAGTGCTCCTCCGAGCCGAGGTGCGTGCAGGTCGAGACGTGCGACAACGAGGTGGACGACAACTCGAACGGCCTCATCGACTGCGCGGACCCGGAGTGCCGCACGCGGCCCACCTGCGGCGACGGCGGCGCCGAGGCGCCGTCCAATTGCGCCGACGGCCTCGACAACGACCTGAACGGGCGCGTCGACTGCCGCGACACCGCCTGCCTCGGCCAGGCGTGCGGCGCGGGCTGCGCGTGCAACGACGCCGGCGTCCCCGGCGAGGTGGACTGCGGCGACCTGCAGGACAACGACGGCGACACCAGGGCCGACTGCCTCGACAGCGAGTGCGAGGGCGCCTCGTGCGGCGCGGGCTGCGCGTGCCGCGGCGGCCAACGCGGCGAAGGCGACTGCGTCGACGGCTTCGACAACGACAACGACACGCTCGTCGACTGCGCGGACATGGACTGTGCCAACCAGTCCTGTGGCGCCGGCTGCGAGTGCCGCTTCGCGCTGCGCACCGAGGTGTCCTGCAACGACGGCATGGACAATGACAGGGACAACCTCGTCGACTGCGCGGACCCCGACTGCGTCGGCGCGTCGTGCGGCGCGGGCTGCGAGTGCCGGAACCTCGCGAAGAAGGAAACCCACTGCACCGACGGCCTCGACAACGACGGGGACACGAAGGCCGACTGCTTCGACAGCCCGGACTGCGACGGCACGGCCTGCGGCGCCGGCTGCACCTGCACCGGCGGCGCGAAGCAGGAGACCAACTGCACCGACCGCCTCGACAACGACGGCGACGGCCTGCGCGACTGCGCGGACACGATGAACTGCTCCGGCGCGGCGAACCTCTGCGGCCCGCCCGGCGGCGTGCCCGAGACGACGAGCTGCAGCGACGGCATCGACAACGACAACGACGGCAACCGCGACTGCGAGGACTCGGACTGCAACAACCAGTCGTGCGGCGCCGGCTGCACCTGCCGCATGCTGGTGCGCGCCGAGTCCAACTGCAGCGACGGCGTCGACAACGACGGCGACGGCGCGAGGGACTGTGCGGACTCCGACTGCGTCGCGACGGGCACCGAGACGTCGTGCACCAACGGAACCGACGACAACTGCGACGGCCTGGTGGACTGCGCCGACCCGTCCTGCGGTGGCTCGGGCTCGTGCAGCAACCTGGCGCTGGGCAAGGCGTGCAGCACCGGCAGCCAGTGCGCGTCGGGCACCTGCCGCACCGAGAGCACCACCGGCTGGCCGTCGGGGGCCTGCACGGGCGCGGCGGGCGCCTGCAGCGTGGACGCGGGCGTGGTGTACGGTTGCCCGTCGGACGGCACGTGCGTGTCGGACCACTTCGGCACCTTCTGCCGGCAGCGCTGCTCGGGCAGCGGCAGCAGCCCGTGCCGGGCGGGCTATGCGTGTCATGACGACGAGGACGAGGACGGCGTGACGCCCCGGACCTGCGTGCCGCTCTGCACGTCCGACGCCGACTGCGCGCGCCTCGGCGGCACCTACGGCTGCAACCCGTGGAGCAAGCGCTGCGAGTCGAAGGACAAGGGCCTGGCGAAATACGGCGCGTCGTGCGGCTCGAACGGCGCGTGCGAATCGGGGCTGTGCATCAGCGGCAGCGGCGGGTACTGCGGCGGGCTGTGCCTCAAGTCCGGCGGCGCCTGCGGCGGCGACGGCGTGTGCGGCAACGACGGCACCAACGACGCCACCGGCCGGTGCTTCGACGGCTGCCTGTCGGGCAGCGACTGCCGGCCGGCGCCGTATGCGTGCAAGGCACCGCCGTACGGCGGCGGCACCGGGCAGGTCTGCTACTGCAGCCGCGCGGGCGAGCCCTGCGGCAGCGCGTCGGACTGCTGCGCGGCCGTGGGCGTGTGCGGCTTCGGCTTCTGCCTCTTCTGACTGAAGGCGCGGGCCGCTCCGGCAGCCTCTCGAGCTGCGTCACAGCGCCTCGGGCGGCGAGAAGTGCGCGCCCGTCCCGAGGCGCGGGGCGCTCGCGACTCTGCCTTGAGGGAGGCGGCTGACGACAGTCGGGTGCGCCGGCCGTGCTCGTCACCGGCAGCTCCCGGCGCGTACGAGGACGGGCCCGTGGAGGTCGCGGCCATGATGTCCGAGAAGACGTCGCGGGAACGACACGTCGTCTCTCCTCGTCTCCCGACGCGCGCAGCACCTCGACGCGGACGCGTCACCGGTGCAACCCGCGCGGGCAGCCGAGAGCCTGCGGGCGACGAGCACGGCGCCCGGCAGCCGGACGCGCTCGCCTCCTCCAGTCGGAGCGCCTCAGCCGACGACGCCCGCCACCAGCTGGCAGAATTCCAGGAAGGCCTGCGCGTGCTCGCCCGCCAGCACCACCGCGCCGTCCAGCACCGCGCGCCGCTGCGCCGTCGTCCAGCGCGCGGACTGCTTCGCCGCGCGCACGTGCACCTGGCCGGCGAGGAAGCCGAGGTAGCGCAGCGTGTCGTCCAGCGCGTCGGCTTCGAGGTCGTCGACGGCCAGCTTGTCCTCGCCGGCGTACAGCGGGTGTACGAGGACGGGCGCGCCGTTCAGCCGGGCGCCGCCGAGGAAACGGTGCGGCTCCGGCAGCGCCCGCCGCACCAGCGCCGCCACCGCCACCCCGTCCGGCGGCGTCGTCGACGCGGGGCTGCCGCGGAGCGCCTTCACCTCGAGGAGCCACGGCTGCCCATCGCCGCGCGTCAGCACCTGCAGGCGCTCGACGCCCAGCGAGCCGGTGCCCGCGACGCGGCGGGTGACGTCGAGGACCTCCAGCGCGTCCGACGGCATCGACGCGAAGGGCGGCTCCGGCTGGCAGCTCAAAAGCGGCGAGCCGCACGCGGCGAGCGTGGCGGTCCACTCCGCCAGCGCATTGGGCACCGCCGCGCACACGGGGGCCGGCGCGTCGGGTGTCTTCTCGGCGTCGCGCACCAGGCGGCCGGCCCTGTCGACGCGCTTGTCGAGCAGCTTCGAGGGACGCTCGGCGGCGGCTTCGTCCACCAGCGCCTGGACGAAGGCGGGGCGCGGTACCGTCTCGCCAGCGAGCGCGGCGGCGTGCCCATCGAGGACGCGCTCGGCCAGCGCGAGGACGCGGGTGCCCGTGCAGTCGAGCTCCGGCCGTGCGAGCAGCGTCGAGACGAGCAGCCGAAGCACGTCGAACGTCCACGGCCCCTCGAAGCTCTCGTCGAAGTCGTTGACGTGGAAGGTGAAGCCGCTCGCGGTGCGGAAGGTGCCGAAGTTCTCGAGGTGCAGGTCGCCGACGAGGCCGCCCGCGCCCGGCGCCGCGGCGAGGAGAGCGGGGCGCCGCTTCACCGCCTCGGCCCACAGCGGCGAGGCGCCGCGCAGGAAGGCGAAGGGTGAGGCCGCCATGCGCGTCCACTTTCGCACGAGGAGCGGCCGCTGCTCCGCCAGTCGCGCCCGGTCGGCATTCACCTGCACCTGCGCGAGGCTCATCGTCGCCATGCGCGGGCAGCGTAGTCCTCGGCGTCATGGCCGTCGAAGCGGCGCGTCCGTCGCAGAGGCCGACGGTTGTCCCGCGAGGCGATGCTCGGCACCAGCTGCTCGCCGAGGTGAAAAGGCATGCCATGCGGTTGCTGGAGAAGAGCCCGCGCGCGGTGGAGCTGGCGAAGTCCTTGCAGAAGCGAGTGGGCCGGTAGCGCACACCCGCGCTCGCGCGGCGGCGCGGCTGTAAGGTGGACGCCACCCACGCCGTCAGCGTGACGAGGAGGAAGCACCCGTGACCGATTCCATCGAGAAGCGTGAAGAGGCCTGCGCCTGCGCGGCGTGCGACAACCCCCGCTGCCGGTGCGCGGCTGCCGCCCCCACCCCGGGGACCTGCTGCTGCGGCGCGACGTGTCAGTGCGGCCCGACGTGCCGCTGCCCGCCGTCGTGCGGCTGCCCGGCGAGCCGCGCCCCGAGCCGGTGATGACGCGGGAGGAGCGAGGCGCCGCCGTCGAGGCGCTCATCCGCGACCACCGGGGGGCGCTGTTCGCCTTCGTGCGGCGCCGGGCCGGACACCTGGTGGATCCGGACGACGTCGTGCAGCAGGCGACGTTGAAGGCCGTGGCCGCCAGCGCTTCGCTCGTCGACGCCTCGCGTGGCCGGGCCTGGCTCTTCCGCATCACCCGCAACGCGCTGGCCGACGCGCTCCGCGCCGCGGGCGTGCCCCGGGAAGAGCAGCCCGTCGACGCGACGGCCGAGGCGCCGGAGGCCCCCAGCGAGGCGTGCCAGTGCTCGCTCATCGTCGCCCGCACGCTGAAGCCTGAGTACGCGGTGCTGTTGGAGCGCTTCGCCCGCGAGGACGTCCCCATCACCACGCTGGCCGCCGAGTTGGGCTTGACACCCGACAACGCGATGGTGCGTCTCCATCGCGCCCGCGCCGCGCTCCGGGAAGCGCTCCGCCAGCACTGCGGCACCACCTCGCTGCGCGCTTGCCTCGACTGCGTGTGCGGCGAGCGCGGCTGCTGCGCCGGCTAGCCTCACGCGCGCGCCGGCGACAGGCCCACCAGCTTCTCGGACTGGGCCCACAGCTGCTTCCACACCCGCGGGTCCTCGTTCGCGCCCTTCGGGTACGCGGTGTCCTTCTTCCTCACGAAGAACTTCCCCGTCACGCCGGCGAGCTCTGGCGCGGTGGCGACGTACAGCGGCGTCTCGGCGCCCTTCTCCTGGCGCGAGGCGAACAGCGCGAAGACGAGGCGAATCGCCAGCGGCGCCTCGTTGATGAGCGTCGTCTTCGTCATGCCCGGGTGCACCGCGTTGACGGCCACCTTCCCCTTCCAGCGCTCGGCGAGCTCGCGGGTGAAGGCGAGGTTGGCGGCCTTCGACATGCCGTAGGCCGTCATGCCGTCGTACTTCTTCTCCAGCATCAGGTCGTCGAGCCGAATCGGTGTGCCCGACGGCATGCCCACCACCACGACGCGCGCGTCCTTCGCCGCGAAGAGCGCCGGCTCGAGCAGCAGCGTGAGGAGGAAGTGCGCGAGGTGGTTGACGCCCAGCTGCAGCTCGAAGCCGTCCTTCGTCGTCTTGCGCTCGGCGGAGAAGGCCGCGGCGTTGTTGATGAGGCCGTGGATGACGGGGTGGCGCCCCAGCAGCGCCTTCGCCGCCTTCCGCACCGAGTCCAGTGACGAGAGGTCGCACGCCAGCGTCTCGATGCGCGGGTTCCTCGTCTCCTCCACCAGGGCGGCGCGCACGTCCTCCGCCTTCGCCGGGTCGCGCACCACCATCACCACCGTCGCCCCCGACTGCGCGAGGCCCTTGCAGATGGGCTGGCCGATGTTCCCCTGCGCGCCCGTCACCACGTACACCTTCGAGGTCGTCGTCATGTCCGTCGTCTCCGTGTCCAGGCGGCGGAAATCGCCGCGCACGACGGGTAGACCGGCGACGCGGCCGGGACTCATCGGCGGCGCCGAAGAAAACGCCTCAACGTCGGAAGGGCAGCCCGAAGTGTTTGAAAAGCCCGGGCTTCATGAAGACGTCGGCCGCCAGCACGCCGCCGTCGGGCACCACCGCGAGGACGTGGAGCGCCTGCGCCACCCAGCCGTCTGGCGCTTTGAGGTAGGCGGCCAGCGCCGGCTGCCCCGAGGCGGTGCACGGCACCAGCTGAAAGGGGCCCATCGTGCGCAGCAGCGGCGTGAGGAAGGCGATGATGGCGTCGCGGCCGGAGAACCAGGTGGGCACCGGCGGCATGGTGAAGCGCGCGTCCTCGCGCAACAGCGCCACCAACTGCGCGGCGTCGCCCGCCTCCCACGCGGCCACGTAGCGGCGGAGCAGCGCGTGCACCGTCTCGTCTTCCGGCGAGAGGACGTGGCCCGAGTCCAGCGCGTCGCGGCGGGCCTCCAGCGTGGCGCGGGCGCGCTGCAGGGCGCTGTTGATGGCGGCGTCCGTGGTGTCCAGCGCGGCGGCCGCCTCGGCGGCGGAGAAGCCCAGCACCTCGCGGAGGATGACGACGGCCCGCTGCAACGGCGGGAGATGCTGCAGCGCGGCGAGGAAGGCGAGGGCGACGCTCTCGCGCGCGGCGAGGCGCGCCTCGGGTGCGAGCGGCGCGTCCTGCCACCAGGCGTCGGGGCAGGGGTCGAGGAAGAGTGCTTCGTCCTCGGCGGGCGCCGGCGGCTGGCGAGGGTCGCCCGCGGGCGCGCGCGCGTGCGGGAGGTCGCGCACCTTCCGCTTCTCGAGCGCGTGGAGGCAGGTGTTGGTGGCGATGCGGTAGAGCCAGGTGCGCACCGACGCGCGACCCTCGAAGCCGTCGCGCGCCTCCCACGCCTTGAGCAGCGCGTCCTGCGCGAGGTCCTCCGCGTCGGCGAGGCTGCCCGTCATGCGGTAGCAGTGCAGCCGCAGCTCGCGGCCGTAGCGCGCGGCGAGCTGGTCGAAGGACACGGCGTTCACAGGGTGAGCGTCGGGGCGGGGGGACGTGGTGTCAACCGGGCGGGTTGGGCGTTGCGCCGGGCTCATGAGGAGCGGCGCGTTGGACGAGCGTCTGACGGCGCGTGCGAGTGGAGTGGTCGAGGGCGCGTCAGGGCGGACTTCAGTGGCGCCTGCGGCCCTGCAGTTGCTCGAGCGCCTGCGCGTAGAGCCACTCGTCGTCGAGGCTGGCGGCCTTCCGGTAGCACTCGAGCGCCTGCGCGTCGTCGCCGGCCACCTCGTTCACCACGCCGAGGTCGTACCAGGCCGCCGCGTCGTCGGGTCGTCTCGCCGTCACCTGCGAGAAGGCGGTGCGCGCGCTGTCGAGGTCGCCCGCGAGCGCGTAGCCGACGCCCTGGTCGAGGTCGCCGCCCGTCTCCAGCTTGAGCTCGAGTCGGAGCTCCTTCGGGCGGAGGTCACCGGTGAGGCCGGACAGCGCGTACTGCAGCGCCTCGAAGGTGAGCTGCGCCTCCGTCTTCTCGAGCAGGTTGCCCACCTTCCAGCCCGTGTACTCGCGGCCGAACAGCTTGTTGCCGAGCGCGTCCCAGCCCGTCACCGTCACCTTCGTTGTCACCTTCACCTGCGCAGCCTCGCCGGCGACGGCCTGCAGCGTCAGCGTGTCGGGGATACCGCCGGCCGCGGTGAGGGTGCGTTCGGTGACGACGGCCTTCAGCGTCACGCCCGCGGTGCACTCGGGGCCGACCTGGCAGTCGGCGACCGAGGAGGTCCCCGTCGCCGTGACGGCCTCGGGCAACACCTGCGCCAGGGCGTCCTTCTCGGGGCAGTCCTGCACGTCGAGCGCGACGAGCGTGGAAGGCAGGGTGAGGAGCGGCGGCTCCTGGCGGCGCGCGCGCAGCGTGGTGGCGGCGCAGCCGAGGAGACTGACGGCGAGCATAACGGTGGCCAGACGCGAGGCAGACATGCGGACCCTCCCGGGAGGTGAGGAGTATGCTCCGAGGTGAACGACCGCTTCGACGAAACCGTCGCGCCCCCATGCAACGCCTCGTGCTGACTGCCTCCGCGCTGGTGTCCGTGTCCGCTCTCGGCGTGGCCCTGCTCGGCCGGTCGGATCCACCGCCAGCGCCAGCGCCGTCCACCGTGTCCGAGGCGGACCTCGCTCGGCTCGAGGGGCGCGTCACCGCGCTCGAGGCCGAGCTCGACGTGCTGCGGGGCCAGGTGCGCGCCGGTGGCGGCGCCGTCGTTGCGCCTGGCGTCGCGGCCAGTCCGGTGGCGCCGGAGGCGCTTGCGGCGCAGGTGGCGCAGCTCAAGCAGGAGCTGGCGGACCTCCAGGCCGGCGAGGCGTTGGCCGCGCCTTCGGGCCGCGACTACCTGAAGGAGCTGGTGAAGGAAGCATCGAGGGAGCTCGACCGCGAGCGGCAGCAGGCGCGCGCGCAGGAGTTCGTGAAGAGCCAGGAGGCAGCGAAGTCGCAGCGGGCCGAGCGCTGGAAGCGCTTCGTGTCGGAGGCGAACCTCACCTGGCAGCAGGAGCAGATGCTCAACGCGCGGCTGGCGGTGGAGGAGTCCAGGCGAGAAGAGCTGCTCGCGAAGCTGCGCGACGGCGAGCTGGGTTTCGGCGAGGTGCGCCGCGGGCTGGGTGACGTGCGCCGCGAGACGGACCAGGCGATGACGCAGACGCTCTCGCCCGAGCAGCGGGCGAAGTACGACGCCGCGCGCGCGGAGGAGGGTGGCTTCGGCCGCGGCCCCGGCGGCGGTGGCGGCCGTCAACGCGGCGGCGACCCCGGGCAGGGTCCGTAGCGCGCGCTCTCGAGGGGGAGGAGCCGGCGTTCATCTCCGCCGGGCCGCGCTCAGGGAGCTCCTCCCGCCGACGCCGCGAGCTTCCTCGCGGTGAATGGGGTGATTGGGAGTCGTTCGGTGCGGCCGTCACGCGCGCGTGGGCACGAGGCGTCCCGCCAGCATCGACGCCGCGAGCGCCGCCACGAGCGCCGCGAGGCCCGCGTAACCGACGCAGCTGCAGCCGAGCGCGCCGGTGAGGAACGCCACGCCCGCGCCGAGTGCGCGCGTCACGTTCGGCCGGGGCGAGCGCCGCGCCCACACCTCCACCACGAGACCGGCGATGACGCCGCCGGTCGCGCAGGCGGGCACGCACAGCGTGCTGCAACCGGCCGGCGTGCACACGTGGCCGAACGCCTTCGCCGCGTGCGCGAACGCCAGGGGGACGACGCCGGCCTTGAGGCCCGCCGCGCCGCCGAGGGCGAGGACGCCGCCGCGCCAGACGAGGAGCAGCACCGCCGCGACGAGCGCCGTGCCCAGCGCCGCCGCCGACGCGGCCGAGGTGCCGAGGAGGAGCGACATCACAGGCAGGAGCGCCACCGGCGCGGCGATGGCCATCGCGCGGCCGAGGCGCGAGCGCTCGTATGCCCGTCGCGCCGCGGCCTTCAGTTCGTCGTCACTCAACGCCACGTCGTGCTCCTCGTCATCTCCGCTCGTTCCGGTGAGCTGCTCCGGGCGGCCACCGCACCCCGTCTCCGCCGCTTCCTGTGCGTCGTCAGCTGCCTCGCCCGCACCGTCACCGCTCGTCGTCACCGTTCAACCCGTCGCCTTCACCGCTTTCTCGCGTCAGGCCTTGCCCTTCAGCGCTCCCCGTGCAGCGTCCGCCACAGTCTCCTCAGCCGCTCGAGCGCGCGCTGCCGCCGCTTCCGCGACGCCGCGTCACCGGCCGCCTCCTCCGCCACCACCCGCGCCACTTCCACGCGGTCCGCCTCCGACAACTCCGCCACCGTGGCGGCCAGCGCCTTCGACAGCTCTCTGGCCTCCACCGCGTCCTCCGGCGTCTCTGGACCGGCCGCCCGCTCGGCGGCGTCGCTCCAGCCCTCCGCGCGGCTGCGCGAAAGCCGTTTGCGCTCGGTGCGGCACTCCCACACCGTCACCTCCAGCGCCCAGGTGAGCGCGTCCTTCGCCGGGTCGAAGTCCCCCACCTGGCTGAACACCTTCACCAGCGCCTGTTGCGCCACGTCCTCCGCCTGGGTCGAGCCCGACAACCACCGCGCCGCGAAGCCCTTGAGCGCCGGCCAGAGGAGGGCAAACACTTCGTCGGCCGCGGCGCGGTCCCCGCGCTGCAGCCGCGCCATCGCCTCGTTCAGCCGGGCCCGTTGCGCCGCGTCCACACCACCCGTTTACCGTCGGTGGCAGGTAGGCGCGAATTCGCCCGCCGTGACGGCCGGGGCGTCAGGCGCGCTCGGGGCCGAGGACGACCGCCACCAGCTCGGCCTGCCGGTGCGTCTGCGTCTTCTGCATGGCGCGCTTGGCGTGGGTGCGGGCCGTCTCGGGGCTGATGCCGAGGTCCTTCGCGATGTGCTTGAGCGAGCGCCCCATCGCCAGGCGGCGGGCCACCCGGGCCTCGGCGCGCGTCAGCTCGAAGCGCTCCTCGAGGGTGGCGACGTCCGGCACCGCGGCGCGCGGCGAGGCGCGCCGGGCGTGGCCGGACAGGGTGGCCACCATCGCGGCGATCGCCGCCAGCTGCGCCTCCGTCGCCTGCAGCGACAGGCCCGACAGGGAGCCGGCGGTGACGCGGTAGCGCCCCTGCCTCGGGGACACCGCCACCACCTCCACCTTCGAGCGTGCGAAGCCCACGACGTCGGGCAGCGCGGCCATCGCCGCGCCGTAGACCTCGAAGAAGAGCTGCGACGGTCGCCAGTGCGGCTGCAGCTCGAGGCCCAACTCGAAGACGCGGCCATTCACCTCCCGCACCGACACCGGGCAGCACGCGGCGGTGCCCAGCGCGGTGCCCAGGGTGCGGAAGAAGAGCCTCGGCGGGAGCAGGTAGCCAGCGAGCAGCCGCGGCGCCGGGTGCAGCTCGGCGAAGGCCGCCGCCACCCGGTTCAGCTCGCCGCGCCCGCGCGCCTCGGTGAAGCGCTCCAGCACGTCGACCAGCTCGTCCCACGCCACCGCCGCCCGGGGGTGGGGCAACTCGCGGAGGCTCGCCAGGCCGCCGTTGACGAAGCGCAGCGGCTCGTGCCCGCAGCGGGCGATGGCCTGCAGCAGCGTGCGCATGTACTGCGCGTCGACGCGGGCATCGCAGGCCACTCCCTAGCGCTCCTCGCCGGCGATGACGGCTACCAGCACCGCTTCGTCGAAGGGTTTGGCGAGGACGGCGTTCGGCGCGCACTCGGCCAACTGCTCGGGACTCAGCGTGTCGGCGAGCGCGCTCATCAGCACCCGCCGCGCCGAAGGCCATCGGCGCTTCACCTCGGCCAGCAGCGCGAGACCGTTGAGCCCCGGCATGTTCAAGTCCGTCACCACCACGTCGGCGTCCGCTTCCTCCAGCAAGGTCAGCGCCAGCGAGCCGGACTCACAGGTGCGAACGTCAAAGCCATGGCTCGTGAGCAACCGCCCCAGAGACCTCGAAACCACCGGTTCGTCGTCCACCACCAGCACGCGACGCATGTGTCCGGGTGGCGCTTAGGGGACTCCCAGGGTGGGACGAATCCCCCAAATGGGTCACCATCTCCCCCTGGTTCAAAATGGACCCGGTTCCGGCGTCTCGGATTCGACGGCCGGGGCGTCGGCGGGCACACTGCGGCGCATGCGTGTCCTGGGCGGGGCGTGGCGGGGGGTGGCGCTGGGGCTCGCCCTGGGGGTGGTGGGGTGTGGCCCCAGGTCCATCGAGGCGCGGACGCGGCTGGCGGAGAAGCACGCCGACGAGGCGTCCGAAGCGCTCGAGCGCGCCCAGAAGGCTGCGGAGGCGCTCGAGCCCGGCGACATGGCCGACGCGCTGGAGGACGCGAGGGACGCCCTCGCGGACCCGGACATCAACCTCTACCCCGAAGCGGGGATGCACCAGGACCGCTACGCCGAGCTGTCCGCGAAGCTGCCGCAGGTGAAGGCCGCGCGGGAGCAGCGCGACCTCGAGCAGAAGCTGGACGCCGCGCGCAGCGAAGTGGTGCCGCTGGTGCAGGCGATGCTGGAGGCCGCCGAGGGCCTCACGCCCGCCAACGCCACGAAGGAGAAGGTGGAGGCCGTCGAGGCGAACGCGACGAAGCTGAAGGGCCGCGTCAACGACGACCAGGCGCTGTTCGCGAAGAGCGCCGACTTCAAGGACTGGGCGGAGCACCAGGTGCGCAAGGCCGACAAGGCCCTCGAGTCGGCCGCGCGCGCGAAGAAAGGCCTCGCCTTCAAAGACGGCGCGGTGGCCGCGTGGGCGGCGGCGAAGGCGAAGCGCGCCGAGGCGAAGCAGCGGAAGGTCCCCGCCGAGCGGGTGACCGCGCTCAAGGCCGCGCAGCAGGCGCTCGCCGCGTGCGTGCAGGGCGCCGCCGCCGCCGACAAGGACAAGGACTTGTCGGCGGCGGCCTTTCCCGTCGACGGCAAGGCAACGCCGCCGGGGAAGCTGGAGAAGGCCTGCAGGGACCAGCAGAAGACGCTGGGGCCGGAGCTCAAAAAGGCGAAGGACGCGGCGAGGAAGGCCGAGGCCGCGGAGAAGAAGCGGCTCGCCGCCGAGAAGAAGAAGGCGACGAAGAGGTAACCGTCAGACGGAGCCGAGCTTCTGGGTGAGCTCGCCGAGCTCGAGCTGCAGCTGCTCGTCGGACTCCTTGAGCTGCTCGATTTTCCGGACGCTGGACAGGACCGTGGAGTGGTCCTTGTTGAACTTCTTCCCAATCTCCGGAAGCGACGCCGTCGTCATCGTGCGGCACAGGTACATCGCCACCTGCCGCGCGTGCGCCACGTGCTTCACGCGCCGCTCGCCGCGCAACTCGTCGACGGCCAGCTTGTAGTAGCGGGCCACCTCGCGCTGGATGTGCTCGGCGTCGAGCGGCTTCTGCGTGGGGATGATGTCCTTCAGCACCTGCGCGCAGAGCTTCTCGGTGAGCGGCTGCCCGGTGAGCGCGTGCACCGCGAGCACCTTGATGAGCGCGCCTTCGAGCTCCCGCACGTTCTTCACCACGTGCCGCGCGATGAAGTGCGTCACCCGGTCGGTGAGGTTGACGCCGTCGGCGGCGGCCTTCTTCTTCAGAATGGCGACGCGCGCCTCGAAGTTGGGCTCGTGCACGTCGGTGATGAGGCCCATCGCGAAGCGGCTGCGCAGCCGGTCCTCGAGGCCCGGAATCTCCGAGGGCACCGTGTCGCTCGTCATCACCACGGCCTTCGACATCTGGTGGAGCGCGTTGAACGTGTAGAAGAACTCGTTCTGCGTCTCCTGCTTCTTCCCGAGGAACTGGATGTCGTCGATGAGCAGCACGTCGCACTCCTCGCGGAAGCGACGGCGAAACTCCGTCATGCGGTGATCGCGCACCGACTCGATGAACTGGTTGGTGAACTCCTCGCTCGACAGGTACAGCACCCGCGCGTCCGGCGCGCGCGCCACGATGCGGTTGCCGATGGCGTGCAGCAGGTGCGTCTTCCCCAGCCCCGTGCCGCCGTAGATGAAGAGCGGGTTGTAGGACTTCCCCGGCGCCTCCGAGACCGCGTACGCCGCCGCCGCCGGCAGCTGGTTCGAGTCCGAGACGACGTAGGTGTCGAAGGTGAAACGCTCGTTGAGCCGCATCGGACGCCGGACCTGTGTGACTGGTGGTGCGTCCGGGAGCGTCGGCGCGCTCGCTCGTTTTTCGACCTTCTCGTAGCGGAGCGCGGCGCGTTTGCCGTGCACCTGCTCGAGCGCGGTGCCCACGAGGTGGCCGTAGTGGTCGTCGACCCAGTCGCGGAAAAACAGATCTTCCACCCCCAGCGTCAGCACCTCGCCGTCCAGCGACAGCGGCACCAGCTGGTTCAGCTGCGACACGACGTACGAATGGCCCTGGCGGCGGAGCTCGTCGAGCGTGTTTTCCCAGAGATTCCGAGCGGATGCTGTCGAACCGGCCGACTCGACGATAGCGGACAAGGAGGCCTCGGAAAAAAGCGAAGGGGACGTGCGGCGAAAGGGCGGTCGTCCTACCGGAAGGAGAATTTTCTGATCAAGCGCTTTTCGCAAGGCCGCAAATCGCCCGCGCTTTTCGTCGCCCCGGGCGCTTGTGGACGACGGCGCGCGGCTGTTTGGCGTGACAGGCGCGTGACGCCCCTGCGATGTGACTGACAGTCTGTGTGCTGCAAAATACCCGGGTCCAGGCGCCGCCTGCCGTTTTCCACAGTCTCCACAGGCGCGTCGGCGGGTTTTTCCACAGACTCCACAAGCTTCTCCACAGGGGCGAGGGATGGCTGTGCACAGCGACGGGAAGTGTCACCCGGCCGGGTGGGTCGGCGCGTGGGAAGTGGGGGCGGCTTGCTGTTGACGTGGCCCATCCGCACGCATAAGGGGGCGCCCGGACCGCCCCCCACCGGGGGCCGTTTTTCCTGAACATCTCTCCAGCCGAAGGAGCCACGCCGTGGCCAAGCGAGTCCCCACCTACCAGCCCTCCAAAATCAAGCGGAACCGCGCGCACGGCTTCCGCAAGCGCAACTCGACCAAGGCGGGCAGGCAGGTGCTGAAGCGCCGCATGGCGAAGGGCCGCAAGCGCCTGGTGACGAAGGCGTACTCGAAGTAGCGCGAAGTGGACGTGACTCCGACGCCTGAGGGACGCGGGCGGCACGCCTTCCCGAAGGACGTGCGCCTGCGGCGCCGGAGCGAGTTTCTGAAGGTGCAGGAGCGGGGGGCGAAGGTCTCCGCGGACTGCCTGCTCGCGTTGGTGCTGCCGAACGGCCGGGCCGACGGACTGACGCGGCTGGGGCTGACGGTCTCGACGAAGGTGGGCAACGCCGTGGTGCGCAACCGCCTCCGCCGCCGCCTGCGGGAGCTGTTCCGGACGCGCCGTGACGCGCTGCCCAGAGGACTGGACATGGTCATCATCGCGAGGACGAGCGCCGCGGAGGCCGACTGGGCCCGCCTGGTGCGCGCGTTCGAGCGCGTGACGGCCGACCTGTCCCGGAGGTTCCCCGCGTGAGCGCGGCACTCGCCTCCGCGCCGCGCCCGCGTCCGCTCGTCGCGCGGCTGCTCACGGTGGCGCTCCTCGCGCCCATCCGCGTCTACAAGGCGTTCCTCTCGCCGCTCTTGCCGCCGATGTGCCGCTTCCACCCGTCGTGCAGCGTGTACGCGATGGGCGCCATCGGCGTGCACGGCCCCTTCAAGGGCCTGTGGCTGGCGGTGCGGCGCCTCACCCGGTGCCACCCGTTCAACGCGGGTGGCCTCGACCCGGTGCCGGCGAAGGATGGACGGAAGGCAGAGGACGTCTTGCGCGAGTCCTTCCCCTTCATCGCCGAGCGCCTCGCCGCGCCGCCGCCCCCGTACCTCGCCGCCGCGCTGCCGAAGGTGGACGAGCCGGACCCTTCGACGCCTCACCGAGACTGACAAAGACATGGATCAGCAAAAGCGACTCCTCGTGGCCATCGCGCTGTCCTTCGGCCTGACGCTGCTCTTCACCCAGTTCGTGTGGAAGCCGCAGGCCGACGCGGAGGCCGCGCGTCTGGCTGCCCTGGACGCGGGCGCGTCGGTGGCGCTCGTGGACGCGGGCGGGAAGGCCGGCGAGGGCCCGGTGCCGGTGGTGGCCGCGGTCGACGCCGACGGAGGCGCGGTGCTGGACGCGGACGGCGGCGTCGTCGCGGTGGCGCCGCCGCCGAAGGTGGAGCTGCCTCTGCGTGAGCTCGAGGTGGAGCGCCAGACGTCGAGCTACCGGTTCACCACCGAAGGCGCGGGCCTCACCGCGGCGGTGCTCAAGGGCCGCCGCGAGCGGGAAGAGCAGAGGCTGACCATCGCCCAGGGGTACCAGAAGCTCTTCGGCAAGACGTTCGACCCGCCGCCGCAGATGGACCTCGCGCGGCCGATTCCCGGCGTGGCGCCGCAGCTGGCCGTCAGCATCGCCGGCGCGAGCCCGCTCAAGGCCACCGCGCGCTACGCGGTGACCGAGGAGGCGCCGGGCAAGCTCGTCTTCACCACCACCGACGGCCCGTGGGAGGTGACGAAGACGTTCACCTTCACGGACGCGCCGCCCTCCGACAAGGACCCGACGGGCTACGTCAGCCAGCTCGAGGTGAAGGTGAGAAACGTGGGCGCGCAGAGCGCCGCGGGCGAGCTGCTGGTGAGCGCGGTGCGCGCCATCGACCCCGAGCACGAGCAGGCGCCCAGCATGTTCGGCGGCATCGGCAACCAGGCCAGCGTGCTGTGCGGCCACGGCGACGACGTGAAGCGCAAGACGCCGGACAACGACAAGCCGCGCGAGGAGGAGACGGGCCCGCTGCACTTCGTCGCCATCGACCAGCAGTACTTTCTTTCCGCCCTGTGGCCGCTGTCGGGCGCGGTGGACGGCAAGTGCGTGCTCACCGCCACCACCACGGCGCGCTCGGCGGAGTTCGTACTGCCGCTCACGCTGGGCGCCGGCGAGTCGGTGACGAAGTCCTTCGGCGTCTTCCTCGGGCCCAAGGAAATCGACCTGCTCCAGAACATCGGCAAGCAGGCGGCGCAGCCGGGGCAGACCATCACGTCCTTCTCGCCGGGCCTCGACAAGACGGTGGACTTCGGCTGGTGGGCGGTCATCTGCAAGGCGCTCATCGTCTTCCTGCGCTTCTTCCACTCGTTGGTGGGCAACTGGGGCCTCGCCATCATCCTGCTGACGGTGCTGGTGAAGGTGGTGCTGCTGCCCCTCACGCACCGCGCGATGGTCAGCGCGGAGCAGATGAAGAAGCTGCAGCCGCGGCTCGAGGAGATCCGCAAGAAGTACCCGGACGATCGCGAGAAGCAGAACCTCGAGATGATGAAGCTGTACCAGGAGGCGAAGGTGAACCCCCTGGGCGGCTGCCTCCCGCTGCTCTTGCAGCTGCCCATCTGGGCCGCGCTCTTCACCACGCTGAGGACCAGCTACGAGCTGTACGGCGAGCCGTTCTTCGGCGTGTGGAGCGACCTCACGTCGAAGGACCCGACCTACCTGATGCCGCTCGCGCTCGGTGTCACGATGATCATCACCCAGCGGCTGCAGCCGCAGATGATGGATAAGTCGCAGGCCTTCATGATGACCTGGGTGATGCCGGTGTTCTTCACCGCCATCATGATGAACTACCCGGCGGGCCTCGCGCTCTACATCTTCACCAACAACCTCCTCTCCATCGTGCAGCAGTACGCGCTGCGCCGGTACCTCACGGCGAAGGGCCAGCTGACGGTGAAGCCGGCCGGGAGCGCGAAGTGAGCGCGGCCGAGGGGGTGGTGGTGGCGGCCGAGCCGGCGGGGCCGGTGCCGGACAAGCGCCCGCAGGTGGAGGCGCTCCTGTCGGACATCTTCCGGCTCATGGAGTACCCGGTGCGGCTGGACTTCAAGGACCTCGCCGACGGCAGCCTCGGCGTGGCGGTGCACGTCGAGGGCGAGCAACCGGGCATCACCCCGGGGAAGAAGTCCTTCCTCGTCGACTCGGTGCAGTTCCTGGTGAACAAGGCGGTGAACCGGCCCAACACGCCGCGCCGCTGGGTGAACCTGGGCATCAACGGCTTCCCCGAGCCGCGGCTGGAGAAGCCGGCGCCCGCGCCACAGGCCAGCGCCCCGCCCGCGCCGAAGGCGTCCACGCCCGCGGCCGGCGCGAAGGCCCAGGCTACGAAGGGCGGCGAGAAGGGCGAGCGGCGCGACGAGGCCAGGGAGCAGACGGACCCGAAGAAGCACCACGCGCCGCGGGATGCCGACGAGGCCTCGGCGAAGGTGGAGCCCGACGCCGAGTGGACGCGCCTCGCGAAGGCGCTCGCGGAGAAGTCGGCGAAGCTGGGCCGGCCCTTCGGCGTGATGCTGCTGACGCCCGAGGACCGGGCGCGCGTGGTGCAGGCCGCCGCCGGCACGCCGGGCGTCACCGTGAAGGCCGAGGGCGAAGGCATCTGGCGCCGCGTCGCGTTCAAGCCGGACAAGCTGACGCCGATGCCGAAGAAGGCCGTCATGCCGGACTACGACGAAGAAGACGAGTGAGTGGTAGGGAGTCGTCGTCCAGGCCCGGGAGGGGCGATGCCGAAGAAGTCCCCGAAAGACAGGTTGTTCGGCGCGGCGGTGCTGAAGATGTCCTTCCGCCTCCGCGGCAGCGAGGACTCGCCGGCCTTCAAGGGCATCTACCCGGGCGTGCTGCGGGACCTCGGCCTCGACGACGCGCAGGTGGAGTCGTTCATCGAGGAGAACCGCGAGGCCGTGGAGAGAGCTGCCCGCGGCGGCGCCACGTCCGACGACGACGACGACTGAGAATCAGCGCTTGCACTGCGCGACCGGGTCGGGTGTCGATCCAGCGCCATGGGTCTACCCTCTCGCCTCGCCGTCGTCCTTCTGAGCCTTTGCGCCACGACCGTCCTCGCCCAGCCCGTGCAGGGCGTCATCTCCACGGACACCACGTGGAGCGGCAACGTCACCCTGACGGGCGACGTGCGCGTCGACGCACCGGCGAAGCTGACCATCGCCGCGGGCACCGTCATCACGGCGGCGACGACGGACGCGGCCAACCTCGGCACCGACACGACCAAGGTCGAGCTCATCATCAACGGCTCGCTCGACGTCCAGGGCACCAGCGCCAGCGGCGTCACCTTCACCACCACCGGCACCGTCGGCGCGTGGTCGGGCCTGCGTCTCCAGGCTGGCAGCACCAACAACGCCCTCGCCTACACGCGCATCGAAAAAGCGGCGACGGGCCTCGTCGCGGCGGGCCCGGTGACGGTCTCCAACGCGCGCTTCCACAACAACACCTACGGCATCCAGACGAACGGCGGGACGGTGACGGTGGGTACGTCGCTGTTCACCGACAACGGCAGCTATGCGGTGTACCACGTGACGGGTACCACCGCGGTCGACCACTCGACGTTGGACGGCAACTACTACGCGACGTACGCGGGCTCGAGCTCGACGGGCACCTTCAGCGTCACCAACTCGATTCTCACCAACAACGCCTACGGCCTGGCGCGCT
>JBFMAB010000010.1:0-45368 GCA_040755835.1 Myxococcota bacterium
GCCGACGCAGGATGCCGGCGCACCCACGCAGGACGCCGGCACACCCACGCAGGACGCCGGCACACCCAAGCCCGACGCGGGCGTCGGCACCACCCCGGGCGCCCAGGGCTGTACGTGCTCGGGCGTCAACCCGACGGCCGCCTGGCCGCTGCTTGGGCTCCTGGTGCAGCTCCGCTGGGCGACCCGCCGCGCGCGGCGGCGTGCCGGAGAGCGCTGAAGGCGCTCCAGCTGTACGCACGAGCGGAGTCGCGGGGGCGCTGCAGGGCGGCGCCTGCGCCGACTGCGGGCTGCAGCTGGGGGAGTCGTCCGCTCAACGCGCGGTGCTGCGAGCCACGGGGCTGGCGTGTCTCGTTGCGCGGTGAGTCTTGGTGATGCCGTGATGCCACATGGAGAGGTGCCTTGACGCCTCCTCTGGGTCGACCGGATGATGCCGATATGCGCACGACCGTCACCCTCGACCCCGACGTGGCGCGCTTCCTCCGCGAGGAAGCGCATCGGAGTGGCCGCGCCTTCAAGGACGTGCTGAACGACTTCGTCCGCCGCGCGATGCGTGGCGAGGGCCCCCGACCGGCGAAGCCCTTCAAGGTGCAGCCGCACCGAACGAAGCTGGCGCCCGGCGTCGACCCCGGCCGGCTCAACCAGCTGGCCGACGAGCTCGAGGACGAGGCGCTGAGCCAGCGCATGGCGCGGCGATGATCATCCCCGACGTCAACCTGTTGCTGTACGCGAACCTCGACGCGACGCCACAGCACGCCGCGGCGAGGGCCTGGTTCGAGAAGTTGCTGAGCGGAACCGAGCGGACCGGGCTCGCCCCGGCTGCCGTGCTCGGCTTCGTGCGGCTGTCCACGAGCCGGCGCGTCTACGTCGAGCCGCTCACCGTCGAAGACGCAGTGACGCGCGTGCGGAGCTGGCTGGACCGACCGAACGTGGTCCTCCTCGAGCAGAACCCGGACGTCGTTCAGACGGCGCTCGACCTCCTGCTCGAAGCCGGCGCGGCCGGGAATCTGACGACCAATGCCCAGCTCGCGGCGCACGCGCTCGTGGAGCGGGCGACGGTCGCGAGCGCCGACGGTGACTTCGGCCGCTTCCCGCGCGTGCGCTGTGTGAACCCGCTGAGGGCTCGTTAGACGCCGCTCAGAACAGCTGCCCGCGCAGCGCCTTCGCCCGCGCCTGCACGTCCGAGTCGAGGCTGGTCATCTCCAGCGTGCGCAGCCGCTGCTCCAGCGACCGCGGAGCCTTCTCCTTTGGAATCAGCCCCTCGCCATGCATCACTTCGAGCTTCGCGAGCGCCTTGTCGACGATGCGGTCCTTCGGGTGGTCGAGCAGCGAGTCGAGGAAGAAGGCGTCGTTCGGCAGCTCGGGGTACTTCTCGAGGTACTCCACGACGCGCTCGGCCCAGGCCTTGCGATCCGGCGCCTCGGTGATGCGCTTCATCGCGTCTTTCTGGATTTTGCGCTTGCCCTCGGGATCGAACGTCTGCGCGAGGCCTTCGGGCAGCGCGCCGCCGGTGAAGAGCGCGTCGGCGGCCTGCTTGTACTTCTCATAGCTGGCGCTGCGCTCGATGCGCTGCTGCTGCGGGTCGTCGTGCCGCGAGTGGTACCTCGACTTGCCGCGCTGAGCGTCCAGCTCGCGGAAGGTCTTCTTCCGCTTGCCCGTGAAGCCCGTGCTGTCGTCGTCGCGGTCGCGGTCGCCTCGTGAGCTCGCCATATGCGTCTCGCTCCTTCTCCTGCTCCGGCTCGCGACGAGAGGTCGTCTCGAGGAAGAGGGCGTCGGGAAAGGACTCGCCACTCTCGGGACTGCGCGCCCGTACCGCAGCGGAGTCGACCGGAACGCCTCCTACACTCGGCATTTTCCTCCCCGGCGTCAAGCGCCCCGGGCGCTTCGCGTCACGTCGTCTTCCGGCCGGACCACATCGCCGCCACCGCCCGGCCGAGGAGGGCGCGCAGCTGCTTCGCCTCCGCCGCGTCGAGCGGCCGCGCCTCGTCGGACTCGGCCTCGAAGACGCCTTCCTCGAGCCAGGTGGCCAACGCCGCCGGCACCGCGTCGGCCGCGGCCTTCTTCGGCAGCTTCGTCACGTCCACCGCGGGCACCTTCGCGCCGCCGAGCTCCAGCATCGCGAACACCTCGAACAGCAGGTGCCGGCCCAGCGCGAAGGCCTCGTCGGACAGCCCCTCCGCGTCCAGCCACGTCACCAGCGCGTCCTGCCGGTCCGCGAAGGTGTGCTCCAGCTTCTCCCGCGTCTTCGGGAAGTCGTCGAGGTGCCGCCACGCCGTCTCCACGAAGGCCTCGTCTGGCTCGCCATCACCGAAGGGCTCGGGCGGCGGCGTCTTCTCACGCTTCGCCGGCTTCACCGGCGCCGAGAGGTCCAGCGTCGCGCCCGAGGCCACCAGGTCGTACAGCCCCAGCAGGTTGCCGAAGAGCGCGCGCGCCTGCCTGGTGTTCGACACCAGCGGCTCTTCTTCCCACAGCGCGGGGATGACGACGGACGCCGGCACGCCGTCCTTCGCCGCCAGCGCGAAGGCGTTGGCCACGTCCTCCACGTCGGCCAGCGAGCCGGAGTTGATGAGCAGCTGCTGCAGCGTCTCGCGCCCTTCGAAGCGGCGCTCGAGGTCGTCGTCGTCGTGGTGCATGGGCTTCGCGCGTAGCGCACCCACGGACCGCGCGCTACGTCGCGGGCTGCAGCGTCTTCTGCAGGCGGTCGAGCGGGCGCGACTTCGCCTCGAGCCGCTTCAGGATGCCCTGGTACACGTCGTCGGGCAGCGTCGGCGTGCGGCTGAGAATCCACAGGGAGTCGCGGCCCGGGTGCCCCACCACCGCGTACGAGGAGTCGTCGGCGAGGTCGATGATCCAGTAGTCGCCCCAGAAGCGCCCGAAGAAGCTCACCTCGAGCTTCGCGTTCGACGTGGTGTCCACCACGCGCGCCAGGCCTGCGCCTCGTCCTCGGGGCCGTCGAGCGCGTCTTTCCGGCAGCGGTTCACCACGCGGATGACGCCGTCGTCGCGCAGCGTGTCGTTGGCCGTGGTGGCGGTGCGGCTCTTCTGGAAGCGTTGCGGGAAGCTGGCGATCTCGTACCAGGTGCCGAGGGAGCGGTTCACCTCGACGCGGTCGACCGTCGTCAGCGGAGGGAGCTCGCGGCGCTCCGTCGTGGCGCAGCCGGCGAGGAGCAGCCCGGCGAGGAAGAGCATCGTGCGCATGGCCACAGCGTAGCGGCGACCAAAGCAAAAACGCTGCTCAGGCGTCGCGGCGGTTGATGACTCTGAAGACCTTCCCCAGCGGCCACAGCACCAGCAGCGCGATGAGCACCGCCCGCAGCACGTGTGCCCGCGGGCCGTGCAGCTGCGCGCGCGCGAACCACTCCCAGCCCAGCAAGAGCGCGAGGCCCGCGCCCCAGGCCACCAGCGTGTTCACCTCGCGCAGCGCGGCGCGCCTCCACGCGAAGGCGCCGGTGAAGGCGCGGGGCAGCGCCGACAGCCGTGGCCGCCACGCGGGCACCTCCGCGGCCCACGCGCGCCACGCGTCGCCGAAGCGCGCCTCGAGCAGCCGGTCCTCGGTGCGGGCGATGAGCGCGTACACCGGCACGAAGTAGCCCAGCCCCAGCGCGTAGGCCCACGGCGTGTTCGCCACGGCGAGCAGCCCCAGCACCACCAGCGCGTTCGCGAGGTAGAGCGGGTGGCGTACCACCGCGTACGGCCCGGTGGTGTTGAGGCCCTGCGCGACCATCACCCGGTTGTTGGCGCTGGTGCCCTGCGGCACCACGGCGATGGTGGCGAAGCGCAGCGCGGCGCCGAGGACGCACAGCGCGGCGCCCACCAGGTTGAGCGCGTCGTCCACCGCCGGCCCGCCCGGCCCGGGCGCGATGTGCGCACGCCACGACAGCACCACCGCCGCCAGCACCACGGGCACCGGCAACACGCCGCGGAAACGGAAGACGAAGCGGCCGGCGGCCTCGACGACGGACGACGGCTCGGTGGTGGACGGCGCGGGCACGGCGCCGCCGCTTCTACCGTGTCTTCCGCGGGCTGCGCGGGACAGATGCGGCGGGGCCTGCCTTCAGGGGTGGGGCGGCAGCGTCTCCAGCACGGCCTTCTTCTGCGCGCTGTGCACCAGGAAGGACGGAATCGAGCCCGCCGGGTCCGAGAAGAGGACGCAGGTGATGGCGGTGCCGCCGTCGGTGGGCACGAAGTCCCACGCGCCCCACATGCGCTCCATGCGCACGAAGCCCTTCGGCAGCGGCGGCGCGTGCTCGTTCGTCACCCAGAAGCGGATGTGGCACGCCCCGTCCGCCGAGGTGCGCCGCTGCGTCATCGCGGAGCCGCGGTCCGACACCACCTTCTGCTGCACCTGGTCGTAGACGATGCGCACGCCGTCGCGCTCCGCCAGCAGCGTGCGCGCGCTCACCTCGTCGTGCGCCACGTCGCTGCCCCAGTCGAAGACGCTGGTGCACAACGCGTCCACCGGCACGTCCGCGGTCGTCTCCGCGCCCTACTCCGCGTACGCGCTGTCCTTCACCGCCCGCGTCTCGAGCCGCACGCCGTCGTCGGTCGACACGTGCGTCCAGCCGGCGGTGGTGGAGAGCTCCGGAGGCATGGGCGTCGCGACGCCGGCGTCGGCCTGCGCGAGCGCGAGGACGGGGAGCAGGGCGGAGGTGAGCAGCACGGGCCGAAGCCTGCGCCGCGGCGCGCCTTCCTGCGCCGCTCAGCGCCTCGCCCAGTTCGGCACCGGCCGGCCGATGTCGTGGCCGACGCTGGTGAGGTGAATGTCGCGGCGCGTCCCGCGCAGGCCGTCGCCGCCGCGGAAGTACTCGGCCACCTGGCTCTTCGCGATGGGCGAGGCCTGGCGATCGCCGATGGCCACCGCGTGGATGTGCGGCGGCAGCCCGTCGCCCACGCCGCGCCGCCACGCCGCGAAGCCCGCCATGCGCAGCGCCTTCACCATCTTGTCGGCGGTGGCGCGGGAGTACGCGCTGATGCGGATGTCGAGGACGCCGCCGCCGTCGTGCGTGCCGGCGCTGGGGCCGTAGCCGGGGTGGTAGCTGCCCTGGCTGATGCTGAAGCTGCCGGGCGCGCCCATCGCCTTCGCGTACGTCTCCGCGCGCTGCAGCATCTGCCGGGTGCGCACGTTCATCAGCGCGCCGTGGTAGCGCACGCGGCGGTAGTCGTCGGCGGGCGCCGGCGCCGTCTTCCAGTTCGCCGGGGCCGGCGTTCCCGCGCCCTCGGCCTTCGCCTTCGCCGCCGCGGCCGTCGCCAGCGTGCGCCGCATCACCGGGTCCGCCACGCCGTCGCGGTGCAGGTGTTTCGCGCGCTCGAAGGCCGACACGGCGCCGCGGGTGATGGGGCCGAAATAGCCCGTCGTCGGGCCTTTGAAGAAGCCCAGTGTCTTGAGCTGCTTCTGCAGCGAGAGGACGGCAGCGCTGCGCATTCCGTACCGGAGGGTCGTCAGGCTCATGCGCACATGGTCGGCGCGAGCCACCCCGCGGCTTTCCGGCCCGCCTGTCAGCGACGTTGGCAAACCGGGGTCCTTTTTCGCGCGAATTTCCGGGGCGCCGGCGGGGCGGCTTGCCGTGGCCGGCGCGGTTCACCTACGAAGGAGCGGCATGGCAGGCGCGGCCCCGCGGGCGCTGGCAGTGGCGGTGGTGTTGGCGGCGGGCGCAGCGCTGGCCCGCTCCGGCGGCATCAACTCGCCGACGTGCTTTGGCTGTCACAACGGCACCGCGTCGCCCACCACCACCATCAGCGTGTCGCCGGCCACCTTCAACCCGGGTGACGCGGTGACGGTGCGCGTCACCATTCGCGGCACCGGGGTGTCCGGCGGCTTCTTCCTCACCACCCACGGCGTCGGCACGCTGGCGCCCCTCAGCGGGCAGAGCACCCGCCTCGTCAACGGCGACCTCGTGCACAGCCAGCCGAAGCCGGCGGTGAGCGGCGCAGTGACGTTCGACGCGCGGTGGACGGCACCGGCCACGCGCGGGGGCGTCATCTTCGAGGCGGCGACGCTGATGGCGAACGGCGACGGGCGCTCCTCCGGCGACACCGGCTCGGAGGCCGTCTTCTCCACCGCGTTCGGCTGCGCGGGCACCACGTACTACCGCGACTTCGACGGCGACGGCGTCGGCAGCGTCTCGTCAGGCACGGCGGTCGACTGCGCGCCGCCGCAGGGCTACTCGGCGCTGGACGGCGACTGCGACGAGAACGACTCCCGCGTGAAGCCCAGCGCGACGGAGGCGTGCAACGGCAAGGACGACGACTGCGACGGGCAGGTGGACGAGGACCTCGCCGCCGTCACCACCTGGCCCGACGCGGACGGCGACGGCTACGGCGCGGTCAACGGCGCGCCGGCGAGCGGCTGCGGCGGCGCGAAGCGGGCCACCAACGCCGCCGACTGCAACGACAACGACGCCACCATCCACCCCGCGGCCGCCGAGAGTTGCAACAGCCGCGACGACGACTGCGACGGCCAGGTGGACGAGGGCGCGCAGGTCCGCTGCGGCATCGGCTGGTGCGCGCGCTACGGGCCGACCTGCAACCCGGCGGACTGCACGCCGGGCCCGCCCATCACCGAGCGCTGCAACGCGCTGGACGACGACTGCGACGGCGTCGTCGACGACGGGCAGCCGTGCGGGCCGGGCGCCACGTGCTTCCTCGGCCAGTGCTACGAGGACACCGTGGTACCGGACGCGGGCGCGGGCGGTGGCGCGGGAGGCGGAGGCGGCTCATCACCTCCGACGTCTTCCGGCGGTGGCTGCGCCAGCGTGCCCGGGCTGGGCCTCGCGGCGCTGGCGTCGCTCCTCGCGCTGGCGCGACGACGGGGCCGCTGAGCGTGCCCACTCCGGCCGAGCTCGCACGGCGGTGTGAGCCGACGGCGCGCGGTTGCGCTGGCTGTCGTGTCGGCTGATCCAGCGCTCTGGTCCTGGCGGACGCACGACATCGCGAGGGTGCCGCTCGCTGGCGCTCACGCGGTGCCGTGGAGCCGCAGTCAGCGCTGCCGGGCACACCGGGCGCGCACGGCATCGCGAGGGGGCCGCTCGCCGCCGCTCACGCGGTGCCGTGGAGCCGCAGTCAGCGCTCCCGGGCACGCCGGGCGGGCGGAGCCGGGTGGCGACCTCGGTTGAGCGCGCACGCCACGGCGAGGCGCCCCCGCCGCGATGCCGGCGCGGCGACGTGTGACGGACGTGGGGGCGAAGCGAATCGCCCCTCGTCCTATTCGCAGCAGGCCAGCGGGCGCTGCGTCGCGCAGTACTGCCCGCCGCTGAAGGCGTTGGTGTCGGTGCCCACATGGCCGGTGGGGAAGACGACGGGCCCGGAGGTGCCGGTGGAGGCGTTGTTCCACTGTCCGCCGCAGGCAGCGGTCGGGTAGCGGCCGAACGCCGTGCTGGCGCCGAACGTCACCGTTCCGTCGAGGCTGCTGCTCGCGTCAATCCACGCGCCCGTCGCGGGCACCGGCGCGGCCGAGTTTGCGCGCAGGTACTCGGAGGCGTGGCAGAAGTGGCTGCCGGAGAACTGCGTTGCGCAGGCCGCGTGGGCGCCCACCCGACCGCCGGGGATGTTTCCGTTGAACGTCTGCGTGGTGAAGCCGCGGAACTTCGCGCGCGAGGCGCCGTTGCAGCAGGCCAACGGCCGCTGTCTGGCGCAGTACTGACCGCCGCTGAAGGCGTTGGTGTCGGTGCCCACATGGCCGGTGGGGAAGACGACGGGCCCGGAGGTCCCGGTAGAGGCGTTGTTCCACTGGCCGCCGCACGCCGAGCTCTGGTAGCGGCCGAACAGCGGCGACGCCGAGAAGGTCACAGTGCCATCGGCGACCGCGGTGCTGGCGTCAATCCACGCGCCCACCGACGGCACCGGCACGGCGGAGTTGGCGAGCAGGTACTCGGAGGCGTGGCAGAGGTGCGAGCCGGCGAACTCCGCCGCGCACGCCGCGTGCGCGCCCACGCGCCCGTTGGGGATGTTTCCGGTGAAGGTTGCGGTGGTGAAGCCGGCAAAGCCTGACGGCTCGTCGAGGGCGCTGCCACTGCCGGGCGGCCCCGCAGGCCCCTGCGGCCCCGGACTTCCCGCGGCGCCGTTGCACGCGTACCCGGTGCCGCCGTCCGAGGCGACCACCTGCACGCCGCCCGCCGCGCACGCGGCGCTGCCCACCGGCAACGGCGTCACCGCTGTGCCAGGCCCCATCGGGCCTGTGGCGCCCGGCGCGCCGGCGGGCCCCTGCGGCCCCGTGGCGCCCGCCGGTCCCTGCGGCCCAGTCGCGCCCCCCGGCCCCTGAGGACCCGGGGGCCCCTGCGGCCCCGCGACGCCGTTGCACACATCGAAGACGCCCCCGTCCACGGCGCGCACGCGCACGCCCCCGGCGGGGCACGCGCTGCCCGCGTCCAGCGTCTCGACGGTGGGCGACGGGCCCGCCGGCCCCGGTGCGCCGGCAGGCCCCGGGGGACCCGTGACGACGCCGCCGTCCACCAGCAGCACCATGCCGGGCTCGCCCGGAGGGCCCTGCGGGCCGACGTCGCCGGGGTCGCCCTTGTCGCCCTTCGGGCCCTGCGGGCCGACGGGGCCTTCGGGGCCCGGGGGCCCGGCTGGGGGCGAAGGACAGCCAGTCAACGAAAGGGCGATGACGGCGAGGGTGGCGGCGACGAGGCGGCTCATGCGCACATGACACCCGAGTCGGGCGCGAAGTGCACGCCGTGTCACGGGTCCAGCGTGAAGACGGGCACCGGCTCGGGCTTTCCCTTCACCGTCGCCGGCGGCAGCGCGCGCCACGGCAACTCGGTGGTGCGGTCGCGCACGGCCTGCGAGGCGATGAGGGGCACCTGCGCCACCTTGGTGTGCGCCTCGAGGCGGCTCGCCAGGTTCACCGTGTCGCCGATGGCGGTGTACTCGAGGCGCCGCGCCTGGCTGCCCACGTCGCCCACCACCGCCTCGCCCGAGTGCAGGCCCAGCCCGATGCGCAGCGGTGCGTCGCCGCGCGCCGCTCTCCGCTCGTTGAGGTGCTCGAGCGCGCGCAGCATGTCGAGCGCGCACTCCGCCGCGTGCCGCGCATGGTCCGGGTCGCCGAGGGGCGCGCCGAAGTACACCATCAGCCCGTCGCCGATGAACTTGTCCAGGGTGCCGCCGTGGCGGAACACCACCTCCACCATCACCGAATGGTACTCGTTGAGGAGCTCCACCACGTCGCGCGCGCTCTTGTCGGTGGACATGGCGGTGAAGTCGCGGATGTCGCTGAACAGCACCGTCACCTGCCGCGCCTCGGGCACGCGCGAGCCTTCCTGCGCCAGCAGCCGGTCCACGACGGTGGGCGAGAAGTAGCGGCCCAGCTTCTCGCGGTGCGCGGCCTCGGTGGCGACGGTGCGGAGCAGGTGCCGCACGCGCGTGACGAGGTAGTGCGCGCCGCCGGCCACCACCAGCAGCAGGATGGGCGCGACGAAGCGCGAGACGGGCGACAGCCCCGCGCGGAACAGCAGCGCCCACGACGCCACCGCGGCGACGCCCGTCACCGCCCACACCAGCGCCGGGCTCAGCGTGAAGACGGCGAGGAGGATGACGGCGGCGTACGCGAGCGCCGTGACGGTGGCCGCCGCGCCCGGCGACGGGCTGATGGGCACCGCCACCCACTGCAGCCAGAAGAGGAGCGGCACGTCCACCACCGCCAGCGCCAGCCCGCTGACGTCGCGAAGGCGCGGCACGCGCCACGTCAGCAGCAACACCAGCACCGACGCCGCGCCGTACACGGCGAAGATGTTCAGGTTGGCGGCCCAGTCGGACAGGCCGCGCACGAGGCCCTGCCACGCCGACAGCGCGAGGAGCGCCAGCACGCCGGCCGCGCGCAGGGCCGCCATCCACACCGCGTTCTGGGTGCGCTCGGCCTGCGTGTACTGGCGCGTCAGCTCCATGGGGGCGAACGTACCTCGTCGCGACGTGCCGAAGGCGCGGCTACAGCGGGTACCAGAACTCGCGCCCGTCGGCGGTGACGAAGCGGTACTCCATGACGTGCGGCCACAGCGGGGCGCGGCACTGCGCTTCCCAGCGCGCGAAGTCGCCGCGCAGCGCCTCCACCACCTCGGGTTTTTCCGTGGACAGGTCCCTCGTCTCGCCGGGGTCCGTTGAGAGGTCGAAGAGGGCGACGTGGCCGACGTCGGTGCTCTCCACCAGCTTCCAGGGCCCGCGTCGCACCGCGTGCGCGTACTCCGCGCGCCAATAGAGCGCCTCGTGCGGCTCGCCTCCTCGGGCGCCGGTGACGAAGGGCACCAGGTCCACGCCGTCGTACGGCCGGTCGTCGGGCAACGTGGCGCCGACGGCGGCAGTGACGGTGGCGAAGAGGTCCAGCGTCGAGACGGGTGCGTCGAAGCGCGCGCCCGCGGGGAGGTGGCCGGGCCAGCGCATGGCGAACGGCACCTGGATGCCGCCCTCGAACAGCGTCATCTTGCCGCCGTTCAACGGCGCGTTGTCCACCGCGCGCGTGTACTCGGCGCCGCCGTTGTCGCTGATGAAGAGGACGAGCGTGTCGTCGGTCAGCCCGCGCTCGTCGAGGGCGGTGAGGATGCGGCCGACGTTCTCGTCCAGCGAGGCGATGAGCGCCTTGTAGACGCGCCGGTTGGGGTCGGGCTCGTCGGCGAAGCGGTCGTACAGCGACTTCTTCGCCTGGAAGGGCGTGTGCGGGTTGGGGAAGGGGACGTAGAGGAAGAAAGGCTCCTCGCGGTGCCGGTCGATGAAGGCGATGGCCTCGTCGGTGAGGCGATCGGTGAGGTAGCCCGGCTCGTCCACCACCCTGCCGTTGCGGCGGATGGCGGCGGTGCCGTCGCGGCCCTTGCCCCAGATGAATCGGTCCGAGAAGTCGTCGTGCCGCTGGTTGACGACGTCCCCGGCCTCGAGGTCCTGGCGGTACAGCGTGTACGCCTCGTAGTAGCCGAAGTGCTCGTCGAAGCCGCGGCGGTGCGGCACGAAGTCGTCGTTCCACCCGAGGTGCCACTTGCCGAAGGCGCCGGTGGCGTAGCCGTGGCGCTTCAGGACTTCGGCCAGCGTCACCTCGGACTTCGGCAGGCCCTGGCGCTGCACGTCTTCGTCGTCGGGCGCGACGGCGCGCCGCAGCACCCAGTCGCCGGTGGCGATGAAGTTCTTGAAGAAGAAGTACTCGAGCCCGTTGCGCGCGTAGCGCTCGTGCGGCTGCCCTTCGTGGCCGAAGCGCTGCTGGTAGCGGCCGGTGAGGAAGCCCGCGCGCGACGGCGAGCAGATGGGCGCGGTGACGTAGCCCTGGGTGAAGACGACGCCTTCGTTGGCGAGGCGCTCGAGCGACGGCGTCTTCACCGCGCCCGGGCCGTACATCGAGGTGTCATGGCGGCCGAGGTCGTCGGCGACGAGGAGCACCACGTTCAACCTGCGCGCGGGGCTCGTCGTGGGAGCGGCGACGTAGCGGTCGCGGCCGGCGAGCAGCCTCGCGTCGGGCGTGATGCGGAAGTCGGCGCCGCCGTGCACACAGCCGGCGAGCGCGAGGAGGAGCAGCAGGGCCCGGCGCATCGACGCGCCACAAAGCACCGCGTGGCGCCGGCGGCAAGGCTGGGGGACGATGGCGCGGGGAGGGCGCATGGACCAATCGAGACGCGAGAGTCTGCCGGATGGAGTCACCTTCGGCATCGCCTTTGGTGGCACGGTGCTGGTGTTGAGCGTGTTGTCCGCCGCGCTGGCGCTGGCCTGGGCGACGAAGAAGGGCGCTGACGCGCGCAGGGGCTGGAACCTCGTCGTGGTGGCGCGGGTGACGAGGGACCTGCAGCCGGGCGCCGTGCTGACCGCGGGCGACGTCGTGCAGGGCGAGCTGCCGGAGATGTTCGTCACGCCGGGCGTGGTGGGGCCGGCGCAGCTCGGCTCGGTGCTGGGGCGAAGGCTGCAGGTGCCGCTGCACGAAGGCGACGTGCTGTGGAGGAGCCACTTCGAGCCGATGGTGGCGGCGTGTCCCGGGCTGGTGCGGCAGTCGGCGACCTCCGAGCACGTCGGCGGGGACCCGGACGTCGCGGCCTTCGTCGATGAGGTGACGGCGGCGGTGAAGGCCCGCGAGTCGAAGGAGGCGCGGTGAGCGCGCCGGGGCGGACGGGGACGATGATTCGCCTGGGCGTCGGCGCCGGGCTCGCCTTCAGCTGCCTGCTGTCGGGCATCGTGGGCGTGCCCCTCGCGCGAAAGCTGGTAGAGCGGAAGCGCGCGGGGTGGAACCCGGTGCCGGTGGTCGTCGCGGCCGTGGACATGAAGGCGGGCGACGCCATCGTGATGGAGAAGATCTCGCAGCGAAGTGTGCCGGAGCAGTTCGTGACGCAGTCGGTGGTGAGGCCGGATTCGGCCTCGTACGTCATCAACCAGCCGGCGCTGGTGCCGCTCTCCGCGGGCGACATCATCACCTGGCCGGCCACGCAGAGCCCCGCGGCCGTCGCGGAGTGCTCGAAGCTGGTGGAGGGGTTGCTGACGGCGCGGCCTGAGCGGCCGGAGGCGGTGCGGCGGGTGGTGGCGGAGCTGCGGCGTCGCGCGAGCGCACCTCCGGCGAGGCGGTGAGGCCCTCTCACCGCGGCGCAGTCGTGCAGATGGCCCGCCCGCCCGACGGCCCGGCGCACCTGCGCGTCTGCCGCCGCAACCGCACGAACGGCCGTCGTTGGCCCGGGGATGCTCGCGCGGCCGCCATTCCCCCACTGCACGCCACGCTGTCCCGCCCGTCACCGCTCGCGTATGACGGCGCGCGCCGTGCGCCTCCCGCTCCTCGTCGCTGTCCTCTTCGTCGGCTGTGCCGGCTCGCGGCCGCTCGGCGTCGTCCCGGAGGCCCAGCCGCCGCTGCGCCTCGGCGTCGACACGCACCTGCACCTCACGATGGCGCAGGCGGCGCGGCCCGTCTTCCATGGCGAACCGGGTGATGGCCGAGCGCTCACGCAGCACCCGCGCAACCGCCTCGAGAACCAGGTGGACGCCGCGGCGCTGCGGGCGTCGGGCGTGCGGCTCGTCTACGGCGCGCTCTGGCCGCCCATCAACGCGCGCGTCGGACAGAGCAAGACGGACGCGGCGCTCGGCCAGGTGCGCGCGCTGCGTCGCTTCTCGCTGCGCCGGGGCGACTTCGTGCTGGTCGGCACGGCCGCGGAGGCGCGCGCCGCGCTGGCGCACGGCTTCATCGCCGTCTTCCCGCAGCTCGAGGGCGGCGAAGGCATCACCAGCGTGGAGGACGTGGACCGCCTTTACGCCGGAGGCGTGCGCTGCGTGACGCTGATGCACTTCGTCGACTCGCAGCTCGGCGGCGCCGCGGCGGGGCAGCTGGGCGCGGCCTTGCTCGGCCGGCTCCCCCGTGCGCTCAACCCGCAGGGGCTGTCTCCGCTCGGCAAGGACGTCGTGCGGCGGATGATGGCGCTGGGCATCGTCATCGACCTCGCGCACGCGTCCGATGCGCTGGCGAACGACGTGCTGGACCTCACCAGCGCGGCGGGCGTGCCGGTCCTCGTCAGCCACACCGGCGCGCGCAGCTTGAACCGCATGGAGCGCAACCTCTCCGACGAGCTGGCGAAGCGCGTCGCCGCCGGCGGCGGACTCATCGGCCTGTCGGTGTTCGACGGGCAGCTGCACGTCGAGCCGAAGGACTACCTCGGCGAGCAGCACCAGCCGGGCACCTGCGACGACGTGGTGGCGCACTGGAAGCACTTCGCGCAGGTGGTGCCGCCGACGTCGCTCGTGCTGGGGACGGACTTCAACGGCTTCGTCTTCCGCCCGGCCGCTGGCGGGCAGTGCCCGAATGGCCTGCGCCACGCGGGCGACCTGAAGGACCTCTGGCCGGCGCTCACGGCGAACGGCTTCCCGCGCGAGGCGCTCGACGGCATGGGCGACGCGCTGCTCGAGCTGCACGAGGTGGTGGAGGCGAAGGCCGACCCGGCCGCACAGGCGGAGGCGCTCCGTCATCGGTCCGAGGTGCTGGCCGCCGGGAGCGCCCTCGACTTCCCCTGAAGTGCTTCTCGCGGGTGCCCGTCCCGCTATGCTGCGCCGCCATGCGAGCTCTCATCGTCCTGTCCACCGTCCTGCTGTTCGCCGGCTGTGCGTCCACCAAGTCCGCCGAGGGGGGCACGCCGCCCGCCGCCGAGGCCGCGGCCATGAAGAAGCCGGGCGAGGCGATGGTGGGTGACAAGACGACGTGCCCGGTGTCGGGCGAGACGTTCACCGTCGCCGCCGACTCGCCGAAGGTCGAGCACGAAGGCAAGACGTACTACTTCTGCTGCGAGGACTGCGTCGCCGACTTCCAGAAGGACCCGGCGAAGTACCTCGCGAAGTTCGCGAACTGATGGCGCGCGCGGTCGGCGCGGCTTCGAGTCGACGATGTGAGCAAGAACGTCGTGGGAGCAACGCCTTGGCTCGCATCACGGATTGGGTTTGCGACGCGCGGGTCTTTCCGGCGAGTCGAGGGGCTGTGGCGCGACGAGCAGGGCCGCGTCACGCACCTCGACCAGCCTCTCCTTCGCGGAGGTCGCTCGTCGTCGCCGCGGCCGCGGTCCTGTTCTCTGTCTCCGCGTGCGGCGGCGCGGCGAGCGACACCGACGGCGGCGCGGGCGATTCAGGTGTCGTCGACGCCGGCGCTCCCTTCGACGCGGGTGCCCCCGACGGCCCGGTGACGACGGACGCGGGCGCGGACGCCGGCACGCCGGACGCGGGCCCTCCGCGCGAGACCTGGGTGCACGTCGGCAGCGGCAATGGCCGCATCTCGACGTGGCGGCTCGACGCGGACGCCGGCACGCTCACCCGCCTCGGTGAGGCGGCGGGCGGCGCCAACCCCAGCTACCTCGCGTTCCACCCGAGCCAGCGCCGCCTCTACGCCGTCAACGAGACGACGCCTGGCCAGTTGAGCGCCTTCGCCGTCGAGGCCGACGCGGGCCTCACGCTGCTCGACCGCGTCTCCGCTTCGGGCGATGGGCCGGCGCACCTCGCGGTGCATCCGTCCGGCCGCTTCGTGGCGGCGGCGAACTACGGCGGCGGGCAGGTGCCGGTGGTGGCGCTCACCGCCGCGGGCCTCGGCGCGACCGTCGACGTCGAGACGCCGGGGACGAATCCGCACCAGGTCGTCTTCAGCGCCGACGGCCGCTTCGCGTGGGTGCCGTGCAAGGGCAGCGACCTCGTCGCGCAGTTCCGCTTCGACGCGGCGACGGGGCAGCTGACGCCCAACGCGCCGCCCTCGGTGGCGACGGCGACGGGCGCGGGCCCGCGCCACCTCGCGCTGCATCCCGGCGGGCAGTGGGCCTTCCTCCTCAACGAGCTCGACAGCACGCTGTCGTCGTATGCGGTCGCCGCCGCCGGCACGCTGTCACTCGTCGAGACGAAGTCCACGCTGCCGGCGGGCTTCACGGGCACCAACACCGGCGCGCACGTGGTGGTGCACCCGTCGGGGCGCTTCGTATACGGCTCGAACCGTGGCGACGACAGCGTGGTGGGCTTTCGCGTCGACGAGGCGACGGGCCGGCTGACGCTGGTGGGGCACTGGAAGACGGGCGGGGCGCGGCCGCGCGACTTCACGCTGACGCCTGACGGCGCGCTGCTGCTGGTGGCGAACCAGTCCTCGGGCACGGTGCACGCCTTCCGCGTGGACGCGGCGACGGGCGCGCTGACGGCGCTGGGCGAGGTGGCCGCGGTGAACGGGCCGGCCTTCGTCGGCGCGGTGGCCTGGCCTCCGCCTTGAAGGGAGTATTCGTCGCGGCCCCATGGATTTCCGAGGGCCAGCTCGCGCGAGGGGCCGGCGTTTCAGCCGTTTGTCGTGGCATCCTCGTTGCTCCCGCGAGCCCTCCATGTCCGAGACCCTGCTCCGAGCCCTGTTCCGCCGTGCCCTGAAGGCTTCCCTCGTCGCGCCGCTGGCCCTCGCCGGCTGCGGGGCCAACACCGCCGGCTACCAGGCGCCCGCTTGCGAGAACGGCTCATTGGCGATGACGGGCCTCGCGCCCGCCGTCATCCCCGACGTCATCGAGCTGCGGCAGTCCTTCGACACCTTCGGCGGCACGTCCACCCCGCCGACGACGCGGACGAGGACGGGCACGGCGTGCGCCACGGCGACGGACAAGCGCGCCTGCGACACGGCCTTCACGGCGCTGGCGCCGGACGCGGGCTTCGCGGACAGCTGCCTGCAGATCTGCGTCTCGTACTTCCTCGCGACGACGCGCGGCGACGAGGTGAAGGCGGTCGCCTCGCTGGACGAGCTGAAGACGTTCCTCGGCACCATCGACACCGCGCAGGAGGCGGCGCTGCTGGCCTTCGCCAACAAATACTCCTTCGACTGCAGCCGGCTCGACCGCGGCGGCGTGAAGGCGCGCGAGGGCGGCGGCTTCGACGTCATCGCGGTGCAGGGCAACACCTGCGGGCCGGGCTCCAGGCTGACGCGCTACTACCTGAACGTGTCACCCACGGGCGCGGTGACGGAGACGTCGAGCGAGGTGGCGGAGTACGGCGACCCCAACTGCGCCATCGGCCGGCGCCCGCTGGGCCTCGCGTCGAATGGCCGCACCGCGTGTGACGGCGCGCTCGGGCGGCACTTCGCCATCGCGGCGCACCTCGAGGCGGCCAGCGTGCACGCCTTCGAGCGCCTCCGCGCCGAGCTGGCGCTGCACGGCGCGGGCGACGCGCTCGAGGGCGCGGCGGTGCTGTCGGCGGTGGAGGAGGTGCAGCACGCGCACGTCACGGCGCGCCTCGCCGAGCGCTTCGGCGCGGCGGTGGAGCCGCCGCGGGTCATGCCGAAGCCGCTGCGCTCGCTGCTCGAGGTGGCGCTGGACAACGCGGTGGAGGGCTGCGTGCGCGAGACGTACGGCGCGCTCGTGGCGCACCACCAGGCGGCGCACGCGGCCGACGCGGAGATCCGCGAGGTGATGACGCGCATCGCCGGGGATGAGACGCGGCACGCGGAGCTCTCCTGGGACATCGCGGCGTGGGCGCAGACGCGGCTGTCTCCGTCGGAGCGCGCGCAGGTGCGGCAGGCGCAGCGCGAGGCGGTCGCGAAGCTGCGCGCGGAGCTGTCGGTCCCGGTGGACCCGGCGCTGGTAGAGACGGCGGGCCTGCCCGACGCGGCGTCGGCGGTCGCGATGCTGGAGGTGATGATCGCCGGTCTGCCCGCGTTGGCGTGACGTGGCGCGCCGCGGCGGCCTCTGGCATATGGCCGCGCCATGCCGCTCGTCCCCGGACTTCGGGTCGTTCGCTCCCGCCTCCACGGCTACGGCGTGGTGGCCACGCGGGACTTCCCTGAAGGTGCGCTGCTCGCCGAGGTCGAGGGCGTCGCGTGGCGCTCGCACGAGCAGTGGGACGACACATACAGCCTGCGCATCACCGACGAGCTGTACTTCGACATGGTGGACCAGACGCGGTGGATCAACCACTCGTGCGAGTGGAACGCCGAGGTGGACTGCGGCGTCGACGAGTCCGGTGAGCCGTGGGCGAAGGTGTACGCGTGGCGCGACATCAAGGCCGGCGAGGAGATTACCTACGACTACGAGTTCCCGCCCGAGCTCGCGGAGCCGTGCCACTGCGGCGCGGCTCGCTGCCGCGGGCGCATCGTGCGGGAGGAGGAGCCGGTGGTCGCTCCGCCCCCGGAGTCGGTGAAGCGGGAGACGACGGGCGCCTGAGCGTCACCCGGTGACGCGCGCGCGGGACAGGCGCTGCGCGTGCGTGCATCGGCGCAGCTCGAGGAAGAGCGCCGCGCGGAACACCCTCAGGACGTGCGCGGCGGGCCGGGGAGGACGGCGGCCAGCAGCCCCGGCAGCACGCGGGTGAGCAGCGGGCTCGCGTCCAGCACCGCCGCCTCCCTGTCGGGCCGGGCGCTGCTCGTCCACCGCTGCTCGCCGCTGTCCTCAGCCCCGGGGCAGCGCTTCCCGGTGGCGCAGCCACGACGCGGGCAGCCCGTCCCGGCCGACGCGCAGCGCCACCACGCTGCCCACGATGGCGCACGTCGTGTCGCGGTCTCCGAGGCCCGCGACGGTGCACCACAGCGCTTCCTCGAAGTCGTCGAGGTGCCGCGCGGCGCACCACAGCGCGAACGGCACGGTGTCCCACGAGAGGACGCGCCGGCCGCTCCCCAGCAGCTCCGCGGCTGCCTCGGGCGCCGTCGACGCCGGCACCTCCAGCGCTCGGGCCAGCCCATCGCGCGTCTCGCCACTCGGCACGTGCGGCAGCACCGAGCGCAGGAGCGCGTCACCCTGCACACCATTCACGACGAGGGCCGCGGCCACCGCCACCGCCACCGCGCCCGCCTGTCCGTCCTCGTGCGCGTGCGTCACCTGCGCGGAACGCCGCGCCTCCGCGACGGTGCGCCCGAGGTCCGGCGCGAAGTACGCGCCCACCGGCGCCGCGCGCATCGCGCCGCCATTTCCCTTCGAGCCCTGGCCGTCGAAGACGCGGCCCGCGGCGAGCTCCCACGGCGTCCCCAGCCCGATGCCGAGGAGGACGTCGCGCGCCCCGCCGCCGTAGCCGCGCCCCGGCTCCTGCGCGTAGCGCCGCGCGAAGGCGCGCGCGAGCGCGTCGGCGTCCACCTGCCCGTGCGCCTCCAGCACCTCGACGATGGACAGCGCCATCGCGGTGTCGTCCGTCCATGCCCACTCGCCGGCGGGCAGCTCGCGGGCCGCGAGGCGCTTCGCCACCTCGTCCGGCGGCCCGAAGAAGCGCTCGCCGAACGCATCACCCAGGGACAACCCGTCGAGTGACAGCACCATGCGCTCGCGCGGCGTCATGGGGTTATGGTGACTTTTTCGGCGGCTTCCGGCAAGCCGCCCGTCTCCGGGCGGTGCGGTAGGGTGCTGGCGTCCGCATGGCTACGACGTTGCTCGCGCTGACGCTGGCTGCCGCCCCGCTGAAGGTGGGGGTGACGCTGCACCCCTACTACTCGTGGACGGCGAACGTGGCGGCGGGGCTGCCGGTCGAGGTGCGGCCGGTGCTGCCGGGTGAGGTGGACGTGGGGGCGTACCAGCCGCGGCCGGAGGACGTGGCGAAGCTGGGCGAATTGGACGCGCTGGTCATCAACGGCATCGGCCACGACGACTTCATCCTCGACATGCTGAAGGCGTCGGGGAACACCCGGTGCAAGGTTATTCGCGCGAACGAGACGACGGCGCTGTTGCGCGGTTCGCACGGGGAGGCGGTGAACAGCCACACGTTCCTCTCGTTCTCCAACGCCATCCAGCAGTCGTACGTCATCGCGCGGGCGCTGGGCGAGCTGCGGCCGGAGCTGTCGGCGGCGCTGACGAAGAACGCTTCGGCGTACGCGAAGAAGCTGCGGGCCTTGCGCGCCGCGGCGGTGAAGCGCGTCTCGGCCTTCAAGGGCGCGCGGGTCATCACCGTGCACGACGGCTACAGCTACCTCCTGCAGGAGCTCGGCGTCGGCCTCGCGGGGGTGGTGGAGCCGGCGCACGGCCTCGTGCCGTCGGCGGCGGAGCTGGGGCAGGTGGTGGAGCAGGTGAAGAAGGAAGGCGTGCACCTCGTGCTGTCGGAGGAGCGCTTCCCGGCGGCGATGACGGAGGTGCTGAGGGACGCGGGCGCGAAGGTGGTGGTGGTGAGCCACGTCGCGACGGGCGCGTACACGCCGGAGCGCTTCGAGGTGGAGATGCAGGCCAACGTCGACGCGCTTGTGGCGGGGCTCTCGCCGTGACGGCGGTGGTGGAGGTCGAGCGCCTCGCCGTCCCGGGCCGCGTGGAGGGCGTGACGTTCCGCGTGGAGGCGGGCGCGCTGCACGCGCTGGTCGGCCCCAACGGCAGCGGGAAGTCGTCGGTGCTGGACGCGCTGCTCGGGTTGGTGCCGTTCACCGGGACGGTGCGGGTGACGGCGCAGCGGCTCGCGCTCGTGCCGCAGCGCCTCGAGGTGCCGGTGGCGCTGCCGCTCACGGTGCTGGAGTTCCTCGCGGCGCAGCGCGCGGCGCGGCCGGTGGTGTTGGGCGTGAGCGCGGCGCAGCGCGCGACGCTGACGAGGGCGCTGGAGGCGATGGGTCTCTCCGCGGTGGTGGACAAACCGCTGTCGGCGCTGTCGGGCGGAGAGCTGCGGCGCGTGCTCATCGCGAACGCGCTGGCCGGCGTGCCGGACCTCGTGGTGCTGGACGAGCCGGAGGCGGGCCTCGACGCGGCGTCGCAGGCGGCGCTGGGCGAGGCGCTCGAGGGCCTCAAGGCGCGGGGGGTGACGGCGCTGTGGGTGACGCACGACGCGGCGCGCGTGCAGGCCCTGGCGACACACGTCACCACGTTGGGCGTGGCGAGGGGGGCGGCGTGACGGACGCGCTGTCCTTCCCATTCGTGCAGCGCGCCTTGCTCGCGGTGCTGCTGGCGGCGCCGCTGCTGGGCGGCCTGTCGCACCTCGTCGTCGCTCGGCGGCTCGCGTTCTTCTCGGCGGCCATCGGCCAGGCGGTGCTGACGGGCGTGGCGCTCGGCGTCCTCCTCGGCGAGCCGGTGGACGCGCCGTGGGGCAGCGTCTTCGGCTTCTCGCTGTTGACGGGCGTGGTGCTGGTCTTCGTGCGGCGCCGCTCGCTGTTGCCGCCGGACACGCTGGTGGGTGTGCTGCTCGCCTTCACGCTGGGCCTCGGCGTGTGCCTGCTGGTGGCGGTGACGAAGCGCTTCAACATTCACCAGCTCGAGGCGGTGATGTTCGGCAGCGTGCTGACGGTGCGCGCGGGCGACCTGGCGGCGCTGGGCGCGGCGCTGGTGGTGACGGTGGGGCTGGTGGGGCCGATGGCGAACCGGCTCCTGGTGCAGGCGGTGGACGCGCGGCTGGCGGCGGCGGCGCGCATGCCCGAGGCGCGCGACGAGTACCTCTTCGTGGTGGTGCTGACGGCGGCCATCGTGGTGTCGGTGAAGGTGATGGGCGCGCTGATGGTGGAGGCGATGCTGGTGGTGCCGGCGGCGGCGGCGCGCAACGTCTCGGCCAGCGCGCGCGCGGCGTTCGCGTGGAGCGTGGCGGTGGCGCTGGTGGCCGGCGTGGCCGGGTTGTTCGTCTCGACGCAGGTGAACGTGCCGTCGGGCGCGGCCATCGTGCTGGGCCTGGCGCTGGCCTTCGTGGTGTCGCTGTTGCCGCGGCCATTCCGCCGGTGAGCGGATTTCTGCAAACCCCGGCCTCCCTCCCGTGACAGGGCGTCTGCGACGCTGCCCGTCTCCGGTGTCGCGCTCGAGGCCTATGAACGCCGGAACTTCGCCTGCACGTACGTCGCGCCCGCCTCGCGCACCGCGCGCCCGTTCGCCGCGAGGTGCTCCAGCAGCTTGAACACCGTCTCGGCCTGGTCCGCCGCGCCCACCTTCGCCGCCAGCGCGTCCGCCGTCTGCGCCGCGGGCGTCAGCGCGTCGAGCACCTCCTGCTGCAGCGCGAGCACCGCGGCCGCCGCCTTCTTCCCGGCCTCCACGCCCGGCTGGTGGTAGGCGTTCACGTTGATGAGCGACGCGTAGAGCCCCACCGTCCGCTCGAAGAGGGCGATGAGCGCGCCCAGGCTGGCAGGCGACACCTCCGGAATCGTCAGCGTCATCGACTCGCGCCGCTTCTCGTGCAGCGCCGCGCGCGTCCCCAGCAGGAAGCCGAGCAGATAGTCCCCGCTCGTCACCCGCGGCTCCACCTCCATCGACGCGCCGGCGCGGTCCTTCAGCACTTCGATGAACAGCGCGAAGAAGTTCGGCACGCCGTCCAAAAGCTGCTGCACGTACGCGTGCTGGTCGGTGCTGCCCTTGTTCCCGTACACCGTCAGGCCCTGGTGCACCTCCTTGCCGTCGAGGTCCAGCGTCTTCCCCAGCGACTCCATCACCAGCTGCTGCAGGTACCGCGACATGAGCAAGAGCCGGTCCTTGTACGGCAGCACCACCAGGTCCTTCGCGCCGGTGCCGTGGCTGCCGTGGTGCCACATCAACGCCATCATCGCGGCCGGATTCCTCCGCACGTCGCGCACGCGCGTCGCCTCGTCCATCTTCCGCGCGCCCTCCAGCATCGCGTCGATGTCCGCGCCCTGCAGCGCCGCCGGCAACAGCCCCACCGCCGACAGCTCCGACGTGCGCCCGCCGACCCAGTCCCACATCGGGAAGCGCGCGAGCCAGTCGGCCGACGCCTCGTACAGCTCGCTGCCTTCCCCTGTCACCGCCACCGCGTGCTTCGAGAAGTCGAGCCCCGCGCGCGTGAAGGCCGCCTGCGCCTCCAGCATGCCGTTGCGCGTCTCCTTCGTGCCGCCCGACTTGGAGATGACCACCACCAGCGTCTCCTCCAGCACCGGCGCGAGCTGCGCCAGCACGCGGTCGAAGCCGTCGGGGTCGGTGTTGTCGAAGAAGTACGGCGTCAGCCGGTCGCCGGTGCTGCCCAGCGCGTCCGCGGCGAGCTGCGGGCCCAGCGCCGAGCCGCCGATGCCCACCACCAAAAGCCGCGTGAAGCGCCCGGGCCTGAGCGGCTTCACCTTGCCCGCGTGCACGTCCGCGGCGAAGGCCTTCACCTGAGAGATCGCCTCCCGAATCGCCCGCGCGTCCTCCTTCGACGCGAGCTCCGGCGCGCGCAACCAGTAATGGCCCACCTTGCGCCGCTCGTCCGGGTTGGCCACCGCGCCGCCCTCCAACGCCGCCATCGCATCGAAGGCCTTGTGCATCGCCGGCTCCATCGACGTGAGCCACGCCTCGGAGAAGCCCATGCGGCTCACGTCCAGCGTGATGCCCAGAGCGTCGACGGTGCACAGGTACTGCTGGTACCGCTCCCACAAGGCGCGCGTGTCCATGCGCGGACCTTCGGCCTCGCACAGGCCCAAGGCAAGCGTGTCGTGCGGGCGCTCCAGCGGCGGCACCATGTGCCGCAACATCAAGACGCTGCACCACTTCGAGTCTCCCGCCACCCGCGAGGAGGGGGCGGTGAAGCGGTGGCGACCCGGGCCACGTCACGTGCGGGCTTCACGGCGCCGCGTTCCCTGTTCTGCTGACGCCGCGCGCCAGAGGAGTAGTCTCCCGCGCGCATGAGTGCTCCCGCCTGTCCTCGAGATGGCACGCCGCTGACGCCCCAGTCGAACGTGCTCGGCCCCGACACGCAGGCGCACGTCTGCCCGAAGTGCGCCGGGGTGCTGGTCGACTGGAAGCACGGGCAGGCCTTCTTCCAGGCGCTGGGCCTCACCGTGGCGGATCTGCAGTCGCTGGTGCGGCAGTCGGCGGGGCGCCCGCAGAAGTCGGCGCCCGCCGTGTGCACCGCGTGCGGCAAGGGCCCCATGCGGCCCTTCACGTACAAGGGCGTGGACCTCGACCTCTGCGAGGCCTGCGGCACCGCGTGGCTGGACCGCGGCGAGCTGTCGCGCGTCACACAGGGCAAGCTGGGCGGCGACGTGAAGGCGACCGGCGTCGCCGGCGAGCGCGCCAGGGTGGTCGGCATCTACGAGGTGCTGTGGGACTGCCCGCATTGCGACGCGACGGAGCTCCTCGGGAAGACGCACCGCTACTGCCCCAACTGCGGCGGGCCGCAGGACCCCGCGAAGCGCTACTTCCCGCCGGCCGGCAAGGAGACCGCCGCCAGCGCGCAGTACGACGGCGCCGACAAGACGTGCCCCGCGTGCCAGACGCCGAACGGCGCGAAGTCGCACAACTGCCGCCACTGCGGCAGCCCGCTCGACGGGGCGCAGGAGGTGGGCCGCGTGGCGGACCGCAGCTCGGCCGCGCCGAAGGTCCCACCCGCCGGTGCGAAGTCTCCGAAGAGGAAGCTGTGGCCGTGGGTGCTGGGCGGCGTCGCGGCGCTGTGCTGCGTCTTCAGCGGCCTCGCGGCGCTGTGGAAGAAGGACGTCACCGTCACCGTCACCAGGCACACCTGGACGCGGGAGATCGACGTCGAGTCGATGCAGGCGGTGCAGGACGATGCCTGGTGCGACTCCACGCCGGGCGACGCCTACAACGTGAGCCGCCGGCGCGAGCAGCGGTCCACCAACAGAATCCCCGACGGCGAGGAGTGCCACACCCGCGACGTCGACCGCGGCGACGGCACCTTCGAGCGCCGGCAGGAGTGCAAGGCGAAGTACCGCGAGGAGCCCGTCTACGACGACAAGTGCTACTTCACCGTCGACCGGTGGAGGAAGGCGCGGACCGAGCGGGCGCAGGGGCAGGGCACCCAACCCGCGCCCCAGTGGCCCACCGTCCGGCTGGGGCGCACCGGCTCGGGCCTCGGCGCCGAGCGCGAGGGGCCGCGGCGGGAGACGTACACCCTGGCGCTCCAGGGGCAGGACGGAAAGGCGTATTCCTGCAGCGTGCCCTTCTCGAAGTGGCAGGCGGTGAGCGACGGCACGGAGAAGCCCATTCAGGTGGGCGTGCTGACGGGCGCCGCCGACTGTGACCAGCTGTGACTCTCACGTGAGGCGAGGCAAAGACATGCGGACGATGGCGACGGTGGCAGCGGCGGTGCTGGTTGGCGGGTGCACCTTCCCGCAGGTGGTGCCCGAGGCGCTCAACACCGAGTTCAAGCCGACGGGCGAGGTCTTCATGTACGACCGCAGCTGCGGCTTCGACGCCGTGCGCGTGCGCAGCCCCCACGTCAACCTGGCCAAGCGCACCGACGGCAGCTGGGGCGGGGTGCTGAACAAGGAGCCCATCGACGTCTCCGTCACCGACACCACCGTCCGCGGGGTGATGTTCGTGCTCACCCGCGAGGAGTCCAGCCCCGGCCGCCTCGTCATCACCGGGCAGATCAAGGGTGTCATCTACCGCTTCGAGTTCGAGGAAGGCATCGCCCGTGTCCGCGGCGCCCGCGAGAGCCTCGACTTCAAGACCCGCTCGCCCATCGAGAACGGCGTGGCCTACGGCCCCATGAAGAGCCTGCAGCTCAAAGGCGAAGCGGCCGCCGAGTCGCCGCCCTGGCCGCAGTTCGCCTTCGCGCTCGTCGCGATGTTCAACTGACGGCCGGTTTCCCCCGCCGTTTCAGAGCCTTGCGGCCACTTCGCGGCGCGAGCCCGGCGGCCGTGCCACCGCGCGTTTTCGGCTTCTCGCCGGGCGCCGATCGCTGGTAAGGCGCCCCCCGCGTTTCTTTCACCCACAGGAAGACGACTACAGCCATGCAGATCCGCGCAGACGAAGTCAGCCGCATCCTCCGCGAGCAGATCCAGGACTACGGCAAGCAGGTGACGGTGTCCGAGACGGGCACGGTGTTGTCCGTCGGTGACGGCATCGCGCGTGTGTACGGCCTGGACAACGCGCAGTCGGGCGAGCTCGTCGAGTTCGCGAACGGCACCCAGGGCCTCGTGCTGAACCTCGAGGAGGACAACGTCGGCGTCGCCATCATGGGTGACTTCAAGGCGATCCGCGAAGGCGACAGCGTGAAGCGCACCGGCCAGATCGCCCAGGTGCCGGTGGGTAAGGCGCTGCTCGGCCGCGTGGTGAACGCGCTCGGCCAGCCGGTCGACGGGAAGGGGCCGATCCCGTCCACCGAGTTCCGCCGCATCGAGCTCAAGGCGCCCGGCATCGTGAAGCGCAAGGGCGTGCACGAGCCCATGCAGACCGGCCTCAAGGCGCTCGACGCGCTGGTGCCGATCGGCCGCGGTCAGCGCGAGCTGATCATCGGCGACCGCCAGACGGGCAAGACGGCCGTCGCGCTCGACGCGATCATCAACCAGAAGGGCCAGAACGTCTTCTGCATCTACGTGGCGATCGGCCAGAAGCAGTCCACCGTGGCGCAGGTGGTGGACAAGCTCACGAAGTACGGCGCCATGGAGTACACCATCGTCGTCGCGGCGAACGCGTCGGACCCGGCGCCCATGCAGTTCTTCGCGCCGTACACCGGCTGCACGATGGGCGAGTACTTCCGCGACAACAAGATGCACGCGCTCATCGTGTACGACGACCTGTCGAAGCAGGCCGTGGCGTACCGCCAGCTGTCGCTCCTGCTGCGCCGCCCGCCGGGCCGTGAGGCGTACCCGGGCGACGTCTTCTACATCCACAGCCGTCTGCTCGAGCGCGCCGCGAAGCTGTCTGACGCCGAGGGCGCGGGCTCGCTGACCGCGCTGCCCATCATCGAGACGCAGGCCGGTGACGTGTCCGCGTACATCCCGACGAACGTCATCTCCATCACCGACGGGCAGATCTTCCTCGAGACGGACCTGTTCTTCGCGGGCGTCCGGCCCGCCATCAACGTCGGCATCTCGGTGTCGCGCGTCGGCTCGGCGGCGCAGATCAAGGCGATGAAGCAGGTCGCCGGCTCGCTGAAGCTCGACCTGGCGCAGTACCGCGAGCTGGCCGCCTTCGCGCAGTTCGGTTCCGACCTCGACAAGGCGACGCAGGAGACGCTGGCCCGTGGCGCCCGCCTCACCGAGCTGCTCAAGCAGGGCCAGTACGAGCCGCTGCCGGTGGCGCGCCAGGTGATGCAAATCTACGCGGCCACCAACAAGGACGACCCGAACAAGCGCGGCTGGCTGCGCGAGATTCCGGTCGTCGACATTCAGCGGTGGGCGAAGGAGTTCCTCGACTTCTGCGACGCGAAGTTCCCCGGCGTGCAGAAGAGCATCGAGGAGAAGCGCGAGCTCACCAACGAGATCAAGGCCGAGCTGAACAAGGCGATCGCCGAGTTCAACGCGACCTTCCAGGCCACGCCGGGCGCGAAGGTCTAAGCCAGTCGTTTCAGCGGGCCGTCTCGCGAGCGAGCGGCCCGGGGCTCCGCCGTTCGCGGCGCGGCGCTGCACGGTCTCCGGGCAGGCCGTGCAGGTGTACGCTCCAGCCGACGCCGACGCGTGGCGGAAGGCCTTCTTCGATTTTCTGGGGGAAGTCGGTGCGCGGGTGCAGCCGTCGAAGGTGGTGCCGGCACCCCGGGTCGCGCACGCGCCGGCGGTGGCCCGCGAGCTCCGCGACGACGAGGAGTGGTTTTTCCCCGGAGGGCCACTCGACGTGCTCAAGGCGTGGCTGGTCGCGGCGGCGCGGGCTGTCCCGCTCATGATGCCGCAGGTGACGGCGGGCGAGGCGGCGGCGGCCTTCGTGACGCACTTCGACGCCGCCGTGCGGGAGCCGCTCCCGCCAGGGCGAGAGCGGCCGCTCAAAGAGGCGCGCCTGAGCGCGAGCGGGCGGCACGGCAGCGGGGCGCCTCGCCACCGCCCGCCGGGGAAAACGCGGCGCGCGCGGCCGAGGCGATGAGCGGTCGCGGACGCCTGTCGCGGGCCGCCGCTCCCGCGTCCACCCGCACCCCGCCGCCGTCGACGAAACGTCAGCGCGCGTTGACCTGGAAGTCCGCCGCCGAGCCGAAGGTGCCGAAGCGCTGCTTGTTCGTGTACAGCCGCGCCACGTAGCGGCCGGCGCCGGGCAGGGGACAGGTCAGCTCGACCGTGGCCGCGTCGCTGACGCCACACTCCTTCACCGGGCCGTCGCCGGCGCCGACGGTGAGCATCACGTGCACGCGGCGCGGGTTCTCCAGCCTCACGGTGAGCGCGCCGCGCACGTCCACCACGCCGCGCTGCGGCTCGACGAGCGCCAGCCCTTCGCGCGCCAGCGCCGGCCGGCCGGGGGCCTGCCGCAGGAAGTCCACCCGCGAGAGCGGCTTCTCCAGCAGCTGGAATCGCGTGTCGTCGGGCAGGTGGTCCATCGCCGCGAGCGACGGCGGGATGAAGAGGTAGTCGGTGCGGTACGTGTCACTCTCCCCGTCCACGACCGGATCGTCCCACGTGGCGTCGACGAGGTACCACGCGCCCTTCAGCTCCACCGCGTTCCACGCGTGCCCCACCGGCGCCAACTCGCCGTTCGGCTCGCGCACCTCGCCGGTGACGTAGACGATGCGGTCGCCCGTCACCTTCCCCAGCGCCACCAGCAGGCGCGCGTAGCCTTCGCACACGCCGGTGCGCGCGAGGAAGACGCTCTGCGCGTCCTGCGGCTTGCGCTGGCCGGGCTGCGTCGACGCCTGGTCGTAGGTGAGCCGTGTCACCACCCAGTCGTGGAGCGCCTTCACGCGGTCGAACGGGTCGCTGGTGCGCGCGGCGATGGTGCGCGCGACGGACTCGATGCTCTGCTCCTGGTCCGCCGTCATGCCCGCCACCACGGGGTGCACGCTGTCGGGCCACGGCCACGCCGTCTCGCCGACTTTCCACACCGCGTCCGTCGGCGGCGGCGGCTTCTTCGGTGAGTCGTCGCCCACGTGCAGCTCGATGTCCTGGTCGCCGTCGCCTTCGTGCAGCGTCGAGCCCGGGTCGTCGCCGTCACCTTCCTGCAGTTTCGAACTCGGGTCGTCGCCGTCGCCTTCGTGCCGTCTCGAGGTCGGGTCGCCGCCGTCGGCGCGCGCCAGCTTCTCCGCGTCGGTGAGCGCCCGCCACCGCGACCACGCGCTGCCGGTCGGCGCCTGTTGCTTCGTCGGCGTCACCGCGTCGCCGATGGGCGTCTCGTCGCCGGCCGTCCGGTACGGGTTGGGGTTGGCCCACTCGTGCAGCCACTCGAGGCCCGTCGCCGCGGCGGACAGCACCTTGCGCGCGTCGTTCGCCGCCGGTGATGTCGACTCGCCGAGGAACCAGTCACCGCACGTGGCCAGCGCGGTGAAGGCGACGCGCGGGAAACCGACCAGCAGCGCCGCGAGGAAGACGAGGTTCAGCGACAGCGTCCGCAGCACCAGTCGGTCCAGCGTGGTGAGGTGGCGCTTCGCGGGCGTCATCCGCTTCGTTCGCGCCTGTTTCGCCTTCCACGCGCGGTCGGCCCGCCGCTCCCACCACAGCGGCAGCACGGGGAAGAGCAGCACGCCGCCCGCCAGGGCGAGCCACCGCGGCCCGCCAGCCAGCGCGATGAGCGACGACGCGAGCCACACGCCCAGCAGCGGCAGCGCCACGACGAAGGCCATCCACCCGGCGCCGAGGAGGGCGCTGATCAGCCGGCCGATGGGGCGCACGGGCACCATCCAAGCAACACGCGCGGGACGGGGCCACCGTTCCCTCGGCCGCGCCAGGCTGGCCGAAAGCGCGGCGCGCGGCTAGAAGAACCGGACACCATGTTTCGGGTCACCTTCGTCGCCTCGTTTCTGCTGCTCCTTTCCGGCTGCGCGCTGCGGCCCCGCTACACCGACTTCGTTTCGCCCACCACCGCGGGCGAGAAGGTCACCGGCCTGTGGTCGGAGATGGGCCGCGGCCGGCCGCTGCCCGGCGTCAACGTCGAGGTGGGCGAGCTCAAGGGCCGCGTCCGCGTCACCACCGCCGCCGACGGAACCTTCAGCCTCCCCGTCGACAAGAAGCTGGTCGACGACAACCCGGTCATCGTCGTCGCGGTGCCGCGTGGTGTGTCCGGGTACGAGCTGACGGTGGTGGCCGCCGCGACGCCGGCGCCGGCGCCCCCTTCGCCGAAGGCCCTCGAGGCGCCGGCGCCGCCCGCCGCCCCGGCCAGCCCCCAGACGCCGGCCGAGCCCGCCGCGCCCACCACCCCTTCGAATGGGTGAGCGGCTCTTTCGTCCGACCGGTTCTCCGGAGGTTGTCATGCGCGCCCTGTTGTTGAGCATCGTCGTCCTGGGGGGCTTCCCCGCCCTCGCGCAGGACGTGTTCCACGGCTGGTCGAAGGATGGCACGTGGCTCGTCGTCGAGCGCCCCGAGGCGAACGACCTTGTCGAGCTGCACTTCTGCGCCACCCACCCCGACGTGCAACCGTCGTGGCCGAAGGAGCTCAACGACATGGACCGCGAGGACGAGGGCTCCCTGTCCTGCGTGCGCTTCATCGACGTCAACAAGGCTCCGTACGAGTGGAAGCGGAAGCTGGTGCTGCCCGCGCCCGCGCAGCAGGCCGGCGGCATCAAGGTGCACGCCGAGCTCGTCACCGACGGCGAAACGCCCGGCTTCGTGTTGGAGGCCGGCGACAAGACGCAGGCCTGCTACGCGTCGGGCGTGCGCGAGTCGTCGAAGCTGCAGAAGACGTGGTTCCACCCGTCGGGGAAGTTCGCGGCCGCGCTCATCGACGGCAACTTCCACCACTGCGTGGTGACGCTGAAGCCTGCGAAGGCCGGCGGGAAGAAGAAGTAGCCGTCACGCGCTGCGCCAGCGCGCCTCCAGCCAACTCAGCACCTTCGCCTCGGCCCAGAAGCGCGGGCGGAGCACGCTGCCGGCCACGTAGCCGACGTGGCCGCCGGCGGTGGTGCGCAGCACGTGGAGCGCGTCGCGCCGGTGCGCGTCGGCCGGAAGGTTGGCGGCCGGGGCCAGCGCGTCGTCCTCTGCCGACACCAGCAGCGTGGGGGTGGTGACGCGGCTCAGCTTCGGGCCCGTCGAGCACTGCGCGTAGTAGTCCTCGGCCGACGCGAAGCCGAACAGCCGCGCCGTCACCACGTGGTCGAAGTCGCGCATGGTGCGGCTCGCGCGAATGGCGCCGGCGTCCAGCACGTCGGGGAAGCGCGCGGCCTTCTCGAGCGCCTTCGCCTTGAGCGTCGGGAGGAAGTTGTGCAGGTACACGCGCGCGAAGCGTTCCTGCGAGTCGAGGAAGCGCGCGCCCCACGAGAGGTCGTACGGCGTCGACACCGCGGCGGCCGCGAAGACGCCGGTGGCCTCGCCGTCCTTCGCCAGCAGGTTGAGCAGCACGCTGCCGCCCAGGGAGAAGCCCACCGCCGCCTTCGGCTCCGGCAGCCGCGCGAGGAGCCACCTCGCGTCGCGCACGTCGCCCGACGAGTACGAGGCCGCCTGCCGGTTGGGCACGCCCGAGCAGCCGCGGAAGTTGAGCGCCACGCCGCCCCAGCCGCGCGCCGAGAGTCCCGCCAGCACCTGTTGCACGTAGCCCGAGCGCGTCGAGCCTTCGAGGCCGTGCAGCACCAGCACCGTCGGGGCGCCGGCGCGCGCGTCCACCACGTCGACGTCCACGAAGTCGCCGTCGGGCGTCTCGAGCCGCTCGCGTCGCACGGGCAACGGCAGCGGGCGCCGCGCCACCGCGCCGAACACCGTCTGCGCGTGGCCATCGGAGAGCCCCGCGGCGGGGCGGAAGTCGTCGTCGAGGCGTGGCATCGAAGCGGGGGCGGCCCAGGAGAAGGGAAAAAGGAGAGCGCCGCCTCGTGTACGGCCGGGGCGGCGCTCTTTCAAACTCGTTTGGACCACTCCGCGGAGTCACTGAGCGCCGTGGCGCTTCAGAGGGTCACCGCGGAGATGGTTCCTTGACTGTGACTCGACAAGGCACCACCTCCTTTCGTCGCCCCGCAGGGCTGACGCGCATTCTGCGGGAATCGCGAGGCCTCGCAAGGAAGCGGGTGTGCGCTGCTGTGCGACGTCGCCGCCCGAAGCGTCAGGGCGCGCGCACCTGGCTGTCGGGGAAGTAGCGCTGGAGGATGCCCCTGGCGTCGACGCCCTTCTCGGCGAGCGCCTTCGCGCCCTGCTGGCAGAGGCCGACGCCGTGTCCGAGGCCGGTGCCGGAGAAGCGCACGAGGCCTTCGGCTTCCTGCGCGGCCACCTTCATGCTGCGCAGCGACTGCCAGCCGAACGCGCGCCCGACGGCGGAGAGGAAGTCGGTGCCGGAGTAGCGGCGGCCGAAGCTGCGCAATTCCACCACGCGGCCCGCGGCGTCGCGGCGCAGGGGCTCGAAGGCGGCGCCGTCGCCCTTGAGGCCGAGGCCTTCGGCCAGCTTCACGCGCTCGATGACGAACTCCCACGCGAAGTCGGGCATGCCGGCGCAGCGCGGCGCGCCGCCCTCGACGTCGCTGACGGCCGGGCCCGCGGACTCCTCGCCGAAGACGTCCTGCCCGCGCGAGGTGTGGCCGCCGCAGGAGGCGTGGAAGAAGACGGGCTTGAGCGCGACGCCGCCGAGCAGCACCACCTGGCCTCTCGTCTTCGTCACGGCCGCGCGCGCGACGTCGGTGGTGTCGTCGAGGCCGCGGTACACTTGGCAGTGCGCGAGGTCGCAGAGGTCGTAGCCCGCGCCGCCGTGGCGCCGCGTGGCGGTGAGCGCGAAGGTGCGCGACACCACCGCCTGCGCTTCCTGCGCCGCGGGCTTGCCGTCGCCCAGCTCGGCCGTCACCACCGACGGCAGGTAGTCCTCGACGTCGACGTCGTTGATGAGCTTGAGGACGCCGCCTTCCAGCGTCACGCGCAGCGCGCCGGGGAAGCGGCGGGACAGGCCATCGAGGCCCACCTTCACGTTCCCGGCGGCCGTCACCTCGGTGCACGTCGTGGTGCCGGCGCGCAACTCCCGGTTGCCGGGCACCAGCTCGACGGCGCGCGGCAGTGGCTTGCCGTCGCACGTCAGCGTCGTCGCCTCGAGGCGTGCGCGCGTGGGCTTCTCGCGCTCCAGCACGCGGACGTGCAGCGGCGCGGCGGCGAGAGCCAGCAGCAAGAGGGGCGTCATGGCGGCCACCTTACGTCACCCCGGGCGCGCGTGGCCCTGCCTCATCGCTCGAGATGGACGGTGAGCTGCAGCGTGGACAGCTCGGCCATCACCGGCGTCACGGTGACGAGGCCGTCGTGCTGGGCGCGGGTGAGTCCAGGCGGCACCGCGGCGTCCGGCGCATCGCGGAGGCGAGCGGCCGCGGCGAGCAGCTCGAGCATCACCTTCACCTGGTCGGCCTCCTGCGCGTACAGCTGGTAGCGGAGGTCCGCGGGCTCCGAGGTGAAGAAGCGGTGCAGCGTGGGCGACTCGAAGCCCTTCATCGCGTCGACGAGCGCGGTGGTGCGCGTTGGCTCCTCGAGGTCCGCCACGTCGGCGCAGCGCCGCATGGCCGCGTCGAAGCGCCGCCAGTACAGGCGCAGCGCGGTGGTGGACGCCAGGCCGCGCTCGGTGGTGACGGCGCGCGCCGAAGCCGTCGCCGCGCGCGCGCCGGGCGGGAGCCGCGCGTCGAGGTCCGGCGGCAGCCACGCGCCGAAGAGGCGCAGCGATGACTGCACGCGCTCGAGCTGCATGACGCGCGAGAAGGGCGGTAGCTCGGCGCGCAGGCGCTCGATCGCGGCGAGGTGCGCGCGCCGCGCCTCGGGGCTGGCCGCGTCCGCCGCCGCGCCGCACGCGGGGACGAGCGCCCGCGTGGTGGCGAGCGCGCCCAGGAGGCCTTCGAGGCCCTCGAGGCGGTACACGTCCAACGCGAGCTGCAGGCCGGCGGTGCACTCGGCCGTCGCGAGGTCGGGTTGGCCCGTCGCCGTGAGGAGGCGCAGGCGCAGCGGCAACAGCGCCATCACCGACTCCTGCAGCCGTGGCACGCGCTGCCGGCGAGGGTGGCTCACGTCGGGGATGGGCCCGACGCCCGTGGTGGGCGCGACCGTGTCGAGCGCTGCGCACGACAGCAGCGAGCCGAGCCATGGCGTGTGCGCGTCGAGGTGCGCGCGCATCGGTGCGGGGAGCGTGTCGATGGGCAGCGAGCCTTCGCGAATGCCCAGCACCACCGGGTGCGTCCACGGGACGGCCCGGCTGGAGTCCGGCGCGAGGTCCGCGTGGTGGCCGAGGCACTCCAGCTCGTTGCCCGGGGTGCCCGCGCGCGAGAAACGCAGCGCCTCGAGCGCCTGCGCGTCTTCGACGAGGCGCGCGCCCAGCGCCGACGCCTGCCGGCGCAGCACCAGCCAGCCGGAAACCGGCAGGCCGAGGAGGACGGCGAGGACGCCGACGAGGACGCGACGCACGGAAAGTCACTTCGTAGCCGCGGCCGCGGCCCCACGCACGTCTGCCCGCGGCGTCGTCAGTTGTTGGGGGCGCCCGCGGCGATCCACGCGCCGATGGCGATGACCTCGTTGGTCGGCAGCATGCCGCCCTGGGGCATGGAGTTGCCGCAGGTGCCCGGCTGGGTGCGCTCGACCTTTCGGAAGAGGAGCGAGTTCGTCTTGCTGCCCGCCTCGACGCGCTTGGTGATGCCGGTGTTGTTGCAGGCCGCGCCGCGCTGGTGATTCACGCCGACGAGCTGCGTGTAGCCCGTGGCGGGCGTGGCGCCGATGAAGCCATGGCAGACGCGGCAGGTCGGGTTGAGGATGTCCGCCCACACCTCGCTGAACTTGGGCGGGTTGACGGTGAAGGTGATGGTCTTCGTCTCCGGCGGCGACACGCCCACCTGCGCCTCGAGGGTGAACAGGGTGGCCGTCGTCACCTCGGGCGAGTACCAGCGAGCCGTGGGGCCGCTGTTGTCGTCGAAGGTGCCCATCGGGCCACCCGTCTGCGTCCAGTGGATGACGGGCATCGCGCCGGTCACCGTCAGGGAGAGATTGATCAGCTGCCCGGCGTACGGCGCCGAGGTGTTCCCCGTGATCTCGCTCACCGTCACGGCCATGCCGCCGCCGCCGCCGGTGCCTGCGTCCACGTCACCACCGCCGCCACCCGTGCCTGCATCCGTGGCACCACCGCCGCCGCCCGTGCCGGCATCCGCGTCACCACCGCCGCCGCCGCCCGTGCCGGCGTCCGCGTCACCACCGCCGCCGCCCGAGCCGCCACCCATCGCGCCGCCACCGGAGCCCCCTCCGGTGCCGCCGTCGGTACCGCTCTCCATGCCGCCACACGCGGCCAGGGTGAACACCACGACGGTGACGAGACTCCGGACAGACAACCGCTTCATGTTCATGCGCGAGGACTCCTTCGGCAGGGAGGGGGGAACGGCGGGGACGGCGAGTGTACGCCGAGCGGGCGGTCCGGCGCACGCATGTGAAGGTCCCGGCCGCGCGCGTTTCAGGGCACCGTCACGTCGGCGCTGAAGACCAGTTCCGGCTGCAGCACGCCCGCCGACAGCATCGAGCGCAGCGCGCTCGGCTCGGGAGTGCGTCGCAGGAGCAGTTCGTCGAGGTAGCGCGGCGAGAAGACCTGGTACCAGAGCCGCACCTCCACGCGCGCCGGCGTACCGGGCAGCTGCACGTCCACCCCCACGACGTCGCCGCCCGGGCCGAAGTCTGCGTCGCCGGTGACGCCGAGGGGTGCCGTCGACATCGGGCCGGTGGTGGAATCGGCGTGGCCGCGCGGCAGGAGGCGGTTGTCCTTTACGAAGCCTTCTGCGCCGAGCAGCTCGTACGACGGCTTGCCCGCACCATCGTCCATGACGGCCTCGTAGATGACGACGTCGTCCGCCGACCGGATTGACGTGCGGTGCGGCTGGAAGCCGCCGCCGGACACCTCGGTCGGCAGCGGGCCGACCGCGTTCACTACGCGCCCGCTCGCGTCGAAGCCGCCCGCGTCGAGCAGCACGCCGCCAGCCGCGTCCAGCACGCGCACCTGCAGCACGGCGCGGCGGCTCGGGTAGCCGGTGGGGAACTTGTGGCCGGCGAGGTTCTCGACGCGCACGTCGAGGCGCAGGCGACCGCCCATGCGCTGCACGTTGCTCACAGCCACGCGCGCGGTGGCGGTCCCCAGGTTGTCGCGCGCCAGCGCCTCGGCGTCGGTGAGCAGCGCGTCGGTCGCCGGAGGGTTGAGCAGCGCGCGCCCGTCACGCAGGAGGCGCGGCAGCAGCGTGTTGGCGCCCACGAAGGTGTGCCGCGAGAAGGGCGCGCGCGGGCCGATGGAGGGGAAGTCGGCGCCGTCGGGCCGGTGCGCGAGGCGCGTCGACACCACGCCGCCATCGGCCTCGCGGTCGGGCAGGTGACACGACTGGCAACTCGTCGGCGTCGCGCCGCCACCCTCGGTGGTGAAGGCCGAGCGCCGCCACTCGAGGTACGTCAGCTGCTCGCCCATGCGGTGCCCGTGCGCCGTGCCGTCGGGGTCGAGCGCCTCGGTGACGAGCGTGTGGCAGGTGCCGCACAGCGCGGACTCCTGCACGTGCGTGCCCTCCGCCGGCGTAAAGCCGGTGCGGTTCACCATCGGCGTCGTGAACGGGTTGGAGTAGGGCCCGAAGATGCGGCGCGAGCCGTCGAACTGGTACCCGCCGCTGAAGCTGGACTCCTGACCGAGGTTCATAGGCTGTACCTGGTGGCACGCGGTGCAGCTGACGCCGTCGCGCGCGAGGACGCCTTCGTTGCCGGCCGCATAGGGGAGCGCCAGCGTCGTCGCCCGGCCCGCCGTGAGCTGCGCGTGCCGGCCCATGGGGGCGTGACAGGTGAGGCACACCGAGGCGATGGCCTCGGCCGCCGCCGGCGCGCGCGCCACCTCGTTCGCCAGCGCGGCGCGGAAGAGCGGGTCGCGCGTGGCATTCGCCATGGCCGTCGCGCTCCACGGCTCCGCGAGCCCGAGCGGCTGCCCGGCGGCGTCGCGCAGGGCCGTCGAGTTGGCGGACGCGGCGTGGCACTCGGCGCACACCTGGCCGGTGGCGAAGCGGTCGTGCTGCAGCGCCTGGCCCGGCGGCAGCGGCGCGTGCGGTGGTGGCAGGCCGCCGTCGTCTCCCGTTCCGGCGTCGAGCCCTGCGCCGGGGACGGTGCCCGCGTCGGGCGCGCCACCGTCAAGCAGGCCGGCGTCGCCGCCGCCCTCCGCCACGACGACCGGGTTCATCGGGTCGTCCAAGATGGACGCGGGAAGGCAGCCCACCGACGACGCGAAGACGAGTCCCAGGCAGAGGGTGCGCATCATGCCTCCGGCGCTGGGAGCCGGGAAGCGCGGTCGGGGTTTCGCCTGCGGCGCGATGACGCACCCTCCGCGTCGCGACGTCGTCGGCGCGCGACGACCCTGATGCCGAAGGGCTCGGCGTTCGCGAGCCACGCGGCGGCGTTCTTCACGGAGCGGCCGGTGCTCGCGGTGTCCTGCTTGTTGGACAGAGGGCCTCGAAGTCAGCCCGGTGTGCGTGGCCCGACGAGCCGTTCCTCGTGCGCGGGCCGCCGTCACGCCTCGAAGGCCTCGCCGACGTGAGGGAGCTCGCGAGCGCCGAGGCGCTGGCGAAGGCGCCGCGCCGGGTGGTGCTGGCGCAGTCGCAGCGGCTGCCCGGCGGGTTCGGCAACGTGGCCGTGGCGCCCGAGCACGGGCGGTGCGTTGGTTCGGGTTGTGGAAGACGTCGAACTGCCGCATCACCAGTCGCGCTCGTCTTCGTTCCAGATGCCGGCGCGCGCGACGAATCGATGGTAGGCGTCGAAGGCCTCGGCGTTCTCCTTCGCCCAGGCCGCGGCGCGACGCTCACGGACCAGCTCGTGCAAGTGGGCCCCGAAGGCCTGCGAGAGGTTGATGTTCAGGCGGCGCGCCTCCTCCACCAGCGCGGGGTCGAGCGACACGTTCGTCGGACGCCGGGGCGAGCGAGGGCGGGCAGCGTGCGCAGACTTCATGCGCACCCCGTACGTGCATGCGTCAGCGCCGGCAAGACGCGGTGGGTCGATCGCTTTCGCGACACGTCGCGAAGGACGGCTCCGGCAACGCGAGCGGCTACCAGTTCGACCTCGCGGTGGACGGCGCCTTCGCGTCCGTCGACAAGGCGAAGAGCTGACGCGCTACCTCGGGTCCGGCTTCGCGCGCATGAAGATCCACAGCGCGGCCGGCAGCGCCGTGAAGTCCGCCAGCATCGCGAAGGCGAACGCGATGCTGGTGACGATGCCGAACTGCCGCATCGGGGGCAGGTTGGAGAACGCCAGCGCCAGGAAGCCCGACGCGTTGATGAGCGTCGCGTAGATGATGGCGTGCCCCGACACGTGCAGCGAGTGGAGCAGCGACTTCTCCGCGCTCGCGCCGTCCTTCTTCACCTCGACGTAGTGGTGGAAGAAGTGCACCTGGTCGTTCTCGGTGGTGCCCAGGACCGTCGTGGCGATGAGAATGGTGGCCACGTTCAGCGGAATGCCGACCAGCCGCATCACGAGGAACGTGGCGAGGATGGAGAAGAACGACGGCACCATCGCCATGACGCGCGCCGCGCCGCTGCGGAACACCACGAGGAACGTGAGGAAGATGAGCGCCGCCGTCAGCCCGAAGCTCTCGGTCAGCGTCGGCACGAGGTGCTGGGCGATCTTCGCCTGCAGAATCGACTCGCCCGCCACCACCTCGGTGGCCTTCGCCAGCGCCGGCGAGCGCGCCTGCTCCGCCTTCCACAGCGCGTCGATGCGCCCTTTGAGCGCGTCGAACTGCGCCGCGGTGCTGCGCCGGGTGATGACCATCAGCTGCGCCTGCCCCATCGTCTTCAGGTCGATGAAGCCGCGCAGCTCCTGCTCGGTCAGCAGCAGCTGCTCGAGGTCCGCCGTCGCCGCCGCGAAGGCCTCCGGGTCCTCTGGCAGCTGGTCGCCCTGGCCCGCGAGGTAGCGCCGCATGCGCAAGAGCGTCGTCGGGCCCACCACCGACGAGACGCTCGGGTCCTTCGACACCTCGGTCGTGAAGCGGTCGAGGGCCTGCAGCACCTCGGGCTCGACGATGGCGCCGTCCTCCGCCTTCACCCACACGCGCACCGCGGCCAGCCCGGCGATGGCCTTCTCGTAGGCCATCATGTCCTTGCGCAGCGGGAGGTCCGGGTCGATGTACTCGACCGCGTCCACCTCCATGCGCATCGGCGCGAGGCCCGTGCCCGGCACGCCGAACAGCGCAGCCCCGCCCAGCACCATGATGACGAACGAGCCCAGCAGCAGCGGCCAGCGGAAGCGGTACGTGAAGCCCGGCAGCGCGTCGGCCAGTCGCACGTACACCGTGCCCGCCGGCGTCTCGCCCTGGCGGGTCGGCGCGTTCAGCACCCGCTGCAGCGCGGGGAACAGCGTGAAGGCCGTCAGCCACGAGATGGCGAGGCCGCCCGCGGTCCACACGCCCATCTCGCGGATCGGGCGGATTTGCGACACCGCGAGCGCCGCGAAGCCCAGCAGCGCCGCGATGATGGACGCCGTCACCGGCAGCGCCTTGTTGGCGATGGCGAAGACGTGGTGTCGCTCGAGCGGCACGTCCGCCGGCTGCTGGATGTAGCGGGAGTGCAGGTACACCAGCGTCGCCGTCGCGGTCACCAGCACTACCAGCGGCACCAGCTCGGACACGATGGTGAGCGAGAAGCCCAGCAGGCGGCCCAGGCCCACTGCCAGCGCCACCGTCACGCCCAGCGTCACGAGGATGGCGAGCAGCGCGCGCCACGAGCGGTACAGCGCCAGCACCAGCGCCACCACGAAGGCGCCGAAGAGCGGAAAGTACTTCACCGTCGCGCTCCTCGTCTCCGACTCGAGCCACTCCTCGAGGTACGGCTGGCCCACCCGGCGCACGTCGCCCAACGCCGCGTGCGGCACCGTCGAGAGGACCTCGTCGATGCGCTTCAGCGCGGCGTCACGCTCGGCCGGCGTCGGCGCCACGAAGGTCACCGCCACCGACGTGTGGTGCTCGCTCACCAGGCCCTGCTTCGAGAACAGCGCCGTGCCCAGCGCGAAGGCCTTGTAGCGCTGCGCGTAGTCCGGCGCGGACAGGGCCGCGTCCTTCCGTCGGAAGAGGGAGAGCGCCGAGAAGCTGACGACGGTCGGCAGCTTCCCCAGCGCGTCCTCCACGGCGGCCAACTCCTTCACCGCGTCGGGCGCGAACGGGCCGCCCTTCGGCTCGAAGAGCAGCACCACCTGCCGGCCTTCCGGGAAGACCTTCTGGAACTCGCGGGTGAGGACGACGTCGGGGTCGCTCTCCACCACCAACCGGTCGATGGCGCCGTCCGACGGGAGGAGCAGCGCGAGCCACGCGCCCACCGGCAGGAGCGCCAGCCAGAAGGCGATGACGAGCCAGCGCCGCGCGATGATCGCCGCGAGGAGCCGCTCGGTTCGGGTGCTGCCGTCCATCGGGCCGCGGGACTACGAGGGCCCCTGCCCGGGTGCAACGAAAACCGCCGTGAAGGAACCGGGGGGCCACCCGTCCAACGTCCGGCCCTTGCAGGAAGAAGCCGCACGAATGAAGCCGCTGAAAACACGCGACCCTCTCGGTGCGCCCTTGGGTACATTGCGCGCCATGCGTCGTCGTCCTCGCTCGCTCAGCGTCCTGTTCGCCCTGGCTGCCGGGGTGTGCCTCGCCAGCCCGCCGAAAGCGGCCGCGCCCGCCGGGCCCCGCGCCCTCGTCTTCTGCGCGCCGGGCTACCCGGGCACCACCGAAGAGGCCCAGCCCCGCATGGACGACATCGCCGCCGCGCTGGCCGAGTCCGCCGGCTGGAAGGCGGGCCTCACGGCGACGTACTTCCCCAACGAGAAGGCGGGCCTCACGCGCCTCGCCGAGCCCGACGTGGTGCTGGCGCTGGTGCCGCTGCCCTTCTTCCTCGCGCACGAAGTGGAGCTCAAGCTGACCGCGCGCCTCGCCGTGGTGCAGCAGGGCCTCGAGGCGACGCAGTCCTGGACGCTGGTGGCGAAGAAGGGCGCGCTCAAGTCCGCCGCCGACCTCGACGGCTACTCGCTCTTCTCCACCGCCGGCTACGCGCCGGACTTCGTCACGAAGGTGGCGCTGAAGGGCTTCGGGCCCGTGCCCGCCTCGGTGAAGGTGACGAGCGGCGGCCAGGTGCTGTCGGCGCTGCGCAAGGCGGCCAGCGGTCGGGAGAAGCTGGCGGTGGTATTGGACTCCGAACAGGCGAAGGCGCTGCCTACGGTGCCCTTCGCGGCGGACCTCGAGGTGGTGCACGTCGGCCCGAAGGTGCCGGTGGCGGTGGTGGCGACGCTGGGCGACCGGCTCCCGGCCGTGGACTGGAAGGCGATGGGCGCGGCCTTCACCCAGCTGGGCGCGAGCGAGAAGGGCAAGACGGCGCTCGAGGGCGTGCGCCTCACGGGCTTCGTGGCGCTCGACGACGCGGCGCTCGCTGCCGCGAGGAAGGCCTTCGGAGGCGCCGGGAAGTGACCGCGCGCCTCCTCGTCGTCCTCCTCACCCTCGCCGGGTTGTCGGTGGGCTGCCAGCGCCGGCACGCGCGGCTGCCCGACGTCATCAGCTCGCACAAGTCCTTCGAGGAGACGCTGCGCGACGCCGACGCGCTGTACGCGAAGCGCCCCGACGCGGAGGCCGTGCGCGCCTCCATCGGCGTGTACGAGTCGGCCTCGGTGCTGGATTCCAGGCGCGTGGACGGCGCCATCGGCGTCATCCGCTCGGTCGCGTGGCTGATGGAGCACGGCGCGAAGGAGGACCGCAAGACACTGGCCGGTCGGGCGCTCGCCGCGGGCAACCAGTGCCAGGTGCGCAGCCCGGGCACCGCGCAGTGCAACTACTGGCAGGCCGTGGCCCGCGGCATCGACGGGCGCGAGCACCCGTCGACGGGCGTGCCCGACCTGAAGCGCATCATCGCGCTGCTCAAGAAGGCCGACGAGCAGGAGCCGACCATGGACGGCGCCGCGCCGGCACGCGTCATCGCGCTGGCGCTGGTGCGCGCGCCGGGCTGGCCGGTGGGCCCCGGCGACCCGGAAGAAGCGCTGGCGTGGGCGAAGAAGGCCGTCGAGCGCGCGCCCGACCACCCGCTCAACCAGCTGGTGCTGGCCGAGTGCCTCGCAGCGACCGGTGACAAGGACGGCGCGAAGTCCGTCTACGCGAAGGCCGCCGAGGTCGCGAAGCAGTACGGCGGGCCCGACGGCGCCGACTGGGCGCAGCAGGCCGAGGCCGCTCTGAAGAAGCTGGACCAGTAGCCGGACGTCAGTCCGGCCGTACCGACTTCTTCCCAGCCGATGACGCCCGGCATCACGAAGGTGTGCGCGCAGCCCAGCGCCAGCGCGCTCCTCGGCGCGGTGTGCGCCGCCGCGCAAGCGTCGTCGCCCGAGTTCGCGAGCAGCGCCGCGGCCGCCGGGGCGTGCGAGGCGACGGCGCAGGGGACGACGACGGGCCGACCCTTCGGGCGCGCGGCGCCTTCCCGGCAGCGGCGCAAATGGCTCCCGTCGTCCGGGCTATCTCGCGAGGTGCGCGACCGTCTTCTCCACCAGCCCGAGGAAGGCGCGGATGGAGGTGTCGAGCGCCGGCAGTGGCGTGTCCTCGATGCGCGTGTGGGAGATGCCCGGCGACGACTGCGCGAAGATCATCGCGGTCGGCACCACGCCGGCCATCTCCGACGCGTCGTGCAAGGGGCCCGACGGTAATTCCGGCGCGCTGCCCGCCGCCGCCTTCACCGCCTGCCGCGCGAAGCCCATCAGCGTCTCGTCGAAGGGCCGCGGGGTGATGTGCAACAGCGGGCTCCAGGTCACCTCGACCCGGTGCGCCTTCGCCGCCACCTGCGCCGCCCTCTTCGACGCCGCGAGCATCTTCTGCAGCACTTTGCCGTCGAGCGCGCGCAGGTCGATGGAGATCTCCGCCGAGCCCGGCACCGCGGTGACGAAGTTGGGTTCCACCTTCACCACGCCGCAGGTGGCGACGACGCGGGTGCGCGGGGTGCTGCCGCTGAAGGCTTGCGCGATGTCGCGCGTGGCCAGCGCGAACTGCGCCGCCGCGAGGAAGGCATCCTTGCGCAGGTGAATCGGCGCCGCGCCGGAGTGCGCCGCCTGGCCGACGAAGCGCAAGAGGTAGCGCTCGACGCCCATGGTGCCCAGCACCACGCCGGTGGGCTTCTTGAGCGACTCCAGCACCGGGCCCTGCTCGATGTGCAGCTCGAGGTAGCTCCGGCAGTCGAGCGCGTCGAAGTACGCCTTCGCCTTCCTCATGCCGGCCAGCGTGACGCCGTTCTCGAGGAGCGCGTCGGGAAGCCTCACGCCGTTGCGGTCGACGAGGTGGGCGAGCTCCTTCTTCGCGTCCAGCGTGCCCGCGGCGGCCGCCGAGCCCTGCAGGCTGCGGCCGAAGCGCGCCCCTTCCTCGTCGGCCCAGTCCACGAGGTGAATGGTGACGGGCGGCGTGCCGGCGGCGGCGTGGCGGCGCAGCACCTCGAGGCCCGCCACGACGCCGAGCGCGCCGTCGAGCCAGCCACCCGACGGCACCGAGTCGAGGTGGCTGCCGACGACGAGGCTCTTCTTCGACGCGCCGGGCAGCGTGGCCCACAGGTTCCCCGCGCCGTCCCGCGTGGTGGTGAGCCCCAGCTCCGTCTTCAGCTTCGCGATGAGCCATGCGCGCGCCCGGCGCCACGTCTTGGTCCACGCGACGCGCTGGGCGCCGCCGCGCTCGTCCGAGGTGAGGCGGCGGAGCTCCTGCAAGTCCTGGATGACGCGCTTCCCGGTGGCCGGCGGCAGCTTGCTCATGGCGAGGGAGGAAACGCGAATCGTGCGGGCGGGGCAAGGACACCGTGCCGGTGGTGCAAAGCCACCGGCAGGTTCGCCTCGCTGACGAAGGCCCAGGTCGTGTCCGCCGCGCCCCGCAGCAGCCGCTCGTTCACGACGGCGCGAGCCTGCCGTTCGCGCTCGGACCGGAACCGACGACGACGCGGGACTCGCTCCGCGGACCGCCGCTCACCTTCCCCGAGCTTGCGAAGGTGTTCCCCGGCGCGGACTGCTCGCAGCTCGAAGGGCGGGAGGCTGACGAGGTGCGCGCTCGCGTGGTCGAATGCGGCGTGACGGCGCCGTCCTTCGGAAGCCGACGTCCTCCTTCCCGGCGTGGACGCGCGCCTGCCCGCCGCGCGGCCCGGCCGAGTGAGTGGCCGGGCCTCTCCGGGCGGGTGGCGCCGTCGTGGCCGGGAGCCAGGCGGCCGGCTGCAGCACCCGGACCCGGGCTCAGCGCCGACGGCGCGGCCGGCTCGAGAACACGACGACGCCCTTCGAGGCCGCGCCGCCGTGGCCGGGCTGCGACGGGCCCGTGTGACCGCCGCCGCCGTGACCGTGCCTCGAGTCGCCGTCGCCGGCGCCGTGCGACGACTGGCCCGGTGGCCTGGGCTTCTTCGGGTGCGTGCGCGCGTGGCGGCCCGGCGGCTGGCCGGGCGGGCGCTGCGACTGGCCGTGGCCTGGTGGGCGCGGCCCCGGGTCCGACTGGCGGGCGCGCTCGGCGGCGTACGCGCGCCGGAAGACCTCGTCGTCGCGCGGAACGCTTTCCCGCGGCACCTTCGCGCGGATGAGCTTCTCGATTTCCTTCAAGAGCGGCGCCTCTTCCGGCGCGCAGAAGGCCGACGCGTGGCCCGACGCCGACGCGCGCGCGGTGCGGCCGACGCGGTGCACGTAGTCCTCCGCGATGTGCGGCAGGTCGTAATTCACCACGTGACCGATGTCGGCGACGTCGATGCCGCGCGCGGCGATGTCGGTGGCGACCAGCACGCGGTAGCGCCCCGACTTGAAGCCGTCGAGCGCGTCCTTGCGCTGCGCCTGGCTGCGGTCTGCGTGGATGCGTTCGACCTGGTGGCCTTCGCGCTTGAGCGCCTTCATCAGCTTGTCGGCGCGGCGCCTGGTGCGGGTGAAGACGAGCGTGCTCTCTTCGCCGCGCGCCAGCAGGGCGAGGAGCAGCGACGTCTTCTCGCCCTGCGGCACCTCGAACACGCACTGCGTCGCCTTCGCCGCGGTGGTGCCGCTGGGCGCCACGTCGACGCGCACCGGGTGGTGCAGGTGCGCCTTCGCGAAGTCCGCCACCTCGCCCGCCATCGTCGCGGAGAAGAGCAGCGTCTGCCGCTTCTTTGGCACTCGCGCGAGGATGCGGGTCAGCTGCGGCTGGAAGCCCATGTCCAGCATGCGGTCGGCCTCGTCGAGGACCAGCGCCTGCACGCCGTCCAGCTTCACGGTGCCCTGCTGGAGGTGGTCCACCAGGCGGCCCGGCGTCGCGATGACGAAGTTCGAGTGGCGCAGCGCGTCCACCTGCGGCTGCATGCCGACGCCGCCGATGACGGTGGCGACCTCGAGGTGGTGGGCCTTGCCGAAGCGCACCGCGTGCTCGGCGATTTGCAGCGCGAGCTCGCGCGTCGGCGCCAGCACCAGCGCGGTGAGGCCGGGCTTTCCGGCGAGGCGCTCCACCAGCGGCAGCACGAAGGCCGCCGTCTTGCCGGTGCCCGTCGCCGCGCAGCCGATGACGTCCTTCCCTTCGAGGGCCGGGGGAATCGCCCGCCGCTGGATGGGCGTGGGCTTCTCGTAGCCGACCTGCGACAGGACCTCGAGGCTGGTCGGCGAGAGGCCCAGGACGGCGAACTCGGACGGGGCGGCACGGGACACGCGAAGCCCCATACCTGCAATTCGACGGGCGCGGGCACTTTTGAGCCCGGGCTGCCCGTCCTGGCAGCAGGAGCCGCGCGCGGCCGCTGACCACGACTGTGGGCACCGGCAGGGACGAGACCACTCCAGTGCCACCGGAGCGCGACGGAGGCTCGCGGAATTGCTGGCGCCGCCGGGCGGACCCGCTCTTGCAGCGGGGTGGTGCATGGCTCGCGAAGCAGCCGCCACCAGCCCCCGCGAGGTCAAGGACAAGGCGCACGCCCTCGCGCTCAAGGGGCGCTTCGAGGCCGCGGCGAAGCTGATTCACCAGCACCTTGAGCGCGATGGCAGCGACGCCTCCCTCTGGCTGCAGCACGCGGAGCTGTCACGCCGGCTGCGCCGCACGGACGCCGCCGTGACGTCGTACCGCGAGGCGGCGCGGCGCCTGCTCCACGCCGGGCACCTCGCGCGGGCACGCGCGGCGCTCGTCTGCGCGCAGCAGCTCGCGCCGGCCGACGCGCTCGTCGCGCAAGACCTCGCGCGCATCAGCGCGGAGCAGCGGCCGTCCGCGCCGGTGCAGGCCGCCTTCGCGCCGGTCGCCGGCGTGGATGAGGCGCTCTTCGCAGCGCCGCCGTCTCGGTCCATCGCCACCTCGCCGGTGGTGCGGGGTGGGACGCGACATGCGCCGCCGCCTCGGGCCGCCACCTCGCCGGTGGCGCGGGACGAGTCGCGACATGCGCCGCCGCTTCGGG
>JBFMAB010000010.1:45468-80718 GCA_040755835.1 Myxococcota bacterium
GCGCCGCCGTCTCGGTCCATCGCCACCTCGCCGGTGGTGCGGGGTGGGACGCGACATGCGCCGCCGCCTCGGGCCGCCACCTCGCCGGTGGCGCGGGACGAGTCGCGACATGCGCCGCCGCTTCGGGCCGCCACCTCGCCGGTGGCGCGGGACGAGGTGCGCCTTGTGCCTCCGCATCGGGCCGGCGCCTCGCCGGTGGCGCGGGACGAGGCGCGACATGCGCCGCCGCTTCGGGCCATCGCCTCGCCGGTGGTGAGGGCCGAGCCGCGCCGCGCGCCGCCGACGCCGATCCGCGACGCCACGTTCGCGCTGGTGCCGGACGAGCAGCTGTTCGCGCCCCCGCCGCCGCTGCCCTACGAGCGTGCCCACCACGTCCAGCGCGGCCGGCCGCAGCTCGTCGTCGTCGACGACTCAGACCTCGTGTACGACGACGGGCTGCTCGGCGACGACGCCGTGCTGGACGGCGCGGAGGCGTTCTTCGGAGGCGCCGACTCGCCGACCGACCCCTTCTTCCCCGCCGTGCAGCGCGCCCCCGGGCGGGTCAGCGCTTCTGCGCCTTCAGCGCGGCGCGCGAAAGCACCTGCGTGAGGTTCATCGCGTAGACGCGGTTCTCCGGCGCGAGCTCCACGGCCTTGCGCAGCAACATCTCGGCGCGGCGGAAGTCGGCCCGCTCACGCATCAGGATGATGGCGAGGCGGTTGTACAGGGAAGGAGCGTCCGGGCTCCGGGCGATGGCGTTCTCGAGGAAGCGGATGGCTTCGTTGAAACGTCCGCCCTGCTCCATGCGCAGCGCCACCTGCAGCGTCGGCTCCGCGCGCACGTCGGCGACGTTCACCTCGGTCGCGTGCGGGTCCGGCGGCGGCACAGGCTCGTTCACCCCGTCTCGCCGCTTCACCTGCTTCAGCGCGTCGAGCACCTTGCGGCTGGCCTTGCCCTTGGCGGCGATGCGCGGGTCGGTGCGCTCGACGTGTTCGCCCAGCGAGGGCGGTACGTTCTCGGTGAGCGCCTCGGCCGGCGGTGGCGGCGGGTGCGGTTGGGTGGCCTGGCGTGCGCGGGGCGGGGTGGCCGCGCGCTGCGTCGGAGGGCGAGAGCGCGCTGGCGGCGGAGGCGGCGTCGCCGGCGCGGCGAGCGGGGGCACATGCGGTGGAGGCGGCGGCGTGGCGCCGGCCGCGCGGGTCCGCCGGCCTTCGATGAGCGGCGGCGGGGTGGCGTCGGGCAGTGCCTCGCCGGAGACGATGACGGGCGCGGCCGGCGTGAGCTCGAGCGGCTCGTCCTCGGTGAGCGCGGGCGGCGGCGGCTCGGGCGGCAGCGGCGCGAGCGGCTCGTCGGGCAAAGGCTCGTCCGCGAAGTCCACCACCATCTTCTCGTTGAGGGACTGCAGCACCACGCGCAGCTCGAGCTCGCCGATGCCGGCCTTCTTCGCGAGCGCCGGCGTCTCGCTGGTGCCGTCGATGAGCGAGACGATCCACGCCTCGAACTCCGACAGTTGCAGGGACTTGCGCGTCAGCGACGCCACCACGATGGGCACGCCGGAGAGCTCCGGCGGCAGCGCGAGGATGCGCGTCGCGCCCTCGGCACCGGCGGCCGGCGCCGCGCCGCGGGCCGGTGGCTTCTCCGCGGGCAGCCCGCGCTGCGGGAGCTCCATCATCCGGCGCACGACGCTGACGTCGGTGACGGCCGGTGCGTCGGGCACCTTCGACGGGTCGAGGATGAGCTCGCAGTTCGGGCACAGGAAGTCCTCGGGCGTCACCTGATCGCCGCACGACGGACATTTGCCCTTCACGCGCATGCAGGGCCCGACTCTAGCGCGGGCCCCGCGCGGTCAGCCCGGCGTGTTGCGCAGAAAGTCGGCCACCTCGGCGAAGCGGGCGTCGAGGTACTGGCGCACGTCACCGGCCACGCCGCGCGCATCCATCGCCCTCTGCATCGCGCGCAGCCACGCGTCGCGCATCGCCGTGTCCACCGGCACGCGGCTGTGACGCATGCGCAGCCGCGGGGGCCCGTGCTGCTCGGTGTAGTCCTGCGGGCCGCCCAGCCAGCCGACGAGAAAGAGCGCGAAGTTGTCGCGGCTCTGGCGGCTCACCTTGCCCGGCGCGTCCTGACGATGCAGCGCGGCCAGCCTGGGCTCGTGCACCTCCATCGCGTCATAGAAGGCCTCGGCGAGCGCCTTCACGGCGTCGGTCCCGCCGAGGCGGTGCCACGGCGTGTCGGCTTCTGTCGGCGTGTACCCGCCCTGGGTGCGCAGCTTCACGAGTCACTTCCCGTCGAGCCAGGCCTGGAACGCGGTGAAGGTGTACGGCCGGCCGAGGAACGCCTCCACCAGCGCGCCGGCCTCCTTCGAGCCGCCGGGCTCCAGCACCGTCTTGCGGTACTCGGTGGCCACGGAGCCGTCCAGCATGCTCTTCGCCTTGAAACGCGTGAGCAGGTCCTTCGCGATGACGGTGCTCCACTGGTACGTGTAGTAGGCGGCCGAGTACCCATCGAGGTGGCCGAAGCCGAGCTCGAAGTGCGTGCCGTCGACCCACTCGCGGCGGAACGGCAGGAAGCGCTCCTGCTCCTTCTTGAGCTGCTCCACCGGGTCGAAGCCGGGCGCGCGATCGTGGAAGGACAGGCTGACCGCCGACAGGAAGAACTGCCGCCGCGTGTCGAGGCCGATGCCGAACTCGCGGGCCGTCTTCATCTGCTGCACCAGCGTCGCGGGGATGGGCTCGTTCGTCTGGTGGTGCCGCGCGAAGGACGCCAGCACCTCGCCGTCGAGCGGCCATTCCTGCAGCAGCATCGACGGCACCTCGACGAAGTCCCACTCGGTGCGGATGCCGGAGATGCCGCCCCACGGCTGGCGCCCGGCGAAAATCTCGTGCAGCAGGTGGCCGAACTCGTGGAAGAACGTCTCGACCTCGGAGTGCTGCATCAGGTCGCCGGCCTTCGGGAAGTTGCAGACCAACGACGCCTCGGGCAACTCGCGACCGGCGCGGCCGGTCGTCATGCCGAACTCCGCCGCGTGCTTGTACTTGCCGTCGCGCGGGTGCATGTCGAGGTGGATGCGGCCGAGCAGCGTTTCCCCTTCGTAGAGGTCGTACGTCTCGACGTCGGGGTGCCACACGACGGCGTCGGTGACGGGCACGTAGCGAATGCCGAACAGCTTCGCCGTCACGTCCATCACGCCCTGCTTCACGCGGCCATACTCGAAGTACGGGCGCATCGCCTGCGAGTCGAAGCCGAACTTCTCGGCCTTGACGCGGTCTTCGTAGTACTGGTGCTCCCACGGCTCGACCTGCGTGGCCTGGGGCACGTCCTTCCGCTTGCGCTCGAGGAGCAGCGCCATGTCGGCCTCGGCGCGCGCCCGGGTGGCCTTCTCGCCCTGGGCGATGAAGTCGGCCGCGGCCTGCGCGGTCTTCACCATCTTCGTCTCGGTGGCGTATGCGGCCCACGAGTCGTAGCCGAGCAGCTTCGCGAGCTCGTACCGCTTGGTGAGCAGCTCCTTCAGCACCGCCTCGTTCGCCGGCCAGGCGCGGCTGCGATACGCCTTCCACAGCGCCTCGCGCACCTTGCCGCTCTTCGCGTACAGCATGACGGGCAGGTAGTCGGGCGTGTTGGTGGTGATGGCGATTTCGCCTTTGTCGTTGGGCGGGTGGGCCTCGAGCCAGTCGGCGGGCAGGCCCTCGAGGTCGGCGCGCTTCGCGTACACCGTGCGCACGTCGTCGCGGATGTTGCGGCCGAAGGCCTGGCCCACCTTCACCAGTTCCTCGTTGAGCTGCTTCACCTTCTCGCGCGTGGCGTCGTCGCGGTCGACGCCGGCGCGGCGGAACTCGCGGAGCGTCTTGAAGAGCCAGAAGCCGGTGACCGGGTCGAGGGCCTGCGCGTCCACCTTCGAGAGCGCGTCGTAGACGCCGCGATCCTGCGCCAGCTCCACCGAGTACGCCTCGAGCCGCTGCTCGCACGCCTCCGCCGCCTCGCGCACCGCCGCGTCGGGCTGCACCTCCCGGGCGAGGCCCGAGCGCGCCGCCATGTTGGACAGCAGCGTGGTGGCGTCGTCGTAGAGCTGCAGCTTCTTCAGGTCGTTGCCAGCGGGTAGCGCCTTCAACTCGGCGATGCCGGCCTTCGCGCGCGCGAGCACGTCGTCGCAGGCCTTCGTGAAGTCGGCAGCCGAGGACGAGATGAGGCTCGCGGCCCGGGGCGTCTGGGTCAGCTTCGGTGCGGTCATGTCGGGGGTGGGGCTGGGAGTGGGCGTGGTCGCGCAGGACAGCGTCAGCGCGAGGCACGGGACGAGGAGAGAACGCATCGGGTCGCATGTAGCACGCAGGCGGCGGCCGCGCGCGACACCGTGAGGAAGCTAGCTCGTGGGCGCCCCGCGTGGTCTTGAGCCAGCGAAGGGCCGGTAGTGCTTGTCGATGGCCGCTGCGTCGTCAGGCGAGCCCAGAGCACCGCCGGCTCGACCGCACCTTCCGTGAATGGCTCGCCTCGCTCCAGCCAGCCCACGGCGAGGAGTCGCGACGTGTCGCCCGGGAAGGAGATGCAGGAGGTGGAGGTCGGCGAACCAGGCCATGCGGGCAGCCTATCCGCTCCTCCCCTGACCCTCTCCCCGATGCGGGAGAGGGGAGTGCTGGCTCATGCGACGACGAGGCGTGCGCGCTGCGCGGCCGGCCCGATGCGCGCGACGAGGCCCGACGTGAAGGACAGCGCGTCCGCCTCCATGCCGTCCGAGAAGATGACGCCGCCCGTCGGCATCAGCGACTCGAGCTCGAGCCGCGCGCCCTGTTCGAGGAAGCCCACCGCGCCCTCGGCGCTCGAGTGCCGCGACGCGAACGGCTCGCGCACCACGTAGAAGAGCCGCGGATCCTCCCAGCGCATCGACACGCGGTCCACCGCCTTGCCACCGAGCGCGCCCGCCACCGCCGACGCCATCGCGCAAACGCTGGACAGCCAGCCCGTCGAGCCTGCTCCCGTCGACACGATGACGCCGCTCGACGAGTGCCGCAGCCACACCTGCTCTTCGTCGTGCTTCATCTTCTCGTACGCCTTCTTCGACGACGCCGGTGGTCTCGGGCGCGCCACGCGCAGCCGGTAGTGCGCGGACACGTGCGTCTTCGCGCCGATGAAGATGTCGTTGAAGCCCAGGAGCCGTTGCCCGTCGGACAGCACTGCCTCGGCCAGCGTCACCTCGCGCACCTTCGCCTTCCCTGCGAGCGTCGCCTCCACCGCGCGCCGCACGTGCTCCACGCGCCAGGGCAGCAGCACGCCGTCGAAGCGCTCGACGTCCGGATTCACGCCGATGAGCGGCTGCGCGCCCACGTACTTCGCCGTGTTCGCCACCAGCCCGTCCTGGCCGAGCGCCAAGACGAGGTCCGTCTCGGCGAAGAGGTACGTGGGCACCACCGCGCGATCGAGGAGCTGGAGCTTGAGGCCCAACCCCTCGACCTCCGAGCGCGTCTTCTCGAGGCTGCGCGAGTACGTGTCGTGCTCGCGCTCGTAGTCCGCGAAGTCCAGCCCCGCCTGCTGCAGGTAGAACTTCGCCTGCCCGCGCGTGTTGAAGCGCTCGATGAGGCCGTCCAGCCTCGTCTTCCGCGTCACCAGCACGAGCTTCTCGAACATGGCGTCACTTCCTCGTGGGGTTGGAGGCGGGGATGAGCGAGCGGAGGAGGTCCGGGCTCACGTTCAGCTCGCCGATGCGCTGCGCGTTCTCCGCGAGCTCGCGGAAGGCCACCGCGATGGACGCGGCCGGGTCCATGCCCGCCGCCGACAGCGCCGTCAGCACCTTCCAGTCGAGCGCCTGCACCGGCTTCAGCTTCGCCGCGAGCGCGTAGGCCTGCGCGTCGGCGGACTTCTTCTCGTTCTCCGCCCACAGCGTGACGAGCTGCTCGCGCTCCTTCTCGAGGTGGATGTCCGCGGCCAGCTTCGTCTCCTGGATGTGGCGGCGCTGCTGCTCCACCATCACCTCGGTCTGCAGCTCGGACTCCTTGATGCGGCGCTCCTGCTCGACGGCCGCCATGCGCCGCTCGTGGATGGCCTCGTCCGATTTGCGCTGCAGCGCCTCGCGCGCCTCGGCCTCGAGCGCCCGCGCCATCTCCGGCGTCGCCCGCACCGACAGCACCGACAGCGCCAGCACCTCGAGGCCCAGCATCTGCACCGAAGGCGCCGCCCTCAGGCCCGCGAGCACCTCCGCCACCAGCGCCTCGCTCGAGGTGAGCGCCTCCTTCAGCGTCCACCGCTGTGTCGCCGCGCGCGTCAGCATCTGCGCGGTGTGCACCAGGCGCTCGTCCACCTTGCGGGGATCGTCGCTCTTCCATTCACCCGACGGCGTCACCGAGTAGTCGAGCAGCGCGGCCAGCTTCTTCGGCTCCGCCACCCGGTAGGTGAGCTCCCCCTGGATGGTGACCGTCTGGAAGTCCGTCGTCACCTCGGTGAAGGCGAACGGCACGTCGGTGCTCGCCAGCGGCACCTGCACGAGCGTCGTCGTCGGCGCCCAGTAGAAGAACGACAGGCCCGCGCCCTCGCGCTTCAGCCGGCTGCCCTTGAACTGCATCACCCACGTCGTCGGTGTCGCCTTGAAGTAACGAATCAAGTCTTGGTCTCCATAAAAGAGTCAACAAGACATTAATCGAGGTATTCCGGTCTCGCAAGGTGGTCGCGGGTGGGCGGCCTACTGGCAGGCGCCGTTCACGCAGGCGCCGCCGTCCGGGCAGCTGACGCAGGGCGCACCGGCGGTGCCGCACTGCGCCGGGGACGCGGGCACGCAGATGTTGGCGCTCGCGCAGCATCCCAGGGCGCAGTTGTCGGCCGAGCAGGTGGACGAGCCGACGCAGGCGCCGGCGACGCACACATCGGTGCCGATGCAGCCCTGGCAGAGCACGCCGCCGCGCCCGCAGGCGGTGTTCAGGTTGCCGGGGCGGCAGAGGCCCAGAGCATCGCGGCAGCCGCCGCAGGGGTCGACCGGGACGCAGATGCCCGCGGGGCAGGTGAGGCCCGCGTCGCAGACGGCGCAGAAACGCCCGCTCGTGCCGCACGCCTGCGGCAGGTTGCCGGGGACGCAGCCGCCGTCGGGGGCGCAGCAGCCGGCGGCGCAGTTGCAGACCCGGGGGCGGCCGGCGTCGGTGCCGGCGTCGGGCGTCGGGACGCACGCGCCCTGGCTGCAGGTGCGGCCCGCGCCGCAGGCGGTGCACTGCACACCGTCGCGCCCGCAGGCGCCGGGCGCGGTGCCGGGCAGGCAGGTGCCTTCGTCGCAGCAGCCCGCGCAGCCCTGACAGGGAGCCGCCGGGCATGCCCCGAGGAGCCCCGCGAGTCCCAGCACCAACACCCCTCCGAGGACTGACCAGCGCCGCATCGCGCGGGTAGTCTGTCACCCCACCTCCCCGAGCGTCGACGCCATTGTCCGGCAGGGCCGATGCCTTCAGACTCACCCTCGCATGCGCGGACTCCTCGTCGCCCTGGCCGTCACCGGCCTCGCCACTGGCTGTAGCTGTGACCGCTCCGCGAACCTCACGGGTCAGGCCGGCGAGCTGGTCGTCGTCGTGCCCGGCGCCGCGGGCGAGGTGCTGACGCGGCAGGCGCTCGTCACGCTCGAACCGGTGGTGATGGACGAGCGCGGCGACTTCGAGGTGCGCCTGCGCAACATCGGCTCGGGGCCGCTCACCGTCACGGCCGTCGTCCGCGAGTCGGGCAGCGACGCGCTCGTGCTGGACGATGCGCCCGGGCTCGTCATTCCACGCGAGAGCGAGGTGACGCTGGCCGCGCACTTCGCGCCGCCCACCGACGCCGACGTGACGAAGCCGACCGTCGAGCACCGCGCCGACTTCCGCGTGGAGGTGTCCGGCGGCCGGCCCGGCGAGGAGGTGGCCACCGTGGCGCTCGTCGCCGTCGCCGTCGCCCGCGACTGCTTCGTGCCCGCGGTGCTGGACTTCGGCGCCGTGCCGCTCGGCCAGCACGTCACGCTGCCCTTCGTGCTGGAGAACGGGAAGCCATTCCCCGCCACCACCGAGCTGTCCTCCATCGAAGGCGACGACGCCGCCTTCTTCGGGCTGGTGAATGGGGGGCCCTTCGAGGTGAACCCCGGCCAGCGCGTGGAGGTGCCAGTCGCCTTCGGGCCGCTCGAGGAGCGCGCGTACGCCGCCAGCATCCGCGTGCGGCGCGCCGCCACCTGCGCGGAGGCCGTCACCCGGCTCAAGGGCCAGGGCTCGAGCCAGGCGGTGGGCTGGTCGCCCGCGATGCTCAACTTCGGGCGCGTGCCGCTCTCGCTGTCGATGACGCGCGTGCTGACGGTGTTCAACGGCAGCGGCGCCGCGCTCGCGCTCGAAGGCCTGGCGGTGGACGGCGCGGCCTTCTCGCTGGTGTCGCCGCCGGACGCGGTGCCGGCGCGCGGCAGCGTCGGCATCACCGTCGCGTGCAAGCCCATGGCGCTCGGGCGCGCCGAAGGCACGCTGCGCTTCGACGTGGCGACCGTCGAGCGCATCTCCGCGCGGGTGCCGCTCACCTGCATCGGCGGGGCGCCGCGCATTCGCCTCGCGCCGTCGCCGGCGCTGGCCTTCGGCAACGTGCCGGAGACGGGCGTCGCGTCGCGTCGCTTGTCCGTGCAGAACGTCGGCACGCCGCCGGCCTTCACCGGTGACACCAGCAACAACCTGCGGCTGGGCGTCGACGGGCAGCTGCCGTACGTCGCCATCGTGCCGACGTCGAACGCGACGAAGGTGACGGACTTCGAGGTGGTGGTGCCCGCCGGCTACGACGCCGACGCGGGGCTTCCAGCCATCAGCGGGCTCAACGTGCTGGACCTCGACGTGCGCCTCGTCGGCAGCACGCCGGGGCGCAAGGAAGCGGACCTCCTCGTCTACTCGAACGACCCGGTGCAGCCGCTCGTCGGCGTGCGCGTGAGCGCGAACCCGGTGCCGGTGGGCTTCTGCAACCTGACCATCTCGCCGGCCGCGCTGCCGATGGGTGACATTCCGCGCGGCGCGACGTTCGAGCGCACGCTGACGGTCGCCGGCGCGGCGGGCACGTCGAACTGCTTGGTGGCGGTGGACCTGGCGCCGGGCTCGGCGCCGTCCATCTCCGTCGATTCGGTGCCGCCCTTCGTGCTGAACGCCGGCGACTCGCGGAACGTGAAGGTGCGGGCCACCGCGGATCCGGCGCTGCCTCTGGGCGCCACCGCACGTGGCTTCGTGCGCGTGCAGGGCGGGTTGAACGCGCCGGTGTTGGTGCCGGTGGAGATGCGCGTCGCCCGGTGTCTCGTGGTGGCGCCGAGCGCGCTCGAGTTCGGCAACACCAGGGTGAGCTGCAGGAGCGGCAGCAAGGCCGTCAACGCGTACAACGCGTGCGGGGTTCCGGTGACCATCGACGCCATCGGCTTCCGCGCGCCGGGGCCGTTCGCGCTCACGTCGTCGGCGACCATTCCGCCGGGCGGCCTCGCGCTGCCCGGCGGGCTGGGCCCCTTGACGACGCAGGTGGCCTTCGCGCCGGCGGTGGTGGGGCCGGCACAGGGCTTCCTCGACTTCCACATTCGCGAGGCCGGTGAGGCCCGCGTGGTGTCCGTCGACCTCTCGGGCGAAGGCGACCTGCTGGGCCTGCAGACGGACGTGTGGCAGCAGTCGGGCCTGGGGAAGCTGGACATTCTCTTCGTGGTGGATGACTCCTGCTCGATGGCCGACGAGCAGGCGTCGCTCGCGGCGAACTTCGCGTCCTTCATCGCGGCGGCCAACCAGAGCAACGTCGACTACCACCTCGGGGTCACCACGACGGACCTCTTCCGCGTCGGCGGCCGGCTGGTGGGCTCGCCTGCGGTGCTCACGTCGAGCACGCCGGGCCTCGCGCAGGCCTTCGCGCGCAACGTGCAGGTCGGTACCGCCGGCAGCGGCATCGAGCAGGCGTTCGAGGCGGCGGCCCGCGCGCTCACCGAGCCCCTGAAGAGCGGGGCCAACGCCGGCTTTCTCCGCGGGGACGCGTCCCTCGCCATCGTCATCGTCACCGACGCCGTCGAGCAATCGACCAACACGGTGGGCGCGTACCTGTCCACCTACCGGCAGGCGAAGGGCGGCAAGGCGAATCGGGTGTCGGTGAACGTGGTGGGCCCGTTCTCGCAGAATCTGCCCAACTGCTTCCTCGACTCGACGGTGGACGACGGGCGCTACGCGAGCATCGTGAACCAGAGCAACGGCGTGACCGCGGACATCTGCACGCAGAACTGGGCGCAGTCGCTCGCGACCATCGGGCAGAACCTGGTGCAGCCGCGGCTCACCTACGAGCTGACGGCGCAGCCGGAGAACCCCAGCACCATCCAGGTGCGGGTGAACGGCAGCGTCGTGACGAGCGGGTGGACGTACCGGGCGTCGAGCAACGCCATCGTCTTCACGGCGAGCGCGGCGCCGGCGACGGGCGCGACCATCACCGCGACGTACGGCACGGCCTGCTACTGAAGGCCCGCGCGTCAGAAGACGCCGGCGATGCCGGTGGGCAGCAGGGCGATCTGCGGCGCGCGCGGCGACTTGCGGGTGCTGGCCTCGAGGATGAGCACCGCGGCCGCCGTCGCGGGCACGGTGCCGGTGAGCGTGGTGATGAGGGGCGTCATCGGCGAGGTCCCCTCGATGCCGACGGCGAGGCCCGCGGCCCCGGCCATCAGCGCCAGGGCCGCGACGTACGCGAGGATGACCTCGCCACGGCCGCCGAGCGCCTGGTGCACCATGAAGGACACCCCGGTGAGGAGGATGGGCGTCACCATCGCGGTGGCGAAGTTCGTGTCCAGGCCGGGGTTCGAGCCGGTGAGCGCGACCGCGATGCCGAGGCCCGCGAAGCCGGCCGCGATGCCCGCGCCGCCCGACAGGAGCACGCGCGAGGGAGGAGAGAATTCCTTCTTCTCCACCGCGCTCGCCGGGGGCACGGGCGGGAGGCCGGGCTCGGCGCTGGGAATCAGCTCGACGGGCGGCACCGTGCCTTCGACGGGTTGGTCCGCTGGCGGCGGCTCGGGCGGTGGCGTGGGCGCCGCCGTGTCGACCTGGGCGAGGGACAGCGCGAGGACGAGCGGGAGCATGGCTCCATCCTGTTCCGGTCGCGGTGCGTAAGGAAGTCTCTTCGCGGTCGCCGCGCGGGCTCGCGGTCAGCGCAGGCCGTCGTCGGCGTTCGCGCGGACTACCGCGCGGGCGGCCCACGCGATGAATGACTCGCTGAGCGACACCCGGGCCCATTGCAGCGCGTCGAACTCCCGCAGGAGGACGGCGGGGAGCGCGGAGGTCGCCGGCACTGCCAGCAGGGCCGCGCCTCGCAGCGACTCCTCGCGGCGGCCACGCCGTTGGTGCAGGCGTGCGAGGGTGAGCGCGAAGAAGGAGGTGGCCGTCAGCGGGGCCGCGACGAGGGAGGTGAGGAGCTCCCGCGCGCCGCCTCGGGGCGGCACGACGTCCCGAGCGACGTCCACCAGCGTGTGCGCCCGCTCGGGCGCTCCAGGGAGCGCCGACAGCAGGGTACGGGCCTCCTCGGCGGAGAGGTGTAGGGGCTCGCGCGCGGGCGTGGCGTCCTCCGGCGCAGGCGCCTCGCCCCCCCCCGCGCCGCGGACACCCCTGTGCCAGGTGGAACACCGGCTGGCCGCAGCGCTCGCACCCGCGTCGCTCGCTCATGCCTCTCGCGTCAGCAGCCGGCCGCGCTGCAGGTCGAGATGGCTGGGAGCGGCAGGTCGCCGGCCGGTGGCGTGTGGTGCGACAGCCCGCCGGTCGTCCTTCAGCTTTCCGTGGAAAGCGTGTGACACCTCGCCGGCGGCCGGCCGGGCAGTCTCTCTCCTCAGCGGCGAGCCCGTCGCCGGCGCAACGCCAGGACTGCGAGGCCAAGGAAGGGCGCAGCGGCGTCGAGGGCGGCGTTGCAGCTGCAACCCATGGTGTGCACGCCACCGGGGCCGTTCGCCGGCGGGTCATCGACGCCGACCGTGGTGGGGCCGGGCTGCGTGGTGCCCGCGTCCGGCGTCGGCCCGGGCGTACCGGCATCGGCGGCGCCCGCGTCGCTGCCGTCCGGCGGCAGGCACACGCGGCCTTCGGTGGTGCCGGTGCACTCGAGGCCCGCCGGGCAGTGCTCGAACTCGTCCGCGGTGCACCGCGGGCGGCAGGCGCCGGCCACGCACCATTCGTCCGCGCCGCACACCGGCTCGTCGCGCCACATCGTGCAGCCCGTCGGCCCGCGCTCGCACGTCTGCGGCCGGCCACTCGCGCACTGCGCCGCGCCCTCCGCGCACGCGTCCTGGCACGGCGGAATGCACACGCCGTTGTCACAGCGCTCGCCGCCCGCCACGTCGCACGCGCCCGTCGTCACCCACCCGGTGCAGCCGTTCGCGTCGAGCTGGCACGTCTCGGTCGCGCCGTTCGCGCCGCAGCGCTTCGCGCCCTGCGTGCAGCTCGCGCCGCACGCCGTGCAGCTGCCGCCGTTGCAGTACGCGTTCGGCTGGCACTGCTGAATGGGGCCCCAGGCCGGGCAGTTGTTCTGGTCGACGATGCACGTCTCGACGCCGCGGCCGTTGCAGCGCGTCGCGCCGGCGGTGCAGCTCGTGCCGCAGGTCCCGCACGCGCCGCCCGAGCAGAAGTTGGTGCACGTCTGGGAGGACTGCCAGCTGGTGCAGCCGGCCGCGTCGGCCACGCACGTCTGCACGGTGTTGCCGCTGCAGCGCGTGGCGCCCGCGGTGCACGCGCCGTTGCATGTCGCGCAGCTGCCGTTCTGGCACACGCTGCCCGAGGCGCAGGTGCCGGCGCGCCAGGTGGTGCACCCCGACAGCACGTCCCACTCGCACGTCTCCACGCCGCCGCCCGCGGTGCAGCGCGACGCGCCGAGGTTGCACGCCTGGCAGCTCGAGCACTGGCCGCCGGTGCAGAGCTCGCCGTAGCCGCACGTCTCCGCCGGCGTCCACTGTGTGCAGCCGCCCGCGCCCACCGCGCACTGCTCGGCCACGTCGCCGGTGCAGCGGCGCGCGCCCGCGGCGCACTGGTTGGTGCAGCTGGTGCACTGGCCGCCCTGGCAGGTGCTCATCGACGGGCAGCTCTGCGTCACCCACGTGGTGCAGCCGATGGAGGCGTCCAATTGGCACACCTGCCGCTGGCCCGTGCCGAGGCACTGCGCCGCACCCGCCGTACACACGTCGCGGCAGCAGGTCGCGGTGTTGAGCGCGATGGTGTTGAGCGTCGCGGACAGCTGCGCCTGGTTGGTGGCGACGTAGGCGCTGCCCGTGCCTCCCGCGGACGCGATGGCGTCCAGCACGGCCTTGTTGTTGCCCGCGGTGAGGTTCGCGTCGAAGCCGACGACGAAGACCTTGATGCCCGCGGCGAACAGCTGCGCCGCCGCCTGCACCGACGCGCTGTCGTCGAGGCAGTCCTTCGCGCCGAGGCCGCACGCGTTGTTCGCGCAGCCCGGCGTGGTGGCGGTGCAGGTGTTGGGGTTGAGCGCCAGGTTGCAGTTCGGCAACCCGTCGGTGATGAGCAGCACGTACGCCGGCGTGGTGAGGCCGAGGCCCAGGAGGTAGCTCTTCACCTGCTGCAGCGTCGCGGCCGTGGGCGTGCCGCCGCCGGCCACCGCGTTCGCGTACGCCGACTGCACGCCCGAAGGTGAGTTGGACACCGGCGCCACCACGCTGCCGGTCGTGCAGTTGAAGGTCGTCGTCGCGCCCGGGTACATCGCCGCGCCGAAGCGGAAGCGGTTGGAGAACTGCGACGCCAGCGACGGCACCACCTGCTGCGCCGTCGACCACTTCGACGGGTTGCTGGCCGACGCGGTGCTGCCGTCGGGCGCCTTGTCCATCGAGCCGGACTTGTCCTGCACCACGAAGAGCACCGGGAGCTCGCTGCACGGCACGGCCAACGCGGCGGTGGGAAGCAAAGCGGTGGAGAGCAGGAGGAACTCGCGCATGCCCTGTTATCGCGAGTGCACACCAGACGTTTCGCAAAACACCGATTTCAGGCTATTTTTCTCGCCTTCTGAGAGTCGAGGTGTCTGGTGTCTGGAGCGCGTCTGTCCGAGCCGCAGCGGCCTTTACAGGACGACGGACTCCTGGGGCCGCTCCGGGAGATCGCGCTCAACGTGCAGCGGGCGCGCACGGTGGCCGACGTGCTGGCGGTGGCGGGCGCGGGCCTCGAGGCGCTGGAGTTCGACATCGCGGTGCTGGTGCTGGACGGGGCGACGTACGAGGTGCGGTACCTCTCGCCGCGCTCGGAGCTGCAGGCGGTGTCGGCGGCGATGGAGAGCGCCCGCCGCGAGCGCCTGCGCTTCGACACCCGGTGGATGACGGCGTCGCGCGCGCTCGACGCCTCGCAGGTGGTGTCCGACCTCAAGAGCGCCGCGTCCTCGTGGGCGCGCGGGGTGGGGGCGGACGCGCTCGCGGGGCAGCTGGGCGCGGCGATGAAGGCGCGGGCGATGGCGGCGCCGCTGAACGTGGCCGGGCGGGTGTGGGGCGTGGTGCTGTTCATGCGCGACGCCCTGTCCGCCGCCGACGCCGGCGCGCTCGAGCTGTTCGCGCTGCAGCTCGGCTCCGCGCTGGAGGTGGCGCTGGGCTTCGAGCAGCTCGATCGCCGAAACGCGGAGCTGGAGCTGGTGCACCAGCTGGCGGTGGCCGGCCCGCGCGCGGACACCCGAGCGCTCACGCGGCGCGCACTCGAGACGGTGTGCCGCACCACGCAGAGCAACGCCGGCGTGCTGCACCGCTTCGACCCCGACAGCGACACCTTCGAGCTGGTCGGTGACCCGTATGGCTACACCGGGCGGCTCATCGAGCCGTACCGGCGCTTCGCCACGCCGGAGGGGCTCCGGGGGAAGGCGCAGGCGATGACGCTGCCCATCGGAGCGCTCGCCGCCGCCGCCGAGGCGGGCGAGGCCGGCTTCAGGCACCTGGCGCTCATTCCCCTGGACATCGAGGGCAGGCGGGCCGGGCTGTTGACGCTGGCGCGGCTGGCGGACGAGCCGTACGGCGACAACGAGCTGTACTCGGCGGCGGTGCTGGGCGTGCAGATGGCGTCACAGCTCGAGCGGGCGCGTCTCTACGACGAGGCCGACCGGCTCTACCGCGACCTGAAGACGTCGTACGACGAGCTGGCCCGGACGCAGGCGGAGCTGGTGCGCCACGAGCGCCTCGCCGCGCTCGGCGAGCTCGCCGCCGTCATGGCGCACGAGGTGCGCAACCCGCTGGGCGTCATCTTCAACTCGCTCACCACGCTGAGGCGCATCATCCACCTCGAGGGTGACGCCGAGATGCTCATCAACATCGTGGGCGAGGAGGCCGATCGCCTGAACCGCATCGTCGGCGACCTGCTGGACTTCGTGCGGCCGTACGAGCTGACGAAGAAGCCGGTGGCGGTGGAGACGGTGGTGTCGAGCGCGGTGGACGCCGCGGCGCAGGCGCTGGCGCAGCCGAACGTGCGGGTGGTGACGGAGCTGCCGCGCGAGCTGCCGGCCTACCCGGTGGATGCGCACCTGCTGCGGCAGGCGCTGGTGAACCTCATCGTCAACGCGGTGCAGGCGATGCCCCGCGGCGGGTTGGTGACGGTGCGCGCCAGCACGGAGCCGCGAGGGCCCAGGACGTGGCTGCGGCTCGACGTCTGCGACCAGGGCGTCGGCTTGACGCCGCGCGCGGCGGAGCGGATTTTTCAGCCGTTCTTCACCACGAAGGCCACCGGCACCGGGCTCGGCCTCGCGGTGGTGAAGCGCATCATCGATGCGCACCTGGGGGAGGTGTCGGCCACCGCGAACCCGGACGGCGAAGGCACCACCTTCACCATTCGATTGCCGCCGGCGCTCGAGGGCCGCGAGGGCGGGGTGACACCGGTGCGCGTTCCAGCGGTGCGTCCCAGCAACGTGTAGCGGGGCACCTCGCGCGCGCGGCTCAGGCCATCGCGGCGGCCTCGGCGCGCCCCTGGTCCCACCCCAGCGCAGCGCTCAACCGCCTGGCCTCCGCCGCCACCGCCTTCGCCTGCGCCGACGACGCATCATGCTTCTTCAGCGCCCGCGCCTGCTGCACCAGCACCCGCGCGCGGAACAACAGGTCGCCCGACCGTGCCGCCGCGGCCGCCGCCGCCTCGAACGCCCGGGCCGCCGCCTCGAACTGCCTGCCCGCCGCCAGGGTGGTTCCCAGGTTCGCCAGCACGCGCGCCTCGCCCGGCGCCCACGCGGTGACGCGCCAGCGCGCCAGCGACTGGTCCAGCAGCCGCCGCGCCGTCTCGAGATCGCGCCGCTGCAGCCGCACCGCCGCGAGCCGCGCCAGGAGCCGCGCGGTCAGGTCCACCTCCCCGTGCCAGCGCGCCAGCTCCCGCGCCTGCTCGGCCCACGACAACGCCGCCTCGAACGCGGCGGACGCCTGGTCCAGGTCCCCTTCCTGCTCCCGCGACTCCGCGCGCTCCGCCTCCACCAGCGCCAGCAGCGGCGTCCCCTTCGCCAGCTGCGCGGCGCGGTTGAGCGCCTCCGTCGCGCGGGCGCGCCGCGCCTCCGACCGATGCACGCGCGCCAGCGACAGCGCCAGCTCCGGCGACGGCGCGGACAACAGCTTCTCGAGCGCGGCGGCGTCGTCCACCAGCGCGCGGGCGGCGGCCGCGTCCTGCGCCGACAGCGCGGTGCCGGCCGCGCGCGCCAGCGTGTCCACGCGCGCGCGGGTGCTCTCGGGCGACTGCGGCAGCAGCGCCAGCGCCGCCGCCAGGCCCTTCATCGCCGTCACCGCGTCGCGCGGCACCCGCCGGGCCAGCGCGGCGTCGACGGCGTGCTTCCACAGCTGCGCGGCGCGGGCGCCGTCTCCCGCCTGCGTGAGGTGCCGCGCCACCACCGCCGGGTCGACGCTGGCCGGGTCCGCGCGGCCCTGCTCGATGAGCGCGCCCGCCAGCCGCAGGTGCATCGCCGGGCGCTCGGGCGAGGCGGCGGCCAGCACCGCGCGCCGCGCCGAGAGGCTCGCGAAGCGCCAGCGCCGGTTGCCGGTCGGCCGCACGAAGCGGCTCGCCACCGCGAGCTGGAAGGCGGCCGGCGTCGCGCGCGGCCACGCCGTAGCGATGTGCGGGCCGTCAAACGTCTCGCCGCCGAGCGCCGCGGCCTCCAACACCCGCCGCGCATCCAGCGGCAGCGCCGCCAGCCGGGCTTCGAGGAGCCGCTCCGGCGACAGCTCCGGCACCGAGTCCTGCAGCTCGACGCTCTGCCCGGACACCACCAGCGAGCCGCGGTCGTCGAGCCACCACAGCCAGTCCAGCACCGCCCCCGGCAGCCCGCGGGCCTGCTCGGCCAGCACCGCCTGCAGCCGCGGGCCCGGCGCGGCGTCGAGGTACACCGACACCAGCCGGTTCATCTCCGACGGCGTCAGCGCCGGGAGGTCGATGGCGGGCACCGCGGCGAAGCGGTCCGCGCTCGCCCCCGGCGCGCCGAGGCCGATGGTCAACTCCCGCGCCGCGGGCCGCGTCACCAGCTCGCGGAAGGCCTCGACGCTCTGCTCGTCCATCTCCTCGAGGCCGTCGAAGAGGAGCACCACCGGGCGTTCGGCCGATCCCGCCTTCACCACCGCGCGCAGCGCGTGCACCGCCTGACCCGCGGTGAGCGGTGACGGCAGCTGCGTCACGCCGGCCAGCGCGAGCGCGGCCTCCATCTCGTCCGGCGGCAGCTTCAGCGCGCCGAGGGCCGCGCGCAGCCGCGCCGCGCGGTGCTCGAGCGGCACGCCGGCGACCGCGCACACCACCGAGACGAGCGCGCCGAAGGGGTCGCCGCCGGGGCCTTCCGGCGAGTGGGCCACCACCGCCGCGAGGCTCTGCTTGCGCGCGCGCGTCGCGACCTCGTGCGCCAGCGTGCTGCGGCCCGCGCCCGCCTCGCCCCGCACCAGCACCGGCGCCACCACGCCCTGGGCGAAGCTGGCGAGGCGTCGCTCCAGCGCCTCCAGCACCGCGCCGCGGCCGATGATCTCGGACGCGGTGCGCTTGTTGCGCGTTCGCCCGCCGGTGACGAGCACCAGCTCGCTGGTCGCGGCCGCGAGGTCCACCGCGTCGGCGGCCTTCGTCGCGACGAGCTTCTCGCAGGCCAGGTCGCCGGCCTTGAAGCGCGCGATGAGCTGCCGCAGCCGCGCCTGCGCGCCGCCGCAGAGCGGGCTCTGGTCGGGGTCGAAGGTGGCGGCCACCGCGACGGCGCGGATCGACGCCTTCGCCGGCGGGGTCGCGCGCAGGCCCGCGTCGGCCACCGCGTCGCGCATCGCCACCAGCGCCTTCAGCGCGCGGCCGGCGGGCACCAGCTCCGGCGCGGCGAAGCCGAGCAGCGCGCCGTCCTCGTCCGCCGTATCGAGGAAGGCTCCCGCGCGGCTGGCGGCGAACAGCGCGCGCCCGAGGCAGGCTTTCGCCAGCGGCGAGCCCGGGGGCGGCCCCAGCACCTCCACCAGGAGCGCGACCCCCGGCGTCGGCGTGGGCGGGAGCGCGTCGCGCACGTGCTGCAGCAGTCGCAGCACCTCGTCGTCCACGGCGCCCTTCAGCGCCTCGGCGCGGATGCCCGACGGCGAGCTTCCGGGCGACAGCGGCGGGCCGCCCACGGTGGCGAAGAAGTCGTCGGCGCTCGCGAGCCTCTCCGGTGGTGCGGCGGCGGGCAGCGGCGACGGCGCGACGGACGGCGGCGGCCAGTCGTCGGGCGACATGGGCGCGGCCGGGGCGCCGCCCTCGCTCCATTCGTCGGGCGGGGCCTCGCGCGCGAGCGACGGCGGCGGCGCCTCGGGGGCCTGGCCCGCCACGGCCGCCTTCAGCGCGTCGGCCAGCGCCTTCACGCTCTGGAAGCGCTTGTCCTTCTCCTTGGCGAGCGCCTTCAGCACCACCGCGCAGAGCGCCTGGTGCTTCGCGAGCTCCGGGCGCTTCGTCACCGGGTCCGCGGGCGCCGCCGTGAGGTGCTGGCTGATCACCTTGCGGAGGTCGTCGGCGACGAAGGGCGGTCGCCCGGTCAGCAGCTCGTAGCCGACGCAGCCGAGCGCGTAGATGTCGGTGCGCTCGTCGAGCTCGTCCGCCAGCGCCTGCTCGGGCGCCAGGTAGGCCGGCGTGCCCACCACGATGCCCATCTGCGTCAGCTTCTCGCTGCCCTTCGCCTCGCCGCGGTCCGCCAGGCGCGCGATGCCGAAGTCGAGGATTTTCGCCACCTCGGCCCCGTCGCGTTTCCTGCCGACGATGATGTTCGGCGGCTTCAAGTCGCGGTGAATGACGCCCAGCGCGTGTGCCTCGGCGAGGCCCTCGCACACCTGGAGCAGCAGCTGCGCCGCGTGCTCCGGGGCCAGCGGGCCCTTCTCGAGCAGCACGTCCAGCGTCGGGCCCTCGACGTACTCCATCGCGAGGTACGGTTGCCCGTCCTTCGTCTGGCCGAAGTCGAAGACGCGCACCACGTGGGCGCTCTCCAGCTGGCTGACCAGCTCGGCCTCGCGCTTGAAGCGCCCCCACATCTCCGGGTCCTGGGCCAGCACCCGCTTCATCAGCTTCAGCGCCACCGCGCGCTTGAGGTGCACGTGGTTGGCCCGGTACACGTCGCCCATGCCGCCGGACGCGACGTGCGCCTCGATGGCGAAGCGCTCGTCCACCATCGTGCCGGGCTCGAGGAGCGGCGCCTCATCGTCCGCGCCGGGCTCCGGGCCGGTCGCCAGCTGCGCGGCGGCGGACAGCTTCCCCGTGCGCATGCGGAAGCGCGTGGTGGCGAACACCTCCACCGGGCCGTCGGCGGGGGCGTCCAGCTTCGCGTCCAACGTCCTCACCGCGGCGGCCGACGCCTCGTCGAGCTGCACCAGCACGCCGATGTTGCCGCGCTCGTCGAAGTCCGGAGAGAGGACGACGCCGCTCACCTCGAGCCGCGCACCTTCGCCCACGGTGGCGTCGACGATGAGGACCTGCCCTTCGCGGAGCTCGTCGGGGTAGGGCACGAAGCAGCGCCCTTCGCCCCGCGCCACGAACGCGGCGCGGAACTCGTCTGCCGTGTTGAAGGCCAGCCCACAGCGAACCAGGTCCGACATTCGCTCCCCGTGAAGACGAGCAGTCTGGATCACCCGCGCGGCTCCGTCACGCGGCGTGAGCGGGCCCGGCGGGTTGACGGAAGGCCCCTGAGGCCGCGCGCGGCGGCTACAGTCGGCCGCCATGCGCAAGGCACGAATCGTCTGCACGCTGGGCCCGTCGTCGTCGTCCCCCGAGGTGCTCGAGGCCATGGTCCGGGCGGGCATGGACGTGGCGCGGCTCAACTTCTCGCACGGCACCCACGAGGATCACGCGAAGCGGGTCGAGCTGCTGCGCGCCGCCGCGAAGAGGGCCGGCCGCGCCGTCGCCGTCCTCCAGGACGTGCAGGGCCCGAAGATTCGCCTCGGGCGTTTCGAGGGCGGCGCCGTCGAGGTGAAGCCGGGACAACGGCTCACGGTCACCACGCGCAAGGTGCTCGGCACCGCCGAGGTGCTGCCCACGCCCATCACCTCGCTGCCGCGGGACGTGAAGCCGAAAGACCCGATCCTCCTCGACGACGGCCGCGTACGCCTCGAGGTGCTGAAGGTGAAGGGCCGCGACGTCACCTGCCGCGTGCTGGTGGGCGGCACGCTCAAGGACCACAAGGGCCTCAACCTGCCGGGCGCGCTGGTGTCGGTGCCCACGCTGACCGCGAAGGACCGGGCCGACCTCGCGTTCGGCCAGGAGCTGGGCGTGGACTACGTCGCGCTGTCCTTCGTGCGCAGCCCGGCCGACGTGCTCGAGGCGCGCAAGCTGGTGCGCCGCCGCGGCACGCCGCTCATCGCGAAGATCGAGAAGCCGCAGGCGGTGGAGGCGCTCGACGAGATCGCCGCGGTGTCCGACGGGGTGATGGTGGCGCGCGGCGACCTCGGCGTGGAGATGCCGCTCGAGAAGCTGCCCGGCATTCAGAAGGCCATGGTGCGCAAGGTGAACGTGATGGGCGGGCTCGTCATCGTCGCGACCGAGATGCTCGAGAGCATGGTGTCGAACGCCCGCCCCACGCGCGCCGAGGTGACCGACGTGGCGAACGCCATCTTCGACGGCGCCGATGCGGTGATGCTGTCCGGCGAGACGGCGTCGGGGCGGTACCCGGTGGAGGCCGTGCGCACGATGGCGCGCATCGTGGAGGAGGCGGAGTCGGTCGGCGTCGCGCGGCCCAGGGCCTTCGAGTGGACGCGCGACATCAGCACCGGGGTGGCCGTCGCCGCCGTCGAGGCCGCGGACCGGCTGGGCAGCGCGCTCATCGTCGCGCACACCGAGTCGGGCCGCACCGCGCGCCTCGTCAGCGAGCTGCGCCCGAAGGCCACCGTGCTGGGCCTCACGCCCAACCCCGACGTGGTGCGGCGCATGGCGCTGTACTGGGGGGTGCAGCCGCACCTCGCGCCGCGCCTGTCGTCCACCGATGCGATGATCGCCTGGACCAAGCAGCTGGTGCGCAAGGAGCGCCTCGCGCCGAAGGGCAGCACCATCGTCCTGGTCGCCGGCCAGCCGCTCAACGAGGCCGGTCGCACGAACCTCATGACGGTGCGGAAGCTGTAGCCCGCGGCTCGCCCGCCGGCGCCGGCGCACCGGATCTGAACGCCCCCGCTGGCGATGCGGCGCCCGTTGACGGCGCAGGGCTTTCGGGTCGACCCCCCGCGGCGCACGATTTGCGGCAGATCAATCCGGCCTCCCTCGGTGTTCGTGGCACATCGGTTGCTCGACGGTGGGCGCACACCTGACACGCAGCCTGACGAGGGAGTGGACATGAACAAGGCCACGAGTTTCCGCCCGGAGGACATCCGCAACGTCGTGCTCCTGGGGCACGGCGGCACGGGCAAGACCACGCTCGCGGAGGCGATCCTCCACCGGTGCGGCGCCATCTCGCGGATGGGCTCGGTCAGCGAAGGCAACACCACCGGCGACTTCGAGCCCGAGGCGAAGGAGCACCAGCACTCGACCAACTCGGCGCTGCTGTTCGCGACGTACGAGCGGCGGGAAGTGAACATCATCGACACGCCGGGGCACCCGGAGTTCATCGGCTACGCGCTGTCGGCGCTGCCCGCGGTGGAGACGGCGATCATCGTGGTGAGCGCGACGACGGGCATCGAGTTCAACACGCGGCGGTTGTTCCACGCGGCGGGCGAAGCGGGCCTGGCGCGGATGATCGTGGTGAACAAGATCGACGGCGTGTCGCCCGCGGTGCTGCGCGGCCGCGTCGACGAGCTGAAGGAGGCGTTCGGCAGCCATCTGCACTGCATGAACCTGCCGACGCGCGGCGGGAAGGACGTCATCGACTGCTTCGACCAGGAGGCCGGCGCGGCGGACTTCCTCTCGGTGAAGGACGTGCACGCCGAGATGCTCGAGTCCACCATCGAGATCGACGACGCGAAGCTCGAGAGGTACCTCGGCGGCGAGAAGTTGGACCTCGGCGAGCTCCGGCAGACGTTCGTGAAGGCGATGGCCAAAGGCCACGTGGTGCCGATCGTCTTCACCAGCGCGCGCGAGGAGGTCGGCGTCGACGACCTGCTGCACATCCTCGTCGAGGAGGCGCCCAGCCCGGTCAACGGGCGCAAGCGCCGCATGCTGAAGGACGGCGAACTGGTCGAGGTGGCCTGCGACGCCGAGGCGCCCTTCATGGCGCACGTGTTCAAGGTGACCAACGACCCCGGCGTGGGCCAGCTGGCGATGCTGCGCGTGCTCCAGGGCAAGCTGGACGGAGGGACGTCCTTCGTCTGCGGCACCGACAAGAAGGTGCGCAAGGCGGGTCACGTGTTGAAGGTGGAAGGCCGCGACCACCCGGAGTTCGACGCGGTGGCGTACGCGGGCGACCTCGTGGCCCTGGCGCGCGTCGAGGACCTTCACGTCGACCAGGTGCTGCACGACCCGGCGCTCGAGGGTGACTGGCAGGCGGTGCCGGTGAAGTACCCGGCGCCCATGCTGTCGCTGGCGGTGGAGTCGAAGAACCGCGGTGACGACGTGAAGCTGGCGCAGTCGTTGTCGCGCCTCGCCGAGGAGGATCCGACGTTCAAGTTCCACCACGACACGGTGACGCACGAGCTGGTGCTGTCGGGCGTGGGCGACGTGCACCTCAGGATTCTCCTCGAGCGCCTGAAGAACCGCTTCAAGCTGGACGTGACGACCAAGGCGCCGACGGTGCCGTACCGCGAGACCATCACCACCAGGGCCGAAGGCCACTACCGCCACAAGAAGCAGACGGGCGGCGCGGGGCAGTTCGCCGAGGTGTTCCTGCGCATCGAGCCGTTGCCGCGCGGCAGCGGCTTCGAGTTCAAGAGCGAGGTGTTCGGCGGCTCCATCCCCACCAACTTCATCCCCGCGGTGGAGAAGGGCGTGGTGGACGCGCTCGAGGCCGGCAACCTGGCGGGCTTCCCGGTCCACGACGTGCGCGTGGTGGTGTACGACGGCAAGCACCACCCGGTGGACTCCAAGGACATCGCGTTCCGCACCGCCGGCAAGATGGCGACGCGCGACGCCATCGCGAAGGCGCGGCCGGTGCTCCTGGAGCCGGTGGTCAACCTCGAGGTGTCGGTGCCCGAGCAGTACATGGGCGCCATCACCGGCGACCTGAAGCACGTGCGTGGCCGGGTGATGGGCATCGAGACCTTGCCGGGCGGCTACTCGATGGTGCGGGCCCAGGCGCCGCTGGCGGAGCTGGGCAACTACGGCGGGCAGCTGCGCGGCATCACGGGCGGCACGGGCAGCTACGTGATGGAGCTGTCGCACTACGAGCCGGTGCCGCCGATGCAGCAGCAGAAGATCATCGAGGCCCGCCCGGCCCGGAAGGCCGAGGCGGAGTGAGGCAGCGGACGGGGAGCTGGCGCAGGTCGGCTCCCCGTCGCGTTGCAAGGGACTTTCTGTCGTCTCTCGACACGAGGAGGAACGGACATGGAGGACACCACCAAACGACTCGCGAAGGTGCTGGGCGCCACGGGCGTGGAGAGCATGGGCCACGACGTGCGCTTCTCCGTCGAGTCGAAGGACGGCACCAGGCTGAGGGTGAACATCGAGGGCCAGCAGCAGCGCCTGATGGCGGTGCTGACGGACGCGAACGGCGTCACCCGCGCGGACCTCGACGTCGCGCCGGTGCAGAAGGTGACCGAGGACCCGGCGTTCCCCGGCCGCGTCACGCTGCACGTGGGCGCGCAGATGATTCACATCGACTCCCAGCCGACGCTGGCAGTGGAAATCATCAGCAAGGGGTAGCGGGGGCTGCGTTGGTGCGTGATGCGCCTCGCCGCGCGGGCGGCGGTGATGCTGGTGGGGCTGTCCTGCTCAATTCATCGCGCGGCGCCTGAAGCTCGGCGCGGCGCTGACGAAGGTCGCCGCTCGCACTCGCCTCCTCGAGTTCACTCGATGGGCTTGCCCGCCTTCGCGCGGGCCTCGAGCGCCGCGAAGTCCACTTGCTCGGCCCAGCGCATCAGCTCGTCGAGTCCGAGGCCCTCGGCCTCGGCAACCACCTTGTAGCGCCTGGCGATGACCCACTCGGCGTGGGCGAAGCGCCGCGCCGGCACCGCGTTCGTCTCGAACTCGGTCACCACGAAGCGCTCTCCGTCCTCAATCACGCGGCGGTGCACGCGCCCTCCGCGCAGCTCGCGCTCGCCGCCGGTTTCGGCGATCTCGGAGAGCAGTTTGTCGGCCTCCAGCGGGCCGAACTCCGCCGTCAGGTCGGAGATGGACAGGTTGTACGTCGGCTGGCCCCTCGCGCCGGCGCGGTAGACCGCCTTCGTGAACGCCCCGTTCATCATGACGCTGGCGGCGGCGTCTCGCGGCAGGTCGACTGCGTAGCTGTCGATGGTGTCGCGCTGGTAGCCCTCGGGCGCTGGCGGCACCGCCACGGGCTGGGTGATGCTCAGGCCCTCGAGGCCGTAGCGCAGCTCTCGCGCACCGTCGGCCACACCTTCGACCTAGACGAGGTGCCCACCCTTATACGCCTCGCCGTTCTTGAACGGGATGATGGCGACGTCCTTGTCCAACTCATCGGGCGACGTGGCTGCCTTGTTCTGGGCGTTGGCCGGCAGCGCAGCCATGAACAGGACGCACATCCAGACGGCCGTCGTCGCTCGCGCCGTCATCAGGGCACCCGCTTGAGCTTGAGGAGACCGTCCTTCAGTCCGGCGACAAACTCTTTGTCGGGGCTCAAGACGGTGAGGCGCGTGAGCACCGCGCCGCGCACGTAGGCCAGCGTGTAGGTCTTGAGCTCGGGTTTCGCCAACCACCGCGCGCCGTCGGGGTCACCGGGTACCGGCTCGGCACCCTTGAGCTCGGTGCGAAGGATGGCGTCGAAGCGCTTCGCCGCGGTGGCCGGTGGGGCCACCGTCTGGGTGACGTGCATGTATCCGTTGTTGCCGTCGCCGATTCCGCGGCACAGCGCGTGGTGCATGCCGTTGGCTTCTTCGATGGTGGGCGGCAGCTACTTCATGCGCATGCCGGTGGCCGCGTGAAGCTCGTCGGACGTGAACGGGCAGCCCACGAGGTCCTTCGGCGTTTTCGGCGGCGCAGCGGTCGCGACCGACACCACGAGTACAAACAACACACCCACGAGTCTCATGTCGGCCCGCTCCATTTCGGGTCCATGCCGGATGCTGGGTGACGAATCCTCGACAGAGTACGGAATTTCGAACTCACCCAATGTCGAACCCGACAAGATGGAGGTTCGACCGTATGCAGGTGGACGCAGGCCGTCAAGCACGGGGACGGGTCGCCGCCCGACTCCGCCCCCGCGCGGCGTGTCCACCGTGCACGCCTGACATCCCGCGGGGCCGGGGCGAGTCCTCAGGCAGAGCGGACTGCGCTGCGCGGGCTCGGGGCTCGCCCGGTGGTGCACCCTTGGTTATGGTGCGCGCGGCCGAGCCGGCCGGTCGGCCTTCCTCCCGTCGGAACCACCATGACCCGCTTCCTCGCCCTCTCCCTGCTGACGCTGGCGGTGTCTGCCGCCGCCGCCACGCCCGACGTCCTCACGCGCTTCGACGCCTGGGCCGCCCGCTACCGCGCCGCGTCGCCCGCCGAGCGCCCCGCGCTGGAAGCCGAGGGCGTCGCCCTGGCAAAGGAGCGCCGCCCCGCGCTCGCCGCGCTCATGCTGAAGGAGCCTTCGGCCGCGCTGCGCCACGTGCAGCCCGCCGCCGGCCTGCCGCCGTCCGTCGTGGCGTCGCTCGAGCGCCCGGTGGAGGGCGCCGGCCGCTACGAGGTGACGTGCCGCTTCGGTGAGCCGCTGCTGCGTGAGGTGGTGCTGGGGGCCGAGCGCTGGCGCGTCGCGCCCACCGGCGAGCTGGCCGACGACCTCACGCGCGAGTGGGTGCGGGTGAAGGGCTGGGCCATGGACCGCGCCGTGGTGCTGGAGCAGGTGAAGGCCGGCAAGCCGCGGGCGAACCTGCCGCAGGCATCCTCGTGGACGGTGGGGAACAAGAAGGTCCTCTACATCCGCGTCGACTTCTCGGACGACCCTGGCGAGCCCATCAGCGTCTCGAACGCGCAGAGCGTGCTGACGCAGCTGGACCAGTTCCTCAAGGCGAACAGCTTCAACCAGACGTCGGTGACGGGGACGGTGACGTCGACGGTGGTGCGCGTGCCGGGCACCAAGGCGTCGTACGGCTCGTCGAACAACACCTCGGGCCTCCTGGCCGACGCGCGCGCCGCGGCGCGGGCCGCCGGCTTCGACACCGCCAACTACGACCTCGACGTCGTCGCCTTCCGCCGCATCAGCGCCTGGGGCTGGGCGGGCCTCGGCTACGTGGGCGGGAAGGGCACGTGGATCAACGGCAGCTTCGGCGTCGGCGTCCTCGCGCACGAGGTGGGCCACAACCTGGGCCTCTCGCACGCCAACTTCTGGCAGGCGTCGAACGACACCATCATCGGCGCGGGCGGGGCGCAGGAGTACGGCAACCCGTTCGACATCATGGGCAGCGGCGATAACCACTACAACGCCTGGTACAAGAAGAACCTCGACTGGTTCGGCGCGGGCGAGTGGACGACGGTGACGTCGTCGGGCACCTACCGCCTGTACGACCTCGAGCAGCCCACGCTGGGCAGTCTGCAGGGCCTGCGCGTGCCCATCGGCGCGGCGAAGGACTACTGGCTCGAGTACCGGCCGGCGCTCGGCGCGCTCGGCCAGCGCAGCGTGCTCGTCTTCTGGGGGTACCCGTCGCCGCGCACCTCGGACCTGCTGGACATGACGCCGTGGACGTCGGCGGCCACCGACGCGGCGCTCGTCATCGGCCGCACGTACTCGGACACCGGCGCCTCCATTCACATCACCCCGGTGGGCACCGCCAGCACCAGCCCGGCCAGCATCGACGTCGTCGTCAACCGCGGCGACTTCTCGATGAACCAGGCGCCCACCGCCACGCTGGCCGCGTCGATGACGCAGGTGAGCCCCGGCCAGACCGTCACCTTCACCGCCACCGCGACGGATCCCGACGGGGACCCGCTGGCGTACTTCTGGGACTTCGGCGACGGCGCGGCGTCCACCAACACGGCGATGGTGACGAAGAGCTTCTCCAGCGCGCGCGACGTGCTGGCGCAGGTGACCGTCAGCGACATGAAGGGCCACACCGCCATCGCCTCGGTGCTGGTGCGCGTGGGCAACCCGTCGACGGTGCGCATCACCGGCCGCGTCACCGACAACGGCGCGGGCGTGGGCGGCGTGCGCGTCATCGCGGCCAGCCTGGGCTCGGGCAGCAAGTACACCTTCACCAACTCCGACGGCACCTACGCCATCGTCGGCTACCCGCAGGGCAGCTACACCGTCACCGCCATCAAGCCGGAGTACACGCTGTCACCCGTCTTCACCAACCCGGTGAACGTGCCGGCCGGCGGCATCGCCAACATCGACTTCTCCGCGTCGCGCGTGGTGTTTGGCATCTTCGGGCGCGTGTCCAGCCTCGGCACGGGGCTGCCCGGCATCACCGTCAGCGCGGGCACGTACACCGGCGTCACCAACGGCTCGGGCGACTTCGCGCTGCCGGTACCCAACGGCACGTACACCGTCACCGCCACCGGCATGGCTGGGCAGAGCTTCAAGCCGCAGGGCACGTGGACCAACCCGGTGCAGGTGAACGGCGCGCCGGCCACCGGCATCAACTTCGCGGAAGAAGTCGTGCCCGTGTCCGGCGCCGTCACCGGCCAGCCCGGCCCCCACACCGTCACCGACGGCACGCGCACCGTGCAGACGGTGAACAACGGCGGCACGTGGACCTTCACCTTCCCGAAGGTGCCGCCGGGGACCTACAACCTCGTCGCGACCGCGCCGGGGCAGCTCATCACGCCGGCCTTCATGAACCCGGTGACGGTGGCGGGCACGCCCATCACCGGCCTCACCTTCACCGCGGTGGCGGGCACCGGCTTCCTGGTGTCGGGCCGCGTGGACGAGGCCGGCGCGGGCCTGGCAGCCACCACCATCGAGGCGCGCGACGGGATGAACGCCGTCGTCGGCAGCGGCACCACCGACGGCGACGGGCGCTACGTCCTCATCAACCTGCCCGACGGCGCGTACACCGTCGCGCCGAACAAGCCCGGCTACACCTTCTCGCCCGCGTCCCGCCTGGTGACGGTCGCCGGCGCGGACGTGCCGGGCCAGGACTTCGGCGTGCTGGGCGCCAACGCCCCGCCCAGCATCGCCATCCCGCCGTCGGCGACGCCCTTCCCCGTGACGGGCACCACCGCCGACGCCTTCGTGCTGGGGGACGACCCGGCGCCGGGCAGCGAAGCGGACCTCGTCTACACGTGGACGCAGCTCTTCGGCCCCGGCCAGGCCACCTTCAGCCTCAACGGCACCAACGGCGCGAAGAACACCACCATCACCTTCCCGCGCGCGGGCAGCTTCGGCTTCCGCGTGGAGGCGAAGGACCTGGGCAACCTCACCGCCACCGCGGACCTCACGGTGGTGGTGCCGCCGGTGCCCACGGCCGTCGCGCTGACCCCGGCCTCGAAGACGCTGGACGTCGGCGCCAGCCAGCAGTTCGTCGCGGCGCCCACGGACCAGTTCGGCACCGCCCTCGGCGCGGCGGCCGAGGTGACCTGGGCCGTGCAGGGGGACTGCGGCACCATCACCCCGACGGGTCGCTTCACCGCCGTCACGCCCGGCATGTGCGACGTCACCGCGACGGTGGGCGCCATCACCGGCACGGCGGCGGTGACGGTGGTGGTGGGGCCGGTGCCGCGCGTCGTCACAGGCCCGACGGTGACGCCGTCACCGGTCGACGGAAGCAAGGCCGTGGGCAACGTGGTGGCGGTCGACGACGACGGCGAGGCGGCGCTCACGTACACGTGGAGCGCGATGAGCCCGCCGGCGCTCGTCACCTTCACGCCCAACGGCACCAACGCGGCGAAGGACACCGTCATCACCTTTGGCGGCGTCGGCACCTACCTCCTGAAAGTGGAGGTGAAGGACGCGCGCGACAACGTCGCGGCGGAGTTCGTCACCGTCGAGGTGCGCGAGGGCCTCGCATCCCTCGTCGTCTCGCCGGCCATGCCGTCGGTGGCGCCCGGCGGCACGCAGGCCTTCACCGTGGCCGGGCGCAACTTCGCCGGCGCCGGCGTCAACGGCCTGCCGGCGTGCACGTGGAGCGCGACCGGCGGCACCATCGATGCGAGCGGCGTCTTCACGGCCGGCCTGGAGCCGGGCACCTACGCGGTGCAGGTGACGTGCGGCCTTTTTGAGGCGTCCACCCGGGTGGTGGTGAGCGCGGGCACCGGCGGTGGAGGTGGCAGCACGGAGACGCCGAAGGGCTGCGGCTGCGCGGGCGTAGACGGTTTCACGCCGCTGGCGGCGCTGGCGCTGTTGGGTCTCGTGAAGCGCCGCGGTGCGCGGAAGGCGGGGCGTCGCGTGTCGGTGGCGCCTTTGGCGCTGCTCGCGGCGCTGCCCGTCGCGCTGTCGGCGTGCGCGGATCAGGTGGCGGAGTCACCGTCCACCTTCCCCGGCTCGACCGCGACGGTGCGCCCGAAGACGGAGGCGCTGGGCGAAGTGGCGGCCGGCTACCCGTCGGACCAGGAGCGCATGCTGCACGTGCTGGTGAATCAGGCGCGGCACTCGCCGACGACGCCCAACAACAACGAGTGCGGCGACTACACCACCGAGGTGGGCGCCGGCGTGAAGAAGGCGCCGCTGGTGTACTCGCGGGCGGCGAACGAAGGCGCGCGCTTCTCGGCGCGGCACATGTCGGAGCTGGGCTGCTACCAGAACGAGAACTGCTGCGTGCTGGGCGACGCGGGCGTGGGCCTCGGCGTGGGCTGCGTGGCGCAGGGAGCGTGCAGCGGGGCGATGTGCCAGCAGACGTGTGACGCGGGCGTCGGGCAAAACGCGCAGCAGCGCTATGGCCTGTTCGGCTTCAATTCGCTGTCGGGCACGTCGGTGGCCCGCAACGTGACGGGCGCGTACGAATTGTGGTGCAACCTGATGCAGAGCCAGGGCAACCGCGCCCTCATCTACTCGGACGGCTCGACGGAGTTCGCCAGCGGCACGTGGCAGGACACCACGCAGGCGTGCAAGTCGGCGTACTGGGGCCTCGCCTTCGGCAACGCGGCGGTCACCATTCCGCGCATCCCGGCGGCGTCCGTCATGTACTCACCGCCCAACCCCTCCAACACGTCGCAGATGTACTTCGCGGCCAACTACTTCGACGAGACGGGCAAGGCGCCGCGGCGCGCGCAGGTGGTGGTGGCCGGCCACTGCTTCGACATGGACCGGGCCTGGGGCTACGACGACAACGGAACCTGGGAGACGCGCTTCCCGGATCCCGACGTCATCCCCGACGGGTGCCACCCGTACTACTTCCTCTTCGTCGACGGCGACGGCACGCGGGTGACGTACCCGACGACGGGTAGCCTGCAAGTGGCCATCGGCACCGACGTGACGTGCCCCGTGCCGTACGACCCGGCGCCGCAGCTGCCGGCGGACTGCGAGACGGGCGAGCAGCAGTGCCCCGCGGGCGCGCGCCGGCCCTGCTACACCGCCGACACGCAGACGCTGCGCTTCGGCGAGTGCCGCCAGGGCAACCAGCTGTGCCGCAACGGCTTCTGGGGCGCGTGCCGCGACATGGTGGGCCCCTTCGTCGAGGCCTGCGACGGCCTCGACAACGACTGCGACGGCGAGGTGGACGAGGGAGACCCGGGCGGCGGCGCGAGCTGCGTGGTGGAGCTGGAGCTCGGCGCGTGCCGCGCGGGCCAGCGCACCTGCCTCTCGGGGCGTCTCACCTGCGTGCCGGTGCAGGGCCCGCAGGCCGAGGTGTGCAACGGCGTCGACGACGACTGCGACGGCGCCATCGACGACGGCTTCGGCCAGGAAGCGTGCGGTCAGGGCGAGTGCTACCGCCTGGTGAACAGGTGCGAGAACGGCGTGGCACAGAGCTGCGACGCTGGCGTCGGCACCGTCGAGGTGAACGACGGCAAGGACAACGACTGCGACGGGCAGTTCGACGAGGACTTCGACTGCCGGCGGCCCGACGGCGGCTTCGGCTTCTCGCGCACCGTCTACCCGGTGCCGGGCAACGTGCCGCGGCTGCCGTGCAGCGAGGGCGTGCAGTACTGCCAGGCGGACGGCGGCTGGGGCGACGTCATCGGCGCGCGCGTCCCCGTGCCCGAGGTGTGCAACGGCGAGGACGACGACTGCGACGGCGTGCTGGACAACCAGCAGGCCAGCCAGCTGCTGTTCGGCATCGACCGCTGCGGCATCGGCGCCTGCGAGCGCCGCACTTCCCCGCGCTGCGTGGCCGGCTCGGTGCGCACCTGCGTGCCGTTCGACGCGGGCGTGGAGGTGTGCAACGGCGTCGACGACGACTGCGACGGCACCACCGACGAGGACTGCTCGTGCCGAATCGACGACCGGCGCACCTGCTACACGGGTCCGGGCGAGACGCGGGACGTCGGCGTGTGCCAGCCGGGCGCGCGCACCTGCGTCGACGGCGGCTACACGAAGTGCACCAACGAGGTGAAGCCGTCGCAGGAGTTCTGCAACGGCCTCGACGACGACTGCGACGGCGAGGTGGACAACGCGTGTCTGCCCGACGCGGGCACGGACGATGCGGGCGCGGGCGGCGGCGCCGGTGGTGGCGCGGGCGGCGGCGACGCGCAGGGCGGTGGCGTCGGCGGTGGCGGTGGCGGTGGCGGTGGCGGTGGCGGTGGCGGTGACGGCGGCGGCAAGGGCTGCGGCTGCACGGCGGTGCCGATGGACCTCGCGTGGCTCGCGCTGGGCGCGCTGGGCGTGCTGGCCCCGCGTCGGCGCCCGTAGGCGAAGCCGGCTGACCTCCGTGACGAGCATGCGCTTGCCTCCTGCGTTGGCGTCGTGCCCGCGCTGAAGCACTCCGGCACGCGGCTCGCCGAGCGCGGCGCGCTGTGCAGCGACGGCAAGACCGACCTCCGAAGGCGCCGTACATACCCACCCTCACCGCCGTGAAGCGCAACGCCTGGCTCGAGCGCTTCTCCGACCGCCTCATCCTCGCCGGGAAGCCGCGCAGGCTCGCGCTCCTCGATGCGATGCGAAGGCGGCTCCACGCCAGCTGCAGCGTCGCGACAAACCGAAAGCCCTTCGTGCCTCGACTCGAGGCCGCAGGAAGAAGTTTCTTGCTGAAGGGGACGGAGTTTTACGGCCTGGCGTCCGGCGTCGTCCGGGCGAGCGCCTCGCGCGCCTGCGCGGCGGCGTCTTCGAGGCCGGCGTCGGCGTACGCGGGGACGAGCACCTCCCAGCGGCCCCGCGCGTCGAAGCGAATCGCGTGCTGCAGCTTCGCCTGGCAGGCGGGGCAGGGCTCGAGCGGGCGCCTGTCGGCCTCCTCGCGGTGGTTGGAGCCGTTCATCACGCACTCCCAGGCGATGCAGTGCTCGAGGCGCAGCATGTGCCCCACTTCGTGCACCGCCGTCCCGAGCGCGCGGCGGAGCGCCAGCGCCGGCTCGGTTCGCGGGTCGCCCCCGCGCGCGAAGCTGCTCACGCCGACGCGCTCGTCGTAGGAGGCCTCGCCGAAGACGAAGTTCCACGCCGGATCCGGGTAGAGGTCCACCTGCGTCAGCGCCATCACCGCCGCGGCGTCCTCGGGCCGGCGCTGCCGCAGCAGGTCGAGCAGCGTGCGCGTGTACCACTGGCGGCCGATCTGCCCCTCGCGCTCGCCCTCGCGCGCATCCGCCTCGTCGATGGGCGGCAGGCGGCGCACCTCGAGTTGGAACCACGCCGCGAGGAGCGGCTCGAGGCGGTCAACCATCGCCGCGTGCGCCTCGTCCACCGGGCCGATGGTGACGAGGTACACGACGCGGCCCTTCGCGCTCACCGCGTCGCGCTGGAACTCCGCGAGCGACTGTCCGGTCTCCTGGTGCTCGTCCAGCCAGTCGCCGGGCTGCGGCGGCGTCTTCGGCCGCGCGGCGCCCACCAGCGCGGAGAAGGGCGCGGGCAGCCGCTCGTCGCGCAGCGCCTCCGCGCGCCTCTTCGCCGCGGCGGCCCGGCGCTCGGCTGGCTTCGGTGCGGTCACGAGGAGTCCCACCACGGCGATGGCCATCCCTCCGGTGACGGCGAGCAGCCACCTCACGAGAGAAAGCCTACCGCCGGCGGAGCGGTCCGTAACGACACGCATGGTTCGCGCTGGCCGCCTTCGCAAGCACGGCCGACGCCCGTACCCTGACGCGCATGTTCTTCCCGTTGGTTCTCGCGGCCGCCCTGGGCGCCGCCGGCTGGACGCTGTCGGAGTACCTCCTGCACCGCTTCGCCGGGCACGGACCGCTGCGGCGCAAGGAAGGGCTCTGGTTCCTCACGCCGATGGCCCTGGTCATCCTCTTTCATGAAGAGCACACCGCGCACCACCGCGATCCGCTGTACTTCGCGCCGACGTGGAAGAAATTGCTTGCCGCCGTGGTGCTGGTGCCGGTGCTGGGGGGAGTGCCCGCGTGGCTCATCAGCGTGCCGGTGGGCCTCGCCTTCGGCGCCGGCTTCGCCATCACCTACGTCGCGTACGAGGTGCTGCACCGCCGCATCCACACGCACCCGCCGACCAACGCGTACCTGCGGTGGATGCGCCGCCACCACCTGCACCACCACGTCACGCCGAAGATGAACCACGGCGTCACGCTGCCCGCGTGGGACGTGGTGTTCGCGACTCGGGAGAACCCCGCGCCGGTGAAGCTGCACAAGAAGCTCGCGCCGGACTGGCTGGTGGACGACGCCGGCGGGCTACGGCCCGAGTTCGCAGTCGACTACGAGCTCGTCGGCCGCTGAGCGTCTTCCGCACGCGGCGTCAGCACCAGCCGCGAGCTGCACTCGTTGCACAACAGCCGCGCGGGCCAGCCCGTGGTGCCCGGCTCGACCGGCACCGGCGCGCCGCACTTCGGGCAGGCGATCGCCTTCTCGTCGAGCACCACCGAGGCGCGCGAGCGGAGCACCGCGAAGACGATGCCGGCGATGAAGAAGCCGGGCACGAGCACGAAGTGCAGGCCTGGCAGCGGAATGCAGCCCAGCGCCACCACCCAGAGGATGAGAAGCGTCTTCACGGTGCGGCCGACCCGCGCGCTGGCCGAGAGGGGGCTCACCTTCACCAGGCCGGTGGTGGGCGCGCGAGCCGAGTCCTGGAGGACGATGGTGACGGGCTGCTCCATGGGCGCCCCTTAGATGAGCGGGCCGCCCACGTCTTCCCTCTTCGCGAGGCCGGAATGCAGGAGGTGGCTTCGATGCCCGAGGTCGACGCGACGTCGGTCGACAGGCGCGCGAAGCCGGGCGGCGGCACCGACGGCGGCCGCGAGGCGCAGCTGACCAGCACCGGCGTGGTGAGCGCGACGTTCTCGGTAATCCTTGCCGACAGCGTGGCGGTGCTGTGGATGAGCAGGCGGCCCGCCTCGGGTGCCAGGACGAACGGATGAAATCGAGGTCTTCCGTCTTTAGACAGGACGGCGAGCAGGGCGCGTCAGCATCGTCATGGTGTGTCCCCTCCAGAGGGCGACGACTCCTCTCAGCAGACGCGCTGACGAGGCCCAGCTAGAATCACGGAGGTCAGGAACCACCGGGGACCGGCAGGCGTCGTCGCTTCACAGCCGGTGTCCGGCGCTCAACCGAGGAGTCGCGTTCGCCATGGCAGCGTTGAAGTGGGTCGTCGTCGTTGTGTGCGGGCTGGGCGGAGTCGGCGCCCTCGGCATGGGCTTCTTGGAGGGCGCGCCGAAGGCCGCGTTGCCCGCCGCGACGACGGTGGCCGTGGCGCTGCGGCCGCTGCCGGAGTTCCTCCACGGCGCGGCCCTCGCGCAGCCACCCTCCACGCCGCCTCCCGCGGACAAAGCGCCGGAGCCCGGGAAGGTCCCCGAGCCGGTGGCGGAGACGCCGGCACCGGAGAAGGCGCCGGAGCCGGTCGCGAAGACGCCGGCGCCGGAGAAGGTGCCCGAGCCGGTG
>JBFMAB010000011.1:0-14208 GCA_040755835.1 Myxococcota bacterium
CCTGAACCGGCAACCGACCGCGGTCCGCAGGCCGAACGGACCGCGAAGCAACGAAGCGAACGAGTCATGAATCTCACGAACAACGATGCCGGCCTCGCTGACCGGCGTTTCTCAACACCCTGCTAGGAGCCCCTCGCGATGCGCTTGCGCCACGCCCTCCTCTGTCACACCGTGCCGCTCGACGAGTCGGGCGGCGGGCAGCGCGCGGCCCAGCTGGCCCGGGAGCTCGCCTCGCGCGGCGTCGCGGTGGACTATGTGGCGCTCACGCGGCGCTTCGACTTCGAGCGCGACCGGCCCGCCGACTCCACCGTGTCCTGGCCGGGCGTCACCGCGCACCTCCTGGCGGAGCTCGGGCCCGGGCAGCTCGAGGCGCTCGTCACCGCCGGGTCGCTGGTGATCGTCGACGCGCCGCACCCGGCCTTCGCGCCCGTCTTCCAGCTCGCCCGCGCGCGCGGCGCGCCCACCGTCTTCGAACTGATCGACGACTGGGACACGTCGCTGGGCGCCGACTGGTACGACGCCGCGTTTCAGCGGCGGCTGGTGCGCGAGGCGACGCTCGTCGCCGGCAGCGCGCGCTCGCTCGTCGAGCAGCTGCGCGCGCTCGGGCGAAGCGACTCGCACTACGTGCCCAACGCGGCCGATGGGCGCCTCTTCGACGCCTCGCGCGCGTGGCCCCGGCCCGCCGCCTTCGAGCCCGGCCGCCGCGCGCTCGTCTACGTCGGCTCGCTGACGGGCGACTGGCTCGGCTGGGCGTACCTGACGCAGGCCGCGCGGGCGCTGCCCGAGGCGCGCCTCTACCTCGTCGGCGACGCGCCGCGCGCCGTCACCTCGCTGGCGCGGCTCTACCCGAACCTCCGCTTCCTCGGCCTCAGGCCCATCGAGGAGGTGCCGGCGTACCTCGCGCACGCGGACGTGACGCTCCTGCCGTTCCTCCCCGGACGCGTGTCCGACGCCGTCTCGCCCATCAAGGTGTTCGAGTACCTGGCGATGGGGAAGCGCGTGGTGGCGACGCCGCTGCCGGAGCTCGAGGGGCTGCCGAACATCACCGTCGCGGCGACGAGCGACGCCTTCGCGCAGGCCTGCGTGCAGGCGCCGCCGGCGGGCCCGGAAGGCGTGACGTTCGCCTCGAGCCACACCTGGGCGCGGCGGGTGGACTACCTGTTGGGCGCGCTCGGCCTCGAGGCCTGAGCGACGGCCTCCAGCCTCGCCTCCAGCCGCGCGAGGCGCTGCGTGAGCTCGTCGAGCCGCTGCTCCTGCACGCGGTGCAGCACGTCCATGCGCTGGAGCAGCTGCGCCTCGGTGCGCTCGAGCCGGCGCTCGATGAGATGCGACCAGAGCGGGCGCACCGCCTCCTTCACTCCCGAGAGGGCTCGCTGCGCGGCGGTGCCGACGAGGCTCATGGGGGGCTGCCTAGCGCAAGATCCGGGTCGCCGTCGATTTCTGCCGGAAAATCAATGGGCTGTCACGACGGCGCGAGTGGATGACAGACCCCTCTGGTATGGGAGTCGCATGACCGTCGTCGGGTGGGTCGTCGGGGCCATCGCCTTGGTCGTGGGGTTCGCCGTCGCCGCGTGGATGCGCCGGCGCGCGTCCGTCCTCGCGGTGCTCGAGGCGAGGCAGGCCGCCGACGCCGAGCTGTCCGCCCTGCGCGAGCAGCTCCGCGCGCGCGATGAGAAGGTGGGCGAACTGTCCCGCGAGGCGTCGCGCGTCGAAGGCCAGCTCGAAGCCACGCAGGAGCGCCTCGTGATGCTCACCGGTGAGGTGGGCAGCCTCCGCGCCACCGCCGAGCGCGTCGAGGAGCTCAAAGTGACGCTCGAACGGCGCGACGCCGAGGTGGACACGCTGCGCCAATCGCTCGCCGCCGCCCACGCCGACGCCGCCCGCGCGCAGTCCCGCCTCGAGGCGCTCGAGCGCGAGCGGGACGCCCTCGACGCCGAGGCCGCCGCCGACCGCACCGAGCTCGAGCAGCGCCGCGCCGCGCAGCAGTCGCTGTCCGAAGAGAACGCGCGCCTCGCCGCGCAGCTGTCCGCCGCGGCCACGCGCGCCGCCGAGCAGGCCAGGGAGCTCGACGCCACCCGCGCCCGCGTGCAGGCCCTCGAAGACGAGGCCCGCCGGCTGGTGGAGAAGGCCACGCGCCTCGCCTCCGAACTCGAGGCCCAGCAGCAGCTCGCCCGCGAGCGCGCCGCCGAGGAAGAGAAGTCCCGGGCGCTGTTGCGCGCGGAGCTCGAGAAGAGCACCGAGCGCCTCCTCGAAGAGAAGGGCGGGGTGATGCTCAGCCAGTCGCAGGCGCAGCTCGTGGGCCTCCTCGAGCCCCTGAAGGAGCGCCTCGCCGCCTTCGAGCAGAAGGTCGAGAAGACCTACGACCAGGACAACCGTGACCGCGCGTCGCTCCTCCAGCACCTGAAAGGGCTGCAGGAAGCGCAGGCGCGCCTCCACGAGGACGCGCAGGGCCTCGCCCGCGCCCTCACCGGCGACCCCAGGGCCCAGGGCGACTGGGGCGAATTGACGCTCCAGCGCGTGCTGGACATGGCGCACCTCACCGAAGGCCTCGACTACGAGATCCAGCACAGCGCGCGCGACGAGGAGGGCGTGCAGAAGCGCCCCGACCTCGTGCTGCGCCTGCCCGGCGACCGCGCCGTCATCGTCGACGCGAAGGTGAGCCTCTCGTCGTATGTCGAGTTCACCCAGGCCACCACCACCGAGGCGCGCACCGCGGCGATGAAAGCGCACCTCGCTTCGGTGCGGAAGCACGTGCGCGAATTGGCCGGCAAGGCGTACCAGGTGCTGCTCAAGCAGAAGACCCTCGACTCGGTGCTCATGTTCATCCCCTCCGAGCCCGCCTTCCACGCGGCCATCGCCGAGGACCCGCAGCTCTACGACTTCGGCTTGAGCCAGCGCATCTTCATCGTCAGCCCCACGACGCTGCTCCCGGCGCTGCAGCTGATCGCGCAGATGTGGCGCAACGAGCGGCAGACGCACCACGCGCTGCGCATCGCGCAGGACGCGGGGCGCATGCTGGACAAGCTGGGCGCCTTCCTGAAGGACCTCGACGGCATCGGCAAGGCGCTCGGTGACGCGCAGGCGCGCTACGACGAGGCGAAGAAGAAGCTGTCCACCGGCAAGGGCAACGTGCTCAAGCGCGCGAAGGACCTCGCGAAGCTGGGCGCGCAGGCGAAGCCCGAGACCGTCGCGCAGCTGCAGGCCGGCGACCCGCAGGAGGACGACGCGCAGCAGGCCCTCGAGCTGGGCCTCTCGCACGGGGACGACGACGCCGACGGCCCCGCGGCCCTCTGGGGAGAGGGATCCGGAGAGGGGTAGTGCCCGGCGCCGGCGGACGCGGTAGAGGGGACCTTCATGAGCGCGGCGCCCGAGAAGCAGAGCGACCCGTCGAGCCCCATCGTCGACCTGGCGTCGCTGACGCCCATGATGAAGCAGTACCTCGAGACGAAGGCGCAGGTGCCGGGCGCGCTGCTCTTCTTCCGGATGGGCGACTTCTACGAGCTCTTCTTCGAGGACGCGGTGAAGGTCCACGAGTTGCTCGGCTTGACGCTCACCTCGCGCGCCAAGGGCATCGATCGCGTGCCCATGGCCGGCGTGCCGCACCACGCGGCCCGGCGCTACGTCGCGCGCCTCATCGAGGCTGGCCAGAAGGTGGCGATCTGCGAGCAGCTGACGCCACCGGGGAAGGGCATCGTCAAGCGCGAGGTGGTGCGCGTCGTCACGCCCGGCATGGTGCTGGACGACGACGCGCTCGAGGCGAAGGAGAACAACTTCCTCGCCGCGGTGCTGCCGGCCGAGGGCGACGAGGACTGGGGCGCGGCGCTGCTCGACGCGTCCACCGGCGAATTCGTCGCGCTGCAACCGGGTGGCCTCGACGTGTTGGCCGACGAGCTGTCCCGCGCGGCGCCCCGCGAGCTGCTCGTGCCGGAAGGCGACCCGTCCGCGCTCGAGCCGCTGCTGCAGGCGTTCAGCCGGAGGCCCGTGCTGGCCACGCTGCCCGCCGACGCCTTCACCACGAAGCGCGCGAAGGCGCTGTTGCTGTCGCACTTCGGCGTGCAGAGCCTCGACGGCTTCGGCCTCGAGAAGGCGGGCCCGTCCATCGGCGCCGCCGGGGCCGCGCTGCGGTACGTGCGCGACACGCAGAAGAGCCAGGCCGGGCACGTCGATCGCATCTCGCTTCAGCGGCGCGGCGGCGTGCTGGTCATCGACGAGGCGTCGCGCGCCAACCTCGAGCTGGTGCGCACCCTGAAGGACGGCACCCGCGCCGGCTCGCTCCTCGGCGTGCTGGACAGGAGCGCCACGCCGCTCGGCGCCCGCCGGCTGGCCCGGTGGCTCACCGCGCCGCTGCAGGACGTCGGCGCCATCGACGCGCGGCTCGACGCCGTGGAGGAGCTGTTCAAGAAGGCCGCGTGGCGCGAGCAGGTGGCGACGCGCCTCAAGGAGGTGTCCGACGTCGAGCGCCTCTGCGGGCGCCTGTCCCTCGCCTCCGGCGGCCCGCGCGACGTGGCCGCGCTCGGGCGCTCGCTGGCCGCCATGCCCGAACTGGCCGCGCTGCTCCGCGGCGCCTCCGCGGAGCTGCTCACGAGCCTCGCCGGCCCGCTCGCGGCGCCCGAGGTGGGGGAGCTGGCCGCGACGCTGAACGCCGCGCTCGTCGAGGAGCCGCCCGCCGCGCTGGCCGACGGCGGCTTCATTCGCAAGGGGTACCACCGCGAGCTGGACGAGCTCATCGAGCTGTCCACCAGCGGGAAGGACTACCTCGCGAAGCTGGAGGCGCGCGAGCGCGAGGCCACCGGCATCGGCAGCCTCAAGGTCCGGTACAACAAGGTGTTCGGCTATTACCTCGAGGTGACCAGGGCGAACCTCGACCGCGTGCCGAAGGGGTGGATCCGCAAGCAGACCACCGTCGGCGGCGAGCGCTATGTCACCGAGGAGCTCAAGGCGTACGAAGAGAAGGTGCTGACCGCCGATGAGAAGCGGGTCGCGCTCGAGCAGCGGCTCTTCGAGGAGCTGCGCGCGGTGATCGTCGCGCACGCGCGCGTGCTGAAGGCCGCCGCCGACGCCGTGGCCACGCTGGACGCGCTGGTGTCCTTCGCCCGCGTGTCCGCCGAGGCCGGCTACGTGCGCCCGACGGTGGATGAGGGCAGCGTCATCGAGATCGAGGGCGGCCGGCACCCGGTGGTGGAGAAGGCGCTGGGCAGCGACGCCTTCATCCCCAACGACGTGCGGCTCGACCGCGACGACGCGCAGGTGCTGATCATCACCGGGCCCAACATGGCCGGGAAGTCGACGGTGATGCGGCAGGTGGCGCTCGTCACCATCATGGCGCAGGCCGGCTGCTTCGTGCCCGCGAAGGCTGCGCGTATCGGCGTGGCCGACCGCGTCTTCACCCGCGTAGGCGCGTCCGACAACCTGGCGAAAGGCCAGTCCACCTTCATGGTGGAGATGACCGAGACCGCGAACATCCTGCACCACGCCACGCGGCGAAGCCTGGTGGTGCTGGACGAGATCGGCCGCGGCACGTCCACCTTCGACGGCCTGTCGATCGCCTGGGCGGTGGCCGAGCACCTGCACGATCGCGTCGGCGCGCGGACGATGTTCGCCACGCACTACCACGAGCTCACGGATCTCACGCGCGAGAAGCCCCGCGTGAAGAACTGCAGCATCGCCGTGCGCGAGCAGGGCGGTCGCGTCATCTTCCTTCGCAAGCTGATTGCCGGCGCCGCGAGCCGCAGCTACGGCATCGAGGTGGCGCGGCTGGCCGGGCTGCCGCCCGAGGTGCTGGCACGCGCGCGCGAGCTGCTCTCCAACCTCGAGGCGGGCGAGTTCGACGAGGCGGGGCGCCCGCGGCTGGCGCGCCACGCGACGGGGCAGCTGAAGTCGGACCCGCCGCGGCCGGTCGACGACTCGCAGCTGGGCCTGTTCGGGACTCCGGCGCGCAGCACGGCGGCGTCGCACCCGGTGCTGGAGGCGCTCGAAGCCTTCTCGGTGGACACCTCCAGCCCGCTCGAGGCGCTGACGGCGATTGCGAAGTGGAAGCAGCTGCTGAAAAAGCGATGACGCCGCCTCCCCCCATCGGGGGAGAGGGCCGGGCAGAGAGGCACACACCCGATGCAGCTCGCGATTCCCTCCGCGCCACGAAAGGCCTCGCTGACCCAGGTGCCCGGGGCGCTCGTCCGCGTGGGCCTGGTGGCCGCCCTCGCGCTCGTGCTCGTCGCGGCCTTCGGCTTCCTCGGCGGCGTCGCCGCCCGCCACCTCGCCAAAGAGCGCGACTTTCTCACCGCCGCCGTGGAGGTCCCCGGCACCATCGCCGACGTCTCGCTGCCGCCCATGGACGAGCGGCGCGGCGGGAGCGCGAAGGTGCGCGTTCTCTACCAGTTCGAAGGCAAGTCCCGCACCGCGTCGGGCGTGACGATGGACGCGCTCGAGGCCGAGGGCGTCGGCCCGGGCGCGAAGGTGGCGCTGCTGGTCGATCCCTCGAAGCCGTCGGCGCCGCGCGAGCTGCACGACGCGTGGCGCGGCGAGTCGACGCTCTGGTTGGGTCAAGGCGGGCTGGGGCTGGGGGCGACCGTCGGCCTGCTGCTCGTCTTGCGCGAGCTCAGGCGCGCGGTCCGCCGGGAGCTCGAGCCCTTGCGCACCGGCGCGTTGGTGTGGCTCACGCCCGACGTGCCGCTGCCGCAGACGAAGGGCGAGCTGCGCTTCCCGGCGCACTACTTCCGCGACGACGTGAGGCACCAGGTGACGGCGCGCGGCCGGCCGGGGCGGGCCCCGGTGAAGAACGGCGAGAAGATCCTCGCGGCGGTGGTGCCGTCGGAGCCGACCTGGGCGCGGATCATCGACGAGGATCTCGCCCGCACGCTGGGCTGGTTCCGCGGCTGACGGCGCGCGCCTCAGGCGTGCGTGAAGAACTCGACCGGCCGCACCCCGAAGCACTCTTGCGGCGTGAAGCCGTAGCCGCGCTTCAGGCAGGCGCCGGTGAGCCGCGGCTTTCCGTCGGGGGCGGGCTCCTGCGGCGCGACCACCGCCAGCAGCTTCACCTTGATGTCCTTGGGCAGAGCGATGACGAGCTGGCCCCTGTTCACCGCGTCCAGCACATCGTACTCGCCCACGCGGTGCCAGCCGCGCATCGGGCCTTCGTGGCGCAGCCAGTCGCACGTCTGCGCGAGCGTCAGCTCCTTCGCGCCGACGAAGTGGGGGATCTCGCAGCCCATCGCCCGGCTCACGTCCCACGCGAAGATGTGCGCGCGCGGCTTGCCCGGCGCGTCCTCGCCGTAGCGCGGGTTGGTGGAGACGGCGAACTGGCGGATCACCTGCTCGAGCAGCTCGCGCGAGCGCTTGCCCTCGCGGCTCTGCACCGGCGCCTGCACCGCCTTCCACACGTCGCGGCGCTGCAGCTCCTCGGGGGCGGACTCGCCGTCGAACTTCCGGGTGACGACGCTCACCTCGTCGTCGTTCGCGGCGTGGCGGGTGCCGGGATCCGTGCCCAACAGCGCGCTGCGCTGCCGCGCCTTCTGGGAGTCGAGGAACGCTGAGCCCAGCGCCTGCTTCTGGTGCGACGTCATCGACGGCGGCGGCCGCTGCGGCGCGAGCGGATCGAAGATCTCGATGTTGGGTCCGCCGGGCGCCGCGCCGTGGCCCGCGGCGGGTGCGCCGTGCGCCCCCTGCGCCGGGATCTGCCCCGTCGAGGTGCGCAAAGCCTCGCCCTGCACGGGGATCTGCCCCGTCGACGACCGCTTCTGATCCGAGCCCTTGCCCCCGGCGTTCTTCTGTTGCGCCATCGCTCAGCGACTCTACACCCCTCTCGCGCCGGCCGATCCCGTGAAGTGTGGGCCGCTTCGCTGACCAGCGCGGCCGTTTTTTTGCCGCTGTGTGTGTGCCGTGTTCACATCACACACGCCTGTAGCGAACGCATCACGCCCCATGCGCCGACTCCTCCCCGCCACGCTCGCCGTCGTCCTCGCCGCCGCGCCGGCGCTCGCCGACAAGGCCGACGACGCGTACGCCGCGGCGAAGGACTCGTACCTGTCCCTGAAGAAGGACAAGCAGCGCCGGCAGCTGCGGCACCACTGGCAGAACGTGGCGCGGAAGTTCGAGCAGGTGGCGCGGAAGTACCCGAAGAGCGATCGCGCGCCCGAGGCGTTCTTCATGGCCGGGCAGCTGAACAACGAGCTGTCGCGCATCTCGGGTCGCGGCGAGGACGTGGCCGAGGCCGAGAAGAGCTACCGCCGCCTCATCGACGGTTGGCCGAGGCACCGGCTCGCCGACGACGCGGCGCTGGCGCTGGCGCGGCTGTTGGCCGATCGCAAGGACGACGCCGGCGGCGCGCGCGCGCTGCTCGAAGCCACGCTGGCCAACGCGAACGACATGAAGGGCGACATGCAGCGCATGCTGGCCGCGCTCCCGAAGGCGGCGCCAGCGCGCGGGGCGTGGGCGCCGGTGGTGGCGGCCAGGGCGGAGCCGGTGCGCGCCGAGGCTCCGACCGCGTTGCCGTCGGCCAACCCGCTGGCCGACGCGATCCGCCGCGCCACCTCGCCGCTCGCGAAGCTGAGCGGTACCGCGCTGCCCGCGGACGAGCTCGTGCAGGCCCGCCGGCAGCCGTCCGCTCGCCCAAAGGACGACGGCGAGGGCGGCGAGCCCGACGAGGGCGGCGACGCGGTGCTGGAGAAAGCCGAGGAGTCGCCGATCGCCAGCCTGCAGGAGCGCCTGCGCGACGTGCGCGTGGGGGCCGCGCCGGGAGCGCCCGACGCCGCCGAGGCGAAGAGCCGCCTGAAGATGCTGGCGACGGGCCAGAAGGACGCCGAGCTGTCCCTGGCGCAGCAGCTGGGCCTCAAGGTGAAGCGCGTGGTGGTGGACGCGGGCCACGGCGGCCACGACACCGGCGCCATCGGCAAGAACGGCACGCGCGAGAAGGACGTGTCCCTGTCCATCGCGAAGAAGCTGGCCGAGAAGCTCGAGGCGATGGGCCTCGAGGTGGTGCTGACGCGCGACGACGACACCTTCGTGAAGCTGGAGGACCGCACCCGCATCGCCAATCGCGAGAAGGGCGACCTCTTCATCTCGGTGCACTGCAACGCCGCGCCCAGCCCGAAGCTGCACGGCATCGAGACGTACACGCTGAACACGTCATCGAACCGCTACGCGATCCGCCTCGCGGCACGGGAGAACGCCACCACCGAGCGCGGCGTGGGCGATCTCCAGTACATCCTCGCGGATCTCGCCACCAAGGCGAACACCGGCGAGTCGACGCGGCTCGCCGATCGCGTACAGCAGACGCTCGTACGCAACCTCTCGGCCTCGTACAAAAACGTGAAGAACCTGGGCCGCAAGGAGGCCCTGTTCTTCGTGCTGCTCGGCGCGCGCATGCCGGCGGTGCTGGTGGAGACGTCCTTCCTCTCGAACGAGGAGGAGGAGGCGCGGCTGGCCGACGACGCCTACCAGCAGGCGATCGCCGACTCGATCGCCGAGGCCGTGGACGCTTTCCTCGAAGAGCGCAACCGCCTGGCCCAGGCCGACTGACGCGTCAGGGCGGGGGCACCGCGCGCAAGACGCCGCCGCCTTCGGTGCCGATCCAGATCACGTCCTTCGCGCGCCCGTCGATGCACGTCGCGGGGCGCTGGGCGCCGGAGTCCACCAGCGACCATTGCGCGCCGTCGAAGCGGAGCGCGAAGCCGAACGGCGCCGGCAGGCTGGCGAGCCCCACCATGTAGAGGTTGTCGACGCTGGAGCCCCACAGGCCGTTCGCCACGTCGATGCGCACCGGCCCGGTGGCCTCGACGAGGTTGAGTTGCGCGGTGTCCCAGTACACGCCGAAGGAGGCGTCGCCGAAGGCGAAGGCTTCGCCGCCGCCGGGGCTCCACACGGCCTTCCACGCGCCCTGGTTGATGTCGTCGCTCGTGCGCGGCGTGAAGCTGGAGCCGTTGATGCGGCCCGCGAGGAGCCCTTCGCCCGCCACCCAGATCTCCGTCGCCGACGGGCACTGCACCGCCGTCATCGCCTGCTGGCCGAGGGAGATGAAGGCGCGCAGCAGCGTCGTGGTCCCGGTGTAGACGGCGCCGTTGGTGCCGACGCCCCACACCGCGTCGCCGCAGTACGTGAGATCGAGGATCGACCCCGCCTGGTTGGACACCGGCACCGGCGTCCAGCTCGTGCCGTCCCACCGGAAGGCGGACGTCTCGGTGGTGGCCAGCACCTCGGAGGGGGACTTCGCGGCCACCGCCAGCACGCGCTCGCTCGCGGTGGGGAAGGTGCCGAGCGGCTCCCAGAGGCCCGAGGGGCCCGGGTGCATCACCACGCCCACGCGCGACTGGCAGCGGAGGTCGACGCACTCGTTGACCGCCGCCAACACGTCGCCCTGCGTGACGGCCAGGTCCGCCACGTCGCCGTAGAAGCCCTTCGAGCGCTCCTCGAAGGCCTTCGTCGACGCGTTCCACTCCCAGACGGCGCCGAGGTCGCCCACCACGTAGCCCGTTCCGCTCGCGGGCCCGCCGCCGAAGACGCCGCGCGGCACCTGCGGCCCGCGCAGCGGGAAGTACGCCCACGACGCGGCCGGGACGCCGCCGTCGCCGGGATCGACCGTCGCGCGCACCAGCACCTCGCCCAACGACGCCGGGAGGCCCGCGCCCGAGGAGAGGCGCAGCTTGCCGGCCACCAGCACCCGGTCGTCGAAGGCGCCCACCGCCGTCACCTGCTCGAAGCGCACCGGGGGCAGCGACTCGGCCACCCACGCGCCGCCGGTGAAGTGCCACAGCTTGTCGCCGCCGACGGCCCACGCCTCGGCGGGCGAGAAGCCCACCAGCGTCGCGGCCTCCAGCTTCACCGCGAGGCGCTGGTCGTACAGCGAGTCCCACACCCGCCGCACCGGATCCCACTGGTAGAGGCTGCCCAGGTCGCCCACCACCACGAAGCGGCCCGCGCCGTCGCCGATGACGGACAACAGCGCCTCGAAGCTCGGGTGGTACTCCGTCTCCCACTGGCCTGCGCGGTAGATGACGAGCTCGTTCCCCTGGCCCACGCCCATGCCGTGCGTGCCGTCGAACCACAGCGCGCCGAGGTCGCTGATCTGCGTGGGCGGGAAGACCCTCAGCGCCGGCGGCGCGGCGGTGCCCTTGAACTCGAGCAGCGCGCCCGAGCCCGTCGCGGTGCGGCCGACGGCGACGGCGTTGTCCGCGGTGGTGCCGCCGATCGCCTTCAGCGCCAGGCCCGGCGTGGAGAACAGCCGCGTCCAGCGATCCAGCGCGTCGCGCGCCAGCACGGTGCCGTTCGCGCCGGCGAACACGGTGCCCAGCCCGCCCGGCGCCAGCGCGCCTCCGTAGAGATCGTTCCCCGTGGGGAACGGGTTGTCGTGCACGTACGTGCCCGGGCCGACGGTGGAGCCGACGACGAAGGCCTTCGCGGTGACGGCCCGCAGGCCGGCGCGCGCGGTGATGGTGGCGGTGCCGGGATCCTTCGCGGTGAGCAGCCCGTTCGCGTCGATGGTCGCGACGCGCGGCGGCACCACCGCCCAGGTGACGGGCGCGTCGATCGTCTCGCCGGTGGGCGACACCACGCGCGCGGTGTACTGCTGCGTGTCGCCGACGCGCAGGGTGACCTCCGCGGGCTCGATCTCGAGGCGGTCGACGTTCGGGTCGGTCGGGCTGGTCAGCCAGAAGAGACCCAGCCGGTCCGTCTGCGCCTCCACGGCCTGGAACGGCTCCAGCGTCGTCTTCGTGCCGGGCAGCTGCGCGTAGGCCTCGGCGTCGACGTTGCGCCGCATGTCGAAGGTGCCGGGATCGACCGCGATCGGCACCCGGTCCTCCAGCCACGGGAGGAAGATCTTCACCGGCGACGCGAACCTGACGCTCTTCGGCGAGAAGCGGTACCCGTAGCTGATGCGCGTCCGCATCGGCACCTCGGGGATGTTGGTGTCGATGACGGTGATGAAGATGCGCGTCTCCTCGGACAGCGCGCCCTTCGGGATGTCGATGGCGAACCCGTTGCGGATGAAGATGCCGCCCTCGGGGCCGGCGACGATCTCCCCGTCGCCGCCGTCGGCGCCGGTGTCGATGTTCGGGCAGCCGGTCAGCGCGAGAAGGAGGACTGCGAACAACCAGGCGAGCCGCGTCATGGGAGCAGGGTGCACGCTTTCTTTCGGCCGGGGGGCTTTCTCATAGCGCAAAACCCCGCCCCGTCGCACCCGCTCGAGGCCGCTACCAGCGGCCCATGCCGCCCAGGTTGAAGACCTGCTGGAAGCCGGCGTTCTTGAGCACCGCCTTCGCCATCGCGCTGCGGGTGCCCGAGGCGCAGTACAGCACCAGCGGCTTCTCCTTCGCACCCAGCGTCTTGAGGCGCGCGCCCAACTCCTGCAGCGGCACGTTCACCGCGCCGGGGAGGTGGCCCGCGCTGTACTCACCGGGGGTCCGCACGTCGACCAGCTTCGCGCCGTCCTTCACCAGCTGCCGAGCCTTTGGGCCGCTGATCTGCCCCAGCTGCCGGAGGACCTGGGAGGCGATGACGAGCGCCGCCACGACGCCCAGGGTGATCCACGTAAGGTCCATTCATGCACCTCTGCGTCAGACTGAGAGAGAGGTCCGCTTGGAGCCCCGCCCGCGGGCCGGGGATTCGGGGAGGAAATTCCCGCCGGGGTGGATCGGTTCTGCGGGCATGGTTAACACCGGAATCGTCATGCACTCCGCCCGAATGAATCGCCTCCCCCTTCTCCTGGCCCTCGCCCTCGCCGTGCCCGCCTTCGCCCAGGCGCCCACGAAGGACGCAGCGCTGCCCAGCCTCGCCCCGCTCGTCGACTCTGTGAAGGGGGCGGTGGTGAACGTCGACGTGCAGAAGCGCCTGTCCGACGAGCAGCGCGACATGCTCGAGCGCTTCAACCTGGGCCGGAAGGGCCGCGAGGAGCCGCTCAACCCCGGCTCGGGCTCGGGCTTCGTCATCGACCCGACGGGCATCGTCCTCACCAACAACCACGTCGTGGAGGGCGCGGTGTCGATCCGCGTGCGCTTCGACGACGGGAAGGTGCTCGACGCCGAAGTGCTGGGTCGCGACCCGCTCACCGACGTCGCGGTGGTGAAGGTGAAGGGGAAGTTCTCGAGCCTCCCCTCGGTGTCGCTGGGCGACTCGTCCAGCGTCCGCCCGGGCGATTGGGTGGTGGCGATCGGCAACCCGTTCGGCCTCGCCTCGTCGGTGTCCGCCGGCATCATCTCGGCGCTCGATCGGCAGATCGGCGCGTCGCGCTACGACCAGTTCCTCCAGACGGACGCGGCCATCAACCCCGGCAACTCGGGCGGCCCGCTCTTCAACCTGAAGGGGCAGGTGGTGGGCATGAACACGGCCATCATCGGCGGCGGCACGGGCATCGGCTTCGCGGTGCCGTCGAACCTCATCAAGGCGGTGCTGCCGCAACTGCAGACGAAGGGCTTCGTCACCCGCGGCTGGCTGGGCGTGTCGATCCAGGACGTCTCGCCCGCGCTGGCGAAGGCGCTCTCCGTGCCCACCGGCGACGGCGCGCTGGTGTCGGGCGTCAACGAGGGCAGCCCTGCGGCGAAGGCCGGCCTCCAGGAGGAGGACGTCGTGGTGGCGATCGACGGTGAGCGGGTCGGCTCGTCCACCGCGCTCACCCGCCTCGTCGCGCTCAAGGCCCCGGACTCCACCGTGGTGCTGACAGTCTACCGCGCAGGGAAGGAGCTCCAGGTGAAGGTGAAGCTCGGAACGCGGCCCGACCTCGAGGGCGTGGGCAGCATCGGGCAGCCGGATCGCGAGGGCGCGGAGTCGTCCCAGAAGCGGCTGGGCCTCGCGTTCCAGGACATCGATCCCCGCATGGCGCGAGCGTCGGGCCTGCCGAGTCAGGGAGCGCTCGTCGTCGAGGTGACCCCCGGCTCGCCCGCGGAGGCCGCCGGCCTGCGCCGCGGCGTCGTCGTCGTCGAGGTGAACCGCAAGCCGGTCCACGGTCGCGACGACCTGTTGAAGGCGCTCAAAGGCATCAAGTCTGGCAGCGTCGTGCTGCTCCGCGTCATCGTGCCCGGCGCCGGCGGCACGCGCTCGCTCGTCGCGCTCGAAGTCCCGTGACCGGGGGGAGCCTCGCCCACCGCCGCCGACGTGGACTGACGTCGTCACGCGCCTCTTGGCGCACCATGGAGGGATGAAACAGGGCTCGGCAGCGGTGGCCATGCTCGGGCATGCTGCCGCTGCGGTGCCGATGTGTAGGTCGCCAATCGCTGTGGTGCA